>JBAUHH010000291.1:0-1663 GCA_049680165.1 Pseudolabrys sp.
CGCCCGTGGTCTTGCCGCCATCGGCGACGCCTTGCAAGGCCTCCGCGCGCACCGGCCGCGGCGGCGAGAACAGGAAGCCCTGGCCGAAGCGCACGTCGTAGTCGAGCAGGTCGACTACCATGCTTTCGCTCTCTATCCGCTCGGCAACCAGATCGATGCCGGAGCGCGCCAGCAGATCGGCGAGATCGGCGGGGTGAATGTCGCTTGACGCGCCGGTGATGCGGCTGAGCAGCATTTTCGCCGGCACCTTGACGAAACGGAAGCCGCGGTCGGCCAGTTCCTTGGGCTCAATGCGCAGGTCGGCAATATGGTCGAGCGAAAAGCGGAAGCCACGCTCGGCGAGCGCGGCGAGCGCCTCGTGCTCGAGCGGCCCGAAAGAGCGATAGGCGGCGTGGGTAAACTCGAGCAGCATCGAGGGGCCGAGCACGCGATTGGCGTCCATGAAATCGAAGAACTGCTTGAAATAGATCGCATCCTGCAAGGTGGCGCCGCCGATATTGCAGAACAGGCCGACGTCGCGATTTTTCAGTTGCAGCCGGCGCAGAACCTGCACGCAGCGGAACAGCAGCAGGTTGTCGATCTTCGGCATCGTGCCGGAGCTTTCCGCGAACTCGATGAAGTCCGCCGCCGGCACGACGTCGCCCTCGTCGGTGCGCAGCCGCGACAGCGCCTCGTAGTAGCGCACCTTGCGCTGCGGCAGCGTGACGATCGGTTGCAGGTAGAGATCGATGCGGTTGGCGTCGACCGCGCTGCCGATCAGGGCGATGATGTTTTCGCGGCTCATGCCGCGGAAGCGGCGCGTGCCGTCGACCGTGTCTTTTTCGGTGAGATCGAGCTCGCCCGGCTCGACGGCGGCCGGCGCGGGCTCCACCGACGCGACCGGCATTGGCCCGCTGTCTTGCGCAATCGGGGTGCCGATCGGCGCCGATGCTTCCGCCATCTCGGCCATGGCCTTGGCGCGGTTGTTCAGCTCGCCCTCGTGCGCCGCGACGGTTTGCGCCAATTGCTTCACCAGTCCGCCGAGCTCACCGATTTCGGCGGCAAGCGGATCGACCGCGCCGCGCGCGCGGTTGACGGTCGAGTCGACCCGGTTCTCCATGGCGCCGAGCCTCCGGCCGATTTCCGCCACCTGGCGAGCGAGATCGGCGGTGCCGCGCGACAAATCGGCGATCTGGTCGCCCAGGTCGCTGCGGTCGCGCAGGCGGTTGGCGACGACGTTGTAGAGCATCATGCCGACGAGCGCGGCCAGCGCGGCCAGCGCCGAAACGATCCCGCTCAGGCCGGCCGCGAGAAACAGCACGGCCCCGATCGAGCCGGCGATCAGCACCATGCAAATGGCGATGAACATCGCGCTAATGCGCAACATGAAGCATCCCTGACGGCCACCTTCGCCTTGATTCGCGGTACCGCGCCCAATGTCCCCGAGCGGCAGCGTCCGCGCAACATCCAACCGCCGGTATGGTAACGGCAAATCCCCCTTATGCGCAGGAACTTCGCCGCGGACGGGCCGGCGCGTTAGGCGGGCGCCGATCCAGCCACTTGTCGTCCCCGCGAAAGCGGGGACCCATACTCCGCAGCCAAACGATAGACAGGGAATATGGGTCCCGGCTCGCGCTCGCTACGCTCGCTTGGCCGGGACGATAGCAAATTTAGACCACCTGCC
>JBAUHH010000292.1:0-4127 GCA_049680165.1 Pseudolabrys sp.
GCCACGACGTCGATGTGTTGAGCGAGCCTTATTCCGACACCATGGGCCATGCCGGCGCGGTGGTGCTGCATGCGAACGGCACGCTGGAAGGTGGCCACGATCCGCGCGCCGATGGCGGCGCAGCCGGAGTCTGAGCGCCTGACTTAAAGCCGCTTCTTCCACAGTACGGCCCGCGCTCGTTGACTCTGCGGCAAATCGTTATGTTATAACATAACATATATTCCTCCCAGCCTTATCGCGCGAGTAGTCCTCATGCGTCTCCGGTTTTGGTTTCTTCAGTCGGCGGCCGTGGCGGCTGCGCTGCTTTGCGTGCCGGCGGTGAGAGCGCAGGTCGCGTTGCCGGAAATCGTCGTCTCGTCGCCAAGTCCAATTGCACGTCCGGCGGCGGCAGGTGCGAGCCCAACGGCAAACGATGGGCTGCAAGGCGAGCTGCCGATCGTCGCCGATCAAGTCGCGACCGTCACGGTCGTGCCGAGCGAAGACATCCGTCGCAACGGCGCCGCGACCCTCGGCGATCTGTTGTTCGCAAAACCCGGCATCACGGGCTCGAGCTTCGCACCCGGGGCGTCGAGCCGACCGATCATTCGCGGCCTCGACGTCAATCGTGTGCGCATTCAGGAAGACGGAATCGGCGCAAACGGTGCGTCAGACCTGGGTGAGGATCATTTCGTGCCGGTCGATCCGCTCACGACGGATAAAGTCGAAGTTATTCGCGGGCCAGCCACGCTGCGTTTCGGATCGCAGGCGATCGGCGGTGTGGTAGAAACGACCAACAATCGCATCCCGACCGTCATCCCGCCCGGCGGCATCAGCACCGAATTGCGCGGCGCCGGCACCTCATCCGATAATGGCGCCGACGGCGCGGTGCTGCTCGACGCCGGCGGCGGAAATTTCGCGTTGCATGCGGATGCATTCGCCCGCAGCACGAACGATTATCGTGTACCGCGCTATCCGTATCTCACGCCGCCCAATCCGGCGGAAGCGCCACATGCGACGCAGCCCGGTTCGTTCGACGGCCGGCAGCCGAATTCCGCCGCGCGCGATGACGGCCAGTCGGTCGGCGGCTCCTACATTTTCAACGAAGGCTTCCTCGGACTGGCCGTCACGCACAACGACGCGCTCTATCACATCCCCGGTATAGACGGGGACGACCACAACACGCGCATCGACGCGCAGCAGACCAAGGTGCTGAGCAAGGGCGAGTGGCGCGCGCCCAACGATGCCGTCGACGCCATCCGTTTCTGGGGTGGCGTCACCGACTACAAGCACAATGAGATCGGCCTTGCCGACGATACCAATCCCGCGAGTGATGGCATACGGCAGACGTTCACCAACCGGGAGCAGGAGGGGCGTATCGAGGCGCAACTGGCACCCTTCGATATGCGGTTCGCCACTTTGACCACCGCAATCGGCATGCAAGGCGGCCATCAGGAGTTGACGGCGCCCAGCCCCGATGGCGCAGGGCTTTGGGATCCGAATTCGAACTGGCGCATCGCCGCCTACATGTTCAACGAGTTCAAATTCAGCGATACGACCAAGGCGCAGATCGCGGGGCGCATCGAACGCGTCGATCTTTCCGGCGACGCACGCTTGTTTCCGGCGCCCGGCGTGATGGTGTCGACGCCAATTTCGCCCGGCTACACGCCGAAAAGTCTGAGCTTCGGCCTCATCCAGAATTTCAACGGGGGTCTTGTTGGCAGCATCACGGCGCAACATGTGGAGCGCGCGCCGAAGCCGGCCGAGTTGTTCTCTGGCGGCGGCCATGACGCGACCGCGACGTTTGACAAGGGCAATCCAAATCTTGCGATCGAAGCCGCAGATTCGCTGGAAATAGGCTTGCGCCACCCCGAGGGGCCTTTCCGCTTCGAGGCCACCGCCTATTACACGCGCTTCAAGGGCTTCATCTATCGGCGGCTGACCGGTAACACTTGCGACGATAGCGGCAATTGCAGCGTCGGCGGCGGCGACCTCAACGAGGCGATCTATTCGCAGGCGGATGCCGTCTTCCGCGGCGGCGAATTCCAGAGCCAATGGGATTTGCTGCCGCTCGGCACGGGAAAATTCGGCATCGAAAGCCAGTTCGATGTTGTGCGCGCGACCTTCACCGACGGCAGCAACGTGCCACGCATCCCTCCGGTGCGCGCTGGCGGCGGGCTATTCTGGCGCGACGCCGACTGGCTTGCGCGGGTCAGCCTGCTTCACGCGTTCGCGCAGCACGACATCGCGGCGACCGGCGAAACACCGACGCCCGGCTACAATGACCTGCGGTTAGAGATCAGTTATCGCTGGAAGGCCGAGCACCCGGCGCCCGGCGACACGCGCGAAATAACCGTCGGCATCAGCGGCACCAACCTGTTGAATCAGGGCATCCGCAACTCCGTGTCCTATACTAAGGACGAGGTACTGATGCCCGGCGCCACCGTCAGGCTTTTCACCGAAGTGAAATTCTGACCGGCAATGGTAACGGTATAACGTCGCGGCGTTAACGCCGCGGTTATGCGGCTGCCGCCAATCCGCCGTACTCCGTGGTATGGTGCCGACTCGATGGCGATCTTCCCTCGCATTCTCGTTGCCGGACTGCTCGCGCTTGTCTTCGTGGCTCGCGCGGACGCGCATCCGCATGTCTGGGTGACGATGAAGACGGAGCTCGTCTATGCGCCGGATGGCACGATCACCGGCGTGCAGCACACCTGGGCGTTCGACGACATGTTTTCGGTCTTCGCCACGCAGGGGCTCGAGTCGAAGACCAAAGGCGTGTTCACGCGCGAGGAGCTGGCGCCACTCGCCAAGGTCAACATCGACTCGCTCAAGGAGTACGACTACTTTACCTACGTCACCGCGGACGGGAAAAAGACCCCGCTCACCGATCCGCCGGACGGAAAATATTGGCTCGACTTCAAGGATTCGATCCTGACGCTGCATTTCATTTTGCCGCTCAAGCAGCCGGTGAAGGCGAAGAACTTGCTGATCGATATCTACGATCCGACCATTTTCGTCGATTTCGAATTCGAGAAAGACAAGCCAGTGTCAGCGGCGAACCTGCCGGCGCAATGCAAGATGACGTTCGAGCGGCCGCGCGAAATGACCTTCGCGGAAGGCAAGGCGCTGAGCAATATTCCGGCCGATCAGCCGAATGTGACGATGGCGTGGGGCGCGCAGTTCGCCAACAAGATCAAGGTCAATTGCGGGTGAGCGACGTCGATTGATGCGCGGGGCGGCGCAGCGATGCGAGGGGTTGGCATGACGCCGTCCGTGCGATTTCGTTTGATGTGTTGCGTGAGCATTGCGTTGGCCGCCATCGGCGCGCTGCTGGTGGCGGGCTTTTTCGATCATGCGCTGGCGCAGCCGTTCGGCATGTCGCGCACCGCGCCGCCGGAAATCGGCGGCTTTACCGGCTGGATTTTCGCCAAGCAAGCCGAATTTTACCGCATGATGTCGGGCACCATCCGCGCGGCGAAAGCCGACGGCAGCGCCGCCTATACGCTGCTCGGCATCTCGTTTCTCTACGGCATTTTCCATGCCGCCGGGCCGGGCCACGGCAAGGCGGTGATTTCATCCTATCTCGTCGCCAACGACGAGACCTGGAAACGCGGCGTGGCGCTGTCGTTCGCGTCCGCGGTGTTGCAGGCGCTGGTCGCGGTGCTCATCGTCGCCATTGCCGCGGTGCTGCTTGGCGCCACTGCCAAGGTGATGGGCGACACCGTGCGCGTCATCGAGACGGCGAGCTACGTCTTCATCATCGTGATCGGTGCGCGCCTGTTGTGGGTAAAGGGCCGCGCCTTCCTGCATTTATTGCGGTCCGAAAATCACGCTCACGCTCATGCGCATCAAACTCATGCGCACGATCATCATCACCATCACGACCATGCACATGATCATCATGGCCACCAACATGGTCATGAACACGACCACCACAGCCACGTGCATGGCCACGACCACGAGCACGGCGAGGAGGCTTCCGCCTGGGGTCACGCGCACGCGCCGGAGCCGAATGAGCTCGCAGGTCCTGGTGGCTGGCGGCGCGGATTCTCGGCCGTGGTCGCGGTCGGCTTGCGGCCGTGCTCGGGTGCGATCATCGTTTTGGTGTTCGCGCTGGCTCAGGGGCTGTTCTGGATCGGCGTCGCATC
>JBAUHH010000293.1:0-2348 GCA_049680165.1 Pseudolabrys sp.
TTCGTCGAGATGAAGCAGAACGAGTCGATCAAGCTCGTGAAGAATCCGGACTACTTCAAGAAAGGCCTGCCGTATCTCGACGGCATCGAGTTCACCATCATCCGCAACCGCGCCACCGCGGTGCTCGCCTTCGTCGCCGGCAAGGTCGACATGACTTTCCCGACCGAGATGACCTCGGCGCTGATCAAGGACATCAAGTCGCAGGATCCGACGGCGATCTGCGAAATCGCGCCGATCAACGTCAGCACCAACCTGATCATCAACCGCGAGAATCCGCCGTTCAATAATCTCGAATTGCGCAAGGCAATGGCGATGGCGCTCGACCGCAAGGCGTTCATCGACATCATTCTGCAAGGGCAGGGCGACCAGGGCGGCGCGTTGCTGCCGCCGCCGGCAGGCGTCTGGGGCCTGCCGCCTGATATCCTCAAGACCATCCCTGGCTACGGCGACGTCAAGAAGGATCGCGAGCAGGCGCGCGCGATCATGACCAAGCTCGGCTACAGCGCCGACAAGCCACTCAAGATCAAGGTGTCGACCCGCAATCTCGCCACCTACCGCGATCCGGCGGTGGTGCTGATCGACCAGCTCAAGAGCATCTACATCGATGCCGAGCTCGATCCAGTCGAGTCGAGCGCGTGGTTCGCAAAGGTCGCGCGCAACGACTACTCGGTGGGCCTCAATCTCACCGGCAACGGCATCGACGATCCCGACCAGGCCTTCTACGAGAACTTCGGCTGCGGCTCGGAGCGCAACTACACGCACTACTGCAACAAGGACCTGCAAAAGCTGTTCGACCAGCAATCGGTCGAAACCGACGTTGCCAAGCGCAAGCAGATGGTGTGGGACATCGACAAGAAGCTGCAGGAAGACGTGGCGCGGCCGATTCTCTTCCACGCCCGCACCGGCACCTGCTGGAAGCCGTTCGTCAAGAACATGACGATCATGAACAACAGCGCCTACAACGGCTACCGTTACGAGGACGTCTGGCTGGACAAGTAAGCGCGTAACGACAGGCAGGCGCGCGGCGGCCGTCAGCGGCCGTCGCGGCGTCTTGCACCGGCGCCTGGCCAATTTGGAGCGGGCAGGCGCCGATCCCCGAGCGACTGGGAGGATACGTTGGGGAGCTACCTGATCAGGCGCTTCATCTTGATGCTCCTGACGCTTTTCGGAATTTCCGTGCTCATTTTCGTGATGCTGCGGCTCGTACCCGGCAACATCGCGGATATCCTGTTTGACGCGGCGGGAATGATCGACGTTTCCGAGAAGGCGAAGCTTGAGCACGATCTGGGCCTCGATAAGCCGATCGTCATCCAGTACGCCGACTGGATCGGCGGTTTGGCGCACGGCGACCTCGGTTACTCGTACGTGTCCGAAAAACCGGCGCTCGACGAGATCGCGCCGCGCATCCCGATCACGGCCAAGCTCGCCGGCCTCGCGCTGTTGTTCGCGGTGCTGTTTGGCGTGCCGCTCGGCGTGATCAGCGCGGTGCGGCAGAACACGCCGCTGGATTATATGTTGCGCGTGGTCAGTCTCAGCGGTCTGTCATTACCCTCGTTCTGGCTGGGACTTCTGATCCTGATGGCGTTCGTCGCCTGGTCGGGCACGCTGCCGATCTACACCGATCCGCCGAAAGGATTCTGGAATTCGCTCTGGCTCTACAGCGTGCCGGCGATAGCGGTGGGCTTTCGCTCGTCCGCGCTGGTGATGCGCCTGACGCGCTCGTCGATGCTCGAGGTGCTGCGGCAGGATTACATCCGCACCGCGCGCGCCAAGGGCGCGTCCGATTCGAACGTCAATTATCACCATGCCCTGCGTAACGCGGTTCTTCCCGTGGTCACCATCATCGGCATCGAGGCCGCGTTCCTGATGGGCGGCCTGATCGTCACCGAGACGGTGTTCAACATTCCCGGTGTCGCGCGCTTCCTGGTCGAGGCGATCCGCTGGCGCGACTACCCGATCGTGCAGAACCTGGTGATGTTCATCGCCTTCGTCGCGGTGTTCATCAATTTCCTGGTCGATCTGCTCTACGCGGTGCTTGATCCGCGCATCAAATACGCGAACTAGGCAACCGGAGCGCACGGCATGACCATCGTCGATTACGCGCCCGAACCTGCGGTCGAAGTCGTCCACGCCGACGGCATCTGGTCGCGCATCCGCCACCATGCCGTTTCGCATCCGCTCGGCGTTATCGGCGCCGTCATCATGCTGGTGTTCGTGTTCGCCGCGGTGTTCGCCAATTTCCTCACCAGCTATGATCCGATCGCCACGAATTCCGCGCTCACGCTGGTGCATCCGAACGACGCGCATTGGCTCGGCACGGACGCGATGGGCCGCGACATCTACGCGCG
>JBAUHH010000294.1:0-18613 GCA_049680165.1 Pseudolabrys sp.
CATTTATGGAAATCAAGCGCAATGGAGTCTGCTTGTTGGATTCCGGCGAGCATCGGCGCGATGTCTGGCGCCATTATCGCGAGAGCGCCAAAGGCGCCATCGATATGGAACCATATCTTTTCCCGACGCGCGATGCTGGCGAGCTCCGTAAGCTCATCGATGGCGCCAGTATCGACGGTGCCCGCCATCCCGACCAGGAGAAACGGGGTAAGGCCTGCGCCACGATCGGCTGCGATCGCAGCTTTGAGCGCGTCGAGGTTGATCTGATGGAGGTCGTTCGTCGGAATTCTACGAAGTGCTTCAATGCCGAGACCGGACAAATCCAGGGCCTGCGCAATACAGCCATGAGCGGCAGCAGATGCGTAGGCGATTAAGCGCTTATTGGTCGACGCGATTCCCTTGCGGCGCACCTCCATTCCCAGTTCGCGAGTTCGCGCGACAAGAACGCCAAGCAAGTTTGCCATTGACGAGCCGGTGACAAACAACCCGCTTGCGGAACTTGGGAAATCAAAGAGCTGGCGTAGCCAGTGGGTGATCTGCTGTTCGACCTGGATCGGGACATGGTCCCGGCCGCCGAGATTTGCATTGAGACCGGCAGCAAGCATCTCCGCCAACATGCCAGGCACGTTGCCCCCACCATGCACCCAGCCCATAAAACCAGGATGAGTATTGCCGGTGGCAAAAGGAAGAATGTGCCGCAAGAACTCGTCATGGACCGTCGCCAGATCGGTTGGTCCCGTCGGCACGGCTTCGCGGAAACGCGCTCGAACGCTATCCGGGATTGGTTGCCACACCGGACGTTCGCGGATGAATTCGATGTAATCGAGAATATCATCGAGCATCCGGTGCCCTTGGGCTCGAATAGCTCGCCAGTCCGACGGGTCAAGATTTTTGCCGGACTCAAAGAGGAGTTCTTTTCCCATCCCGTCGGCAGGTTTTCATTAATTAGTTAATAAAATATATCGTTAACTGACCCTTAAGGCAGCCGCGCTGGTCAAGTGGAGACGCCGGGTTCTGGAGACGGACCTGAGCGCTGACGGAAAATCGCTGCTCGCGCCTTATGCTCGTCCCAGCAATCCGGACGCTATGTCCCGGTTGATTCCGATCAAAGAGCTAAGCTTGTCGGGGCGTGGATCCGCTAATATCGATAGAGTGTGTTTGACAACAAACAGGCCGAGATTGGCGACATTCTGTCTGATTTCGGCCGGAAGAGGATTTTCCGGCTCTGTCGCTGACGTCAGAAAAATTGTCCAAAGCTTGCGATTGAAAAGCAACGCGCCGTCGAGGTCGCGCTTTTTGCCTTCCCAGCGATCTTGAATCGACTGTAGTTGCGAGGCGGCATGAAGCAGCAGATTGGCTTCTATTTCGCGTGGATTTCCGACCGTTCTGGCTATTTTTCTGTAGGCTTGCGCGGCATCGTGCATTGGTCGTAATGCCCACCTTGCAACTGATTTTTCCCGCGTCGTTATTCCATGCGCGCGGTTAAGATATGTTTATTGATGACCGCAGCGCGTCGGCAGGGAACGTGTGAATGCGTTTTGAAGGCACAAAGGAATATGTCGCGACCGACGATCTGAAGGTCGCCGTCAACGCCGCGATCACGCTCGAGCGGCCGCTGCTCGTCAAAGGCGAGCCCGGCACCGGCAAGACCGTGCTGGCGCTGGAAGTCGCCAAGGCGATCGGCGCGCCGCTGATCGAGTGGCACATCAAGTCGACCACCAAGGCGCTGCAGGGCCTCTACGAATACGACGCGGTCTCGCGCCTGCGCGACAGCCAGCTCGGCGACGAACGCGTGAAAGACATCCGCAATTACATCAAGCGCGGAAAATTATGGGACGCCTTCGTCGCCGACGAGCGTCCGGTGCTGCTGATCGACGAGATCGACAAGGCCGACATCGAGTTTCCCAACGACCTGTTGCAGGAGCTCGACCGCATGGAGTTCTTCGTTTACGAGACCGGCGAGACCATCAAGGCGCGGCGTCGCCCGATCGTGGTCATCACCTCGAACAACGAAAAGGAATTGCCCGACGCCTTCCTGCGCCGCTGCTTCTTCCACTACATCCGCTTTCCCGACGCCGACACCATGACCGCGATCATCGAGGTGCATTTCCCCCGCATCAAGCAGCGGCTGGTGTCGGAAGCGCTCAAGCTGTTTTATGAAATCCGCGACGTGCCCGGCATGAAGAAGAAGCCGTCGACGTCGGAACTGCTCGACTGGCTCAAGCTCCTGATGGTGGAAGACATCGGTCCGGAAATTTTGCGCGAGCGCGATCCGAAGAAGCTGATCCCGCCGCTGCACGGCGCACTCATCAAGAACGAACAGGACGTGCATCTGTTCGAGCGCCTGGCATTTATGGCGCGGCGCGAGGGGCGCTAGCTTTCCGGCTGCTGTTGCGGCCGCACCGGCGGCATCCTGACCGGCTTTTCTTCCAGCGCGGCCTCATCCGGCGCTTCCCGCGTTTCCGGCGCCGGCGTCCAGCCTTGCTGCTTTACGAACGCGACCATGCGCTCGCCGATGGCGCGGCCGAGCCGGCGCGCCTGCGTTTCGACATCGGGCGAAAGCCGTTCGACCGCGCTCTCGCTCGCCAGCGCGGATGCAATCGCCGCATTGAACGCCGCGGCGGACTTTCCTCCCGGCACGCCGCCCGCTTTCGCTTGCTCGATGGTGAATGCAGTCAGTTGCCGCCTGCCGTCGGAGGAAAAATACGACACCGTCATCGACGCCGACACGCCGTCGCGGCCCGACCCGAAGCCGATGGAATTTTTCTGCCGGGCGCCGACACCCTCTGCCGGATGCAGCCGCCCGGCGACGATCAAAGCGGTCTGGTCGAGGCTCAGCGATTCCTCGCTGCCGGCGCGCGCCGCGATCCCCGCCTCGCGCAGGGTGGCGATGATGGTCGCGACGATCTCGTCGTTCACGCGCTCATTGGTGCGCTGCTTGCGCTGGTAGGTCGGGAAAGTGCCGATCTTGCGTTCGAGCCGCGTGCTGTAGCCGCGATCCATCGCAACCACCTCCGACGCAAACACGAAATCGGAAACGTAGACCGCTTTCGGCGCAGCGATCGCGCCGCCAAACGCCAGAGGCGGCGTATCCGCGCCGGTCTGCATGCAGCCGGCAAGCGTCAGCGCGACGATGGGAATGAATGCTGAAGTGAGGCGCACGGCCGTTCCGAACCAAGAATCAGATTACCACGGCCGCGGCATGTCGAAGGAGTAGGTCACGCCGATACCAACCTGAATTTGTTGACGCGCGCCGAACTGCGTCACGATCGGCGAATTGGCGGCGTCGCCGGCAAGCTGCTCGTACTCGAAGAAGACATGGCTTGCCCATTGCCGCGACCACTCGTAGCGCGCCTGCACGCCAGCGCCGAAAGAATGCAAGCCGCCTTTGGCGTTGTATGCCGGCAATCCGGACGCGATCGACTGCTCCGGCGTGACGCTGAAATAAGGCACGGTGGCTGCGTCGGTCGCGAACGTCAGGCGCGGCCCGCCCGACAGCGTGAGCGCCGGCGTCAGCGGCACGACGACATCGGCCGTAAGATCCGACATCACGCCGTGGTGCCCGCCGAAACCCTGACGCAATTCGAGGCGCGTGCGAAACCACGGCACCGGCCAATATTCGAGGAAGCCGCCGGCTTCGTACGCCCAATCGACATTGCCCAGCCCCTGCAAGCCGAGATCCTCGGACTCGCGGCGCGGAAAGCGGAACTTGAACGTCGGACCGGCGCGGAACACGCCGGTGTCCAGAATTCCGACGCCGAAACCGTCGCGCGGCGCGCGGAAATGCGCGGGCGTGCCAGCAGGCCGCACGTCGAACAGCGGCAGCGGGCCGGCAATGTAGCGGTCGGAGCCTTCATAAGACGGTGCGACGCGTCCTTCGACCCCGATCGTAACGGTCCAGTCGGTGGCCGACATCGCGGCCGGATCGGCGGCAGCCGCCGAGGCAAGCGCAATAAACGCAAGCCCGGCACCAATGCCCGCGAGCCGCATTGGCCCCCCTCGCCGCATTTTTTCGAAACGCCTTGTCGGAATGTCTGAATCGCTGCGGCAAGTCTAGTAAGTCGCGGGGTCCCGAAGACTTAAGACGCGTCCGGCTCCGAGGGCGCGGGCGGCGCTTTCTTGCGCTTGCCAAAATTGCGCTTCGGCTTTGACGGTGCCTCCGGCTCGTCGGCAAATGTCTCAATCACGCTGACCGGCTCGGGCGCAGACGCGGGCGCAGCGCCAAAATCCGGCGCGGGTGCAATCGGCGTCTTCGCCGCCGGTTCCGGCGGCGGATTTTCCGCCGGTTGCAGTCCTGCCTTGACGCGGCGCACGGCCAGACGCGCCTGCTTGCGGCGGCGCGCATGTTCGCGGTAGCGCGCAAGCCCCTGCTCCGCCCGGTCAACCGACTGCCTGCCGAAATAAATGCCTTGCGCGGCGATGCGCCCAAGCGTGCCGCCCGCCCAGACAAGCTCATACGGCGCAAACAGCCGCCAGGTTTGGTCGCGCTCGACAATGCCGCGCGCGACCAGTTCGCCGCCCATCGCCGTGGTGTTGAGCCCGTGGCCGCCGAAGCCGCTCGCCACCCACACGCCCGGCATGATCTCGCCGATTTGCGGCATCCGGTGCACCGAGCGTCCGAGCGTGCCGCGCCAGATGTAGGCCGGCTTGACGTGTTCGAGGGCGGGAAAATTCCGCTTGATGTCGGCGACGAGCCCGCGCACGAACCAGCGCGGATTGGCCTCCCATACCGTCATGCGCCCGGACCATTGCAATCTTTCTCCGCCAGAATTTGCGCCGCCGACGATGCGGTAATGATTGTTGGCGCGCTCGCCGTCGCTTACCGCGCCGCGATAGCCGATGACGTCGTGCAGGTTCGGGATCGGCTCGGTCACCATCACGTAGGTCGTGATCGGCAGCAGCGTCGCGGCGAGCCGCGGCACCAGCGTCTTGAGATGGACGTTGCCGGCCAGCACAACATGCGCGGCGCGCACGCGTCCCGCCCGCGTGACGATGCGTTTGCGCACGCCTGCGGGATCGATTGATACCGCAGGCGTATTCTCGAAGATGTGCGCGCCAGCCGCTTCCGCCGCCGCCGCCAGCCCAAGCGCGTAGTTGAGCGGATGAATATGGAACGCGGTCGGATAATGGATCGCGTTGAAATAATAGCGGCTCGGCAGCACCGCGCGCACGCGCTCCGGTGACCACGCTTCGACCTCGGCGCCGATCCAGCGCATGCGTTCGACCAAGTCGGGAAGCTCGCGCCCGTCGTCTTTCTTGGAGATGAAGAGCCAGCCGGGAAACGGATCGACGCCCGGCATGTTGGTCTCGGCGATCGTGTCGCGCACGTAAGATAACCCGCGCTCCGATAACGCCCAGAGTTGCTTGGTGTGGTCGAGCCCGACGCGCTCGACCATGCTGTCCACTTCGTCGGCAAAGCCCGGCAACACAAAGCCGGTGTTGCGCCCGGACGCCGCCCAGGCCACGCGATTGGCCTCCAGCACCGCAACCGACCAGCCGCGCCGCGCAATCTCGCGCGCCGCCGTCAGCCCGGCAAAGCCCGCGCCGATGACGCAGACGTCGACGTCGAGATCGTAATTCAGGCGCGGACGCTCAGGCGCCGCAACCCTGGTGGCGTCGTACCAGCTCTCCGCCGGCAATCCGCGATTGTCGCGCGCGGCGCGCGGTTGTGCCGCCTCGGCGGCGTCCACGCGCATGCTAGACTGCGGATTCGAGATAGACGCGTCCACGGTCCTCACCGTCATTCATAACCGGTCGCACATTATATCTATCATGCGCCGCCTGATGTTGTTGCGCCATTCCCAAGCCGAGCGCGCCGAACCCGGCGAAGGCGACCGCGCGCGCGTGCTCACCGAGCGCGGTCGCACCGATGCAGTCAAGATCGGCGCTTATATGGCGCGGCACGCGATGGTGCCCGGTGAGGTGCTCATTTCCGCCGCGGCGCGCGCGCAGGAAACCTGGAAACATGCGGCGGCCGTGTTCCAGCCGCCGCCCGCCATGCAATCGGTGGAAGATCTCTACAACGCCTCGCCCAGCGCCATGCTCGACGTCGTCAAACAGGCCGCGGCCGGCAGCGTGCTGATCGTCGGGCATAATCCGGGCGTGCAGGAATTCGCGTTGTTGGTGATTGCGACCGGCGACATCGAAACGCGCGAGCGGCTGCGCGAGGGCTTCCCGACGTCCGGCCTCGCCATCGTCGACTTCGCCTTCGACGATTGGGCGAGCCTACATCCGCACAGCGGGCGGCTCGAGCGCTTCGTCAGCCCGAAATGGATCGAAGCCGCCACCAATTGAGGCAATAGGCCTCACTCTACCCGCCCCCGAAAACATGCCACACTTGGGCGGCATAGCGAGGAAATGGGGGTCGCCATGTACAAGCATATCCTGGTCCCGATCGATCTCGCCGACGCCGAACTCGCAAAGCCTGCGATCGCCACCGCCGTTGGCATGGCAAAGTCGTCCGGCGGATCGATACGGCTCGTCAATGTGCTGCCGATGACGCCGGTGATGCTGGCGGAATATGTGCCGCCGGATTTCGACGTGCAGCAGCGCAAGTCCGCCGAAGACGCGATGAAGATCATCACGAGCGAATGCGGCATGCCGCCGGACAAGATTTCCGGCACAGTGCGGCAAGGCGGCATCTATCACGAGGTGCTGGAGGAAGCGAAAACCTTCGGCGCCGACCTCATCGTGATGACGTCGCACCGCCCCGCGATGCGCACCTATTTCCTCGGCTCAAATGCCGGCCACGTCGTGCGCTACGCGAAATGCTCGGTACTGGTCGTGCGCAACTAGATTAGGCGCCCGGCATCAGGTGTTCGGGCAAGGCGTCCACGCTGTAGCGCCGCGGCCGGTTGCGGCGAAAATAATTGCCTCCCCACCACAGAAAAAACGCGAGGAACGCAGCCACGAACGCGACGCCCGCCCACGCGCTCGCCTGTAGCCCGCGCGCGATCATGGCGGCCATCGCCAGCGAAGCGACGGTGAATATCGCAACGGCGAGCCAGTACACCGGAACGGCGACGCCCTGATCGAAGCGCACGGCGCCGCCGGCCAGCGCGATGCGCTTGTGCAGTTCTACGATGAATGCGCGATACTGCGAGTCGAGCCGTTCCTGCTCGACCATGCTTTTCCATGAGGTTGAGACGAGATCGATCTTCGGCGCCCCTTCCGACCAGACTTCGGTGCGAAAGCGCACCGTTTGGATGGTCATCGGGCGAAACGACATCCGGACGCGCCGAATGGTCCGATAAGGAATTCGCCCGGATTTGCGCCCGGTGTCCCAGAGCAAGGCGTCGCCAGCGAGCGTGAACGCCCAAGTCGCGCCCAGAACCGACGGCCGATAGGAATACGTGACGCCGGCAACGTCACCGCCGGTCGGCATGTGGACATCCTGTGCGAAACTTCTGTGACATACCGGCAACGTTGCCTTTTTTCGGATGAAATCAGGTATTAACCATGCAACCCGCGATGGCCGCGAAGGGCACGCGGAACGACGCTAAACCGTTTCCAATTCGCAATTCTTTAGAATATCTTAACGGACCAAAGCTGGCACGCGTAGCGTGGTGTGGGAGGCCGATGTCATGAATAAATTGTCCGGTTTGTTTGGCCGCAAGAGCGCCGAAAACGGCACCGACAGGGCCGTGCCGCGAGCGAAGGAAAAGCGCGAAAACGGCGACCAGGCCGCCGCCGAAACCGCCTCCGACATCGGCTCGCGCATCGGCGAAGAAAACGAAGAGCTGCGCAACCTGCTCAGCGATACCGGCCGCAAGATCGGCGAACTCGACGAGCTCAAGGAAGCCTTCGAAAAGATCGTCGCTCCGTTCAACAACACCCTGCGCGCGCTCGAGCGCGAAAAGTCGCAAACCATCAGCCTTTCCGGCATGCTCAATGAAGCGCGCTCGTCCTACGAGACGCTGCGGGCGGAGTATTACCAGGTCGAGAAAAAGGCGACCGCGCTCGAAACAGAATCCGAACGGCTGCGCGAGGACCTCGAACTGTCGCGCGAGAACGCGCGCTCGCTGGAAAGCAACCGCGCCGAGCTCGCATCCGAGATCGCCGCCAAGAACGCATACATCTCGGATCTCGATCGCCAGCTGGCGCAGGAGACGACCCAGCGCCGCATCTTCGGCGAGAACCGCCGCAGTTTGCAGGAGCAGCTCGACAACGCCGAAAAGCGCATCATCGAGCTGGAAGGCGAGCTTGCCGCCGCGCGCGAGCGCCTGGCGCTGCTCGAAGACGAGAAACACACCCAGCAACTGTCGATCGACCAGGCGCTCAACGAGAGCGCCCGCCTCACCCGCCGCCTGACCGAAGCGGAAAACACGTTGACCGCGACGCGCGCGCAGCTCGGCAAGGTCGAGGCGAGTTTCGCCGAGGCGTACGCAGAACGCGGCCGCCTCGCCGCCGCGCTCGATGAATCGCGCGAGCAGCATATGGCCGAGCGCAACAGCCTGAACGCGCGGCTCGATGCCTTGCAGTCGCGCGCCGGCACCGCCGAAAAGCTCCTGGGCGAGACCCGGCAAAACCTGATCGCGCGCACCGAGGAAGTCCGCTCCTTCGACCGCCGCTCGGTCGAGGCGACGATCGCGCGCAACAACTCCGAAAAGCGGCTCGCGCAGATCGAAGCCGCGCACGAAGCGCGCGAGCGCCAGATCAAGGATCTCGAGCAGTCGCGCGCCGCCTTGGTCGAGCGCACCAACGCGCTGACCAAGACGCTGAAGACGCGCGAGACCGCGCTTGCCCGCGCCGAGGAGAAGATCGGATCGCTCAGTGAGCGCGCCGGCCACCTCGAAGCCGACATTCAGGTCAGCCGCACCAACATCGAAAAGCGCGTCGAGGATCTCAATTCGGCGCTGCAACGCGAGCGGATGGAGCGCGCGGTAATCGAGGGCGCGCTGGAAGCCGCGCGCAAGGACAACTCGCGCCTGCAAAGCGAGGTCGGCGCGCTGCGCTCGATGCTGCGCCGCGGCTCGCCGCTCGAAGACGCATCGATGGTGCCGACCGAGGAATCCAGCGACTCCGCGTCGCAGGCCAAGAAAACGGGCGAGCTGGCGCCGGTGGAGCCGATCGTCAAGGCCTGACAGGCTTGCCTTCGCCTGACAGGCTTGCCTTCAGAAATTCGCCGCATACAAAACGCGGGGGTTTCCCCCGCGTTTTGCATTGGGGCGGCCCGGTGCCAAACCGCCGCGCCGGCCTTATATGGATTCCATGCGCAAGCTGATCGTCGCCGTCCCGCTGCTTCTGCTGCTGCTGTTTGTGCTGTGGTTCGCCGTGCGAGCGTGGGTCTACCTCGCCGGCGCCGACATCCCGGTTTACGGCTATATCGCCATGGCCGGCGGCATCTTTTTCTCGTTACTGGTCGGCTGCGGACTGATGGCGCTCGTGTTCTATAGCAACCGGCACGGCTATGACGACCTCAGCGGCGGCGACAGCGAACCGCGCTAAGGCCTCGTAAGCCCGACCGGATTTCCATCTGCGCCTAAAGTCGTAAGTGCACCTCGCAACCATAAGCAATTGTGGAAATATACGGGAAAGTTACTCGCCTCCCAACCCTGCGTACTAGACTTTAACGCCGCGCAATTGCGCGGGGGCCATGTCGGGGGGCAACATGTGGAATCAAGTCTATAATCCGTTCAATAACAGCGCGCTGTCGACGATAGCCGCCGCGTTGCCGGTGGTTACGCTGCTGGTGCTGATCGCATCCAATAAAGTGAAGGCCCACTGGGCCGCGATCGTCGCGCTTATCGTCGCCAACTGCGTGGCGATTTTCCTCTTCACGATGCCGGCCGGCATGTCGCTGCGCGCGACCGTGCTCGGCGTCGTCACCGGCTTTTTCCCGATCGGCTGGATCGTGCTCAACGTCATCTTCCTCTACCGGCTGACGGTGGAGAAAGGGAAATTCGAGGTGCTGCAAAACACGATCGGCGGCGTCACCACCGACCGGCGCTTGCAGCTTCTGCTGATTGCTTTCTCGTTCGGCGCATTCTTCGAAGGCGCCTCCGGCTTCGGCACCCCGGTCGCCGTGACCGGCGCGATCCTGATCGGGTTGGGCTTCTCGCCGCTCGCGGCGTCCGGCCTGTCGCTGATCGCCAACACCGCACCGGTCGCCTACGGCGCACTCGGCACGCCGATCGCCGGTCTCGCCAGTGTCACTGGCCTTGATCCATTTCTGCTCGGCGCGATGGTCGGACGGCAATTGCCGTTCTTCTCGCTGATCGTGCCGTTCTGGCTGATCTGGGCTTTCGCCGGCTGGAAGGGCATGAAGGACATCTGGCCAGCCATTTTGGTCACCGGCGTCTCGTTCGCGGTCCCGCAATTTCTGATCTCGAACTTCATCAATCCGTGGATCGTCGACATCGGCGCCTCGCTGATCTCGATGGCCTGCCTGATCCTGTTCCTGAAAGTGTGGCAGCCGAAGCAGCTCTGGCTCTCGGCGGCGCTGCGCGGCAAGGATGAATCGGCAGCCACGATGCCGAAAAAGACCGCTTCGACCAAGAAAGTATCTTCGGGCGAAATGTGGATGGCGCTGGCGCCGTGGATCATCGTTTGCGTGATCCTGCTGATCTGGGGCACCAACGCGTTCAAGCTCTCGGTCAATCCGTGGGCGACCTGGAACTACGCGGTCCCCGACCTGCACAATGTGATCAACAAGGTCGCGCCGATCGTGGCAACGCCGACGAAAGAGTCGGCCGTGTTCAGCTTCACCTGGCTGTCCTACACCGGCTCGGGAATGCTGATTGCCGCAATCATCTCGGGCTTCGTGATGGGCTTCACGCCGGCCGGACTGGCGGCGGCGTATGGGCGCACGATCAAGATCTGCGCCTATTCGCTCATCACCATCTCGGCGATGCTGGGCATCGGCACCTTGACGCGGCTCTCGGGCATCGACGCGACGCTCGGCTTGGCGTTCGCGGCGACCGGCGTGCTCTACCCGTTCTTCGGCACCCTGCTCGGCTGGTTGGGCGTCGCGCTGACGGGTTCGGATACTGCCTCGAACATCCTGTTCGGCAACCTGCAGAAGATCACGTCTACGCAGCTCGGCATTTCGCCGATCCTGATGAGCGCGGCGAACTCTTCAGGCGGCGTCATGGGCAAGATGATCGACGCGCAATCGATCGTGGTCGCTTCGACCGCCACCAACTGGTTCGGCCACGAGGGCACGATCCTTCGCTTCGTGTTCTGGCACTCGATCGTGCTGGCCTGCTTGGTCGGCTGCCTGGTGATGCTGCAAGCCTACGTGTTCACCGGCATGATCGTGCACTAGCAATTCTACTTTGAGGAATGCTAAGCCCCGCGTCGAAAGACGCGGGGCACTTTTTTGCCTATAGTCCCGCGCCAAATCACGCATTTTCGGGACAAGCAATGGCCAAGACTCTCGTTCAGGAACAATTCGGCAAGACCGCCGCCCATTACCTCACCAGCAAGCCGCACGCCAAAGGCAAGAGCCTCGAGCGGCTGGTCGAGCTGACGCAGCCCAAATCCGATTGGAGGATGCTCGACGTCGCCACCGGCGGCGGCCACGTCGCCTATACGTTCGCGCCGCATGTCGGGCGCGTCTGGGCGACCGACATCACCCAGGAAATGCTCGACCAGGTGAAAGGCGAAGCGGTCAAGCGCGGGCTGGACAACGTTCGCACCACCTACGCCAAGGCCGAGGCGTTGCCGTTCGAGGACGAAAGCTTCGATCTCGTCACCTGCCGCATCGCGCCGCATCACTTCGACTCGATTCCCGAATTTCTTCGCGAGGTGCACCGCGTGCTCAAGCCCGGCGCGACGCTCGCGCTGGTCGACAACGTCGTGCCCACAGGCTCCGTCGGCGACTACATCAATGCATTCGAGCGTCTGCGCGACCCGAGCCACCTTCGCGCCTGGACGATGGACGAATGGCGCGATGCGTTGAAGAAGGCCCGCCTCGCCGTCGGCCACGAAGAGCAGATCTACAAGACGATGGAATTCAGCAGTTGGGCGCAGCGCTACGACGACACGATGAAGGCGCTGCTACGCTCAATGCTCACGCAGGTCACGCCGGACGTGAAGACGGTGCTCGATCCGAAGAACACGGCCGATGATTTCACCTTCCGCCTGTGCGAAGGTCTGTTCGTCGCCAAGCGCCAATAGCGGGCCAATAAGGCGCCAATAAAAAGCCGGCGCCTTAATCCGGCGCCGGCACATTCCTCGCACGATGCGTTGCCGCTTATCGCATGCGGCGGTGCTTCCTGACCGCCACGGCGCGGACCGGCTTGGCCTGCGCTTCCCATTCCGGATGCTGGTCGTAGGCCGCGTTCACCAGCCAGCCGCCGACGATGGGCACGACGCATGAGGCGATCAGCACGCCGGCTTCGCGGTTGGTGAGCGGCCGGTTGAGCACCACGGTCCCGACCATCGGCGAGACCGCCGCGCAACCGATGGTGAGCATGCCCCAGGCGGCGAGCGGGGTCAGGCCGCTCGAATTGTTCCAGTGCCACTTCCAGTCGTTGATGGCGAAATAGCCCGCCGTTGCCGCCGCCCCCACGCCGATCGAAACCCCGGTCAATCTCGGATCGGGGCGGCGCTCCCACTCCTGCGCGCGGGCGCTCTGGACGGAAAACGCAGCCGCCATGGCGGCCGCGGCGAGAAACGCGAACATTCGATTCATGGGGTTCCCTTCGGCTTGAACGACGATTTTGTGGGCCGGTTCGACGACGAGTGGCGTAGACGGCTGTGGGGGTACTGTGGGGGTACTATGCACAAGCCATTCGATTGGTTCCGGTTTTCCGCTGCACCACGCGCATCTTTGTCGGCGCGCCGGCAGGGAGCGACTCGGCCAGGCTGCACCCCGGTTGGCGGCTGGGCACCTGTGTCCTTCCTGCATTTGCCGCCGGCAAAAAGCAGCCCCGCGACCGAATGTTTCCACCGAATCAACGGTTTCGGCTAGGATTTGCGAATTGGGTGATTCGGCGTCGCATTTGCCGGGCGGAATCGGCGCACGGAGGATCTCGATGAGCAAATTCGGGGCGTTTCTCGCCCGTAAATCGGGCGCTGCGGACAAGCCGGCTGAGCCCGCAGACCCCAACAACACCCCGCTTGAAGTCGATGAGGAGCTGTTTTCCGCGCTCGGCGCCCAATTAGGCGGCGAAAACGAAGCGCTGCGGAACCTCTTGCTCGACGCCAATCACAAGATCGGTGAACTCGACACCATCCGGGACGCCGTCGGCAAGCTGGTCGAGCCGGTTGGCAAGGCGCTGCGGGCCTTCGAGGCGGAGAAATCCGAGAAGGTCAGCCTCCAGACCGTGCTCAACAACACGCGCGCTGCCTACGGCAAGCTGCGCAACGAAATCAGCGACCTGGAAAAGAAAGCCTCGACCTTCGAGGCGGAAGCCAACCGACTGCGCCAGGAAGCCACCGCCAGCAAGAACGCGGTGCGCACGCTGGAAGCCACGAAATCCGAACTCAGCGGCGATGTCGCCACCTTCCGCACGCAGATCGCGGATCTCGAAGGCCGCCTACAGCACGAGATTTCCGAGACCAAGGCGTTGCGCGAGGAAAACCGGCGGCTCGACGAACGGCTGGTCGGCGCCGACAAGCGCATCGTGCAGTTCGAATTCGAGATCAACAGCGTGCGCCAGCGCCTCGTCATTTCCGAGGACGAGAAGCGCGCGCTGCAAAGCGCGCTCGACCGCACCGTTGCGGAAACCACGCGCCGTCTGGCGGAGGCCGAAAGCTCGCTGACCATGACGCAAGGCCGCTTGCGCCACGTCGAGGCCAACTTCACCGAGGCCAACACCGAACGCTCCCGTCTCGCCGCCATGCTCGACGAGATCAAGGAACGTCACGAAAACGAGATGTCCACGCACCGCATGCGCTTCGAGGCCTTGCAGGCGCGTTCGGCATCGACCGAGAAGCTTCTCGGCGAGGCGCGCGAGCACATCATGGCGCGCACCGAGGAAATCCGCGCTTACGACCGCCGCTTGGCCGAAGCCATGCTGGTGCGCGACACGCTGTCGACGCGCTTTGCCGAGCTGGAAGCAGAGCACACGCAGTACGAGGCGAAGCTCAAGGAATTCGAACAGTCGCAATCCACGCTGCTCGACCGCAATGCGGCACTGGCGCGCGCGCTCAACGGCAAGGAATCGGCGCTCAACCGTGCCGGCGAAGCGATCCAGGTCATGAGCGACCGCATCGCCTTCCTTCAGGCCGAGCTCGAGACCAGCAAGCAGACGGCGGGCGAACAGCTCGAGGAAACCAACGCGGCACTCCGCCGCGAGAAGCTCGAACGCGCGGTCGTGGAAGGCGCGCTCGAAACCGGCCGCAAGGACTTTGCCCGGCTCATGCGCGAAGTGCTGGCGCTGCAACGCCGCCAGAGCGCAGACGAAAGCGGGCCGGGTCCGGTCGCCGCCAACGCCGCCTGAGCAATCGTCAACGGAATGCCGCATCGCCGGGCCAAAAGCCCGGCGATGTTGTTTTTGGAGAGGCCGGTGTCAGACGGCCGGTGACTGCAATGGAACGGACGTCACCTGCATGCCGTCGCATTCGGTGCATGCAAAGGTGAAGAGATCGGTCTGGGCATAAACCGGGTGAGGCTCGGTTCCGACCAATCTCATCGGCCCGCCGCAGCGGTCGCAATTCTTGGGGTCCGAGGGCTGCATGGCAACCTGCCCGTTTTGGAGTCTGTTTTGTGTTTGGTCCATGGCCCGACGCTACGCCCCACGCGCCAAGGGTCAATTCTGTTTCTTTGCAACCATTCTTTGAGCGGCCCGCCCCGGTTGCGGAGGAACCATCGTATTTGCGGAACACTAGATTGAAACCAACTCACGTAATTGCGCCTTTCAGGGCTATGGCTTGATTTTAGCGAATTGAGTTATATACTCAAATGCAGCTAAGAGTGATGGAAAGGCGTTTGTGACGAGGGTGGTCATGACAAATTCAAACGGGAATGGCGGAAACCGGGGCGAACGGCTGCAAATCATGCTGTCCGGCGACGAGTTGGTGGTGCTGGACGACTTCCGCTTCAAGAAACGCATGCCGAGCCGGGCGGCTGCCGTACGCGAACTCTTGAAGCGCGGGCTGGCAGCGGAAGGCTTCCAGGCGGCAGCCTTCGGGGCCAAGTCGGAAGATTATGGCGTGCTGGGCAGGTCGCCATCCGGCCCCGACAAATAGCGCAGGCCGTATAGCGGTTTCGGTTCCAACATTTGGTCCACGGGTTCCGTCAGGAACCGGACGGCAGCGCTTCGGTTGTCGTGCCGCGGGGCGCAAAACCGCGGGAGTTTCGCCATGACGCCTGCCCGGTCCATGCGTATTGCGTTTGTGGCGGCGATCATTGCCGCGCCAGGGCTCGCTTTGGCGGCCGGCATAACCGGCAGCACGCCGACCAATCCCGCGGGGATGACGCCGACAAATCCCGCCGGGAGGACGCCCACCAATCCCGCGGGCAGAACCCCGACCAATCCGACCGGCATGACACCTACAAATTCTACAGGTGCGCCACAACGCGCGACGACCGGATTCGGCCGGCCGCCCTCCTCCGGCACGTTGCGCGGGATCAACGCGCCTTCGGGGTCGCCGCGGACCGGCATCGACGGTCAGCCGTGCGAGACAACGACCGGATCGGCGTCGCCAAACGGCTTAAGCACCGGTAATTTGGCCGGCTCCACGCCGACTAATCCGGCAGGCACCGCACCGGGCGCGACCGGCTGCTGACGCGCCGCCTGACGCACCAGCCCCCGCATCGCACGATTCAAGCTCTCCAGGGGACGCATCCCGACGCTGTGACGGCACGTGATCGGGGTGTTAGCATTGTGCACACGAAAGCAAGCGAGACACCCTCATGCCGCGGTACTTCTTCCATCTCACCGATGGCAAAAGCGTTCTGAACAATCACAAGGGCGTCGACCTGCCCGGCAACGCCGCCGCGCGCGAGGATGCTATGGACCTCGCGCGCGACCTCAGACACGGCGAGAAAATGCCGGGCTGGAATTGGGCGGGCTGGTTCGTCGCCATCGTCGACCAGCACGGCCACAAGGTCGACGAAGTGCCGATCGCGGACACGCTTGAGGACGAGTAGCCGGCGTGGCCGTTTGCGATTGCGAATTTAGCGCACCAACTCCCGCATCGCGCGGTCGAGCCCTTCGAGCGTGAGCGGATACATGCGCCCACCCATCAACTGGCGCACCATCTTGATCGAGTAGGTGAACTCCCACTCGCGCTCCGGCACCGGATTGAGCCAGACGCACGCCGGATAGGTGCGTGCGATGCGCTCGAGCCAGGCCGCGCCTGCTTCCTCGTTGTAATGCTCAACCGAACCGCCCGGCGACGTGATCTCGTAAGGCGACATCGACGCGTCGCCGACGAAGATCACTTTGTAGTCGTGCGGATAGGTGTGCAGCAGATCCCAGGTCGGCGTGGTGGCCTGGAAGCGGCGGCGGTTTTCCTTCCATACTTTCTCGTACAGGCAATTGTGGAAGTAGAAATATTCCATGTGCTTGAATTCGGTGCGCGTCGCCGAAAACAATTCCTCGGTCGCCTTGATGTGCCAGTCCATCGAGCCGCCGATGTCGAAGAACAGCAGCACTTTCACCGCATTGTGCCGCTCCGGCCGCATCAGGATATCGAGATAGCCCTTGTGCGCGGTGCCCTTGATGGTGCCATCGAGATCAAGCTCGTCGGGCGCACCGGTGCGCGCGAATTTGCGCAGGCGGCGCAGTGCAAGCTTGATGTTGCGCGTGCCGAGCTCGACATCGTCGTCGAGGTCCTTGAACTCGCGCTTGTCCCAAACTTTGACGGCGCGGAAATTGCGGTTGCCCTCCTGCCCGATGCGCACGCCTTCCGGATTGTAGCCGTAAGCCCCGAAGGGCGACGTGCCCGCGGTGCCGATCCATTTGTTGCCACCCTGATGGCGGCCCTTCTGTTCGGCGAGCCGCTTGCGCAACGTCTCGAGCAGCTTGTCGAGGCCGCCCATCGCCTCGATCTGTTTCTTCTCTTCCTCGGTGAGATATTTCTCGGCGAGCTTCTTCAGCCATTCGGCCGGAATGTCGGCCTCGACCGCGTCGCTCAAGAGGTCGAGCCCCTTGAACACATGGCCGAATACGCGGTCGAACTTGTCGAGGTTGCGCTCGTCCTTCACCAGCGCCGCGCGCGACAGGTAATAGAAATCCTCCACGCGGCGTCCGGCGAGATCGGCCTCCATCGCCTGCATCAAGGTCAGGTACTCGCGCAGCGTCACTGGCACGCCGGCGCTTTTGAGTTCCGAAAAGAAGGTGACGAACATTTCTGTCATGGCCGGGCTCGTCCCGGCCATCCCGCTTAGGTAGGCAATGCGTCCCTGATCGAGATCGCCGGGTCAAGCCCGGCGATGACAGGATAACGTGTCCTAAGGGGCGTCCGGCGGTCTTGACCGCCGCCCGATTCGTCCGCCTTGCTTGGATTCGCGCGTAGCGGGCAACACAAGGACCCCTCATGCCGGGCGGACGGTTCGATAATCTCATTCCGCTGCATGCCCGCCTCAACGAATGGCAGCTCGCGGGCTGGGCGCCCACGCGCGTTGCCGAGTCGGGCCTCGGATGCCGGCTCGAAGCCGACATGCGCATCCCGATGGCGGACGACGTGCACCTGTCGGCCGACGTCTACATGCCGCGCGGCGACGGCCGCCATCCCGTCATCCTGTCCTTCTCGGCCTATAGCCGCGACTTCCACACCGCCGGCGTGCCTACCGGCACCAACGAAATCGGCTCGCCGCCGATCATCGCCGACCGCGGCTACATCCACGTCATCGTCAACGCGCGCGGCGTCGGCTTGTCGGAAGGCACGCTCCAGCCCTGGCATTGCAAGGCCGAAGTTGACGACCATCAGCGCTGCGTCGAATGGGCGGCCGCGCAGCCGTGGTGCAATGGCGACGTCTGCCTGTTCGGCACGTCCTATTACGGCATGAACCAGCCCGAGATCGCGGCGCGCCAACTGCCGATGGTGAAGGCGTTCTTCTGCAACGAGATCTGCACCGACTTCCGCCGCCATTTGTTCCGTTATGGCGGCGTGTTCAACGCCGATTTCCTGAGCCTGTGGACCGGCGCGAATTTCACGCCGGCGGCGATGAAGCGCAAAATGTCGCCGATCAAGCGCGCGCTACTGAGCCACGTCATCAACCGCCCGTGGGTGTGGCGCGTGATGCGTTCGCGCATCGACCGGATCATGCAAGGCTTCAAGAAAAAGCAGCCGGGGCCCGAGGCGCTGCAATATTTCATGGCGCTGCTCACCGATGATGACAAGGGGTTGCCGCAGCCTTTCTGGGAAGGCCCCTACCGCGAGCTGCACCGCATCGAGATTCCGTTCGTCGTGGTGCAGAACCGCGGCCTGATCGCGTTGCATCAGTTCGGCGCCTACGATTTGTTCGCGCACGCCGGCACCATGCCGGAGAAACGCCACCTCATCATCGGCCCGGCCGAATACATGCTGCCGGTCTATTCCTGGCAACTCGAAGCGCTCGCCTTCTTCGACCACGTCGTGAAGGGCCTCGACAACGGCTACGACAAGCTGGCGCGCGTGCGTTATTGGCGCGACGGCGAAGGCGAATGGGGCAATGCCGACGACATGCCGCCGGCGGACGCGAACCCGCAGCGGCTTTACCTGCACGCCGGCGGCT
>JBAUHH010000295.1:0-2580 GCA_049680165.1 Pseudolabrys sp.
GGAAGCCGTGCCGCAGCAGCACCGGAATGTCGGTCGTGCCGGATTGCCAGTACATCGCCATTATCGCCAACAGCATGAGCACCGAGCCGAGCAGCGTGTAGAGGAAGAACTTGAAGCTGGCATAGACGCGGCGCGGCCCGCCCCACACGCCGATGATGAGGAACATCGGAATGAGGCCGCCTTCGAAGAACAGATAGAACAGCACCAGGTCGAGCGCCGAGAATGTGCCGACCATCAGCGTTTCCAGAATGAGAAACGCGACCATGTATTCCTTCACGCGGCGCTGGATCGCGGTCCAGCTCGCGAGAATGCAGATCGGCATCACCGCAGTGGTCAGGATGACGAATGGCAGCGAAATGCCGTCCACCCCCATGTGGTAATTGGCTATGCCAAGCCACGGATATTTCTCGACAAATTGGAACTCGGCGGTGCTGCCGTCGAAGCGCCAGACCATCACCAGCGAGATCGCGAAGGTAACCAGCGTGGTCCACAGCGCGATCCAGCGCGCGGTGCCGCGCGCCAATCCTTCGTTGCCGCGCACCAGCAGCATCACCAGCAGCGCGCCGAGCGTCGGCAGGAAGGTGACGACGGAGAGAATGGGCCAACTCATCGCGGCACCGAGAACATGAACCAAGTGATGAAGGCCGCCGCGCCGATCAGCATGGCGAAGGCGTAGTGATAGAGATAACCGGTCTGCAGGCGCACGACGTTGCGCGTGACGTCAAGCACGCGCGCCGACACGCCATCCGGCCCGAAGCCGTCGATCAGCCAGCCGTCGCCCGCCTTCCACAACAGGCGGCCAAGGCGCTTGGTCGGGCGCACGAACAGGAAGTCATAGAGCTCGTCGAAGTACCACTTGTTGAGCAGGAACTTGTAGAGCGGCTCCTGCGTGCGCGCGAGCTCGACCGGAATATCCGGCCGGCGAATATAGAACTGCCACGCGATCACGAAGCCGATCGCCATCATGACGGTCGGCAGGATGCCGATCTGCACCGGCACGGTGTGCATGTCCTCGAGCACCGTGTTGCCTTTCGCGAAGGTCAAAGACTCGCGGAAGAAGCCTTCGACGCCGTGGCCGGCGAAGATTTCCTTGAAAGGCAGCCCGGCGAGGATCGAACCGAGCGCGAGGAAGCCGAGCGGGATCAGCATCACCATCGGGCTCTCGCGCGCTTCGCGCCAATGCTTGCGGTCGTGCGGCTCGCCGTGGAAGGTCTTGAAGATCAGCCGCCAGGAATAAAACGACGTCAGCAGCGCGGCGAACACGGTCGATGCAAATCCATAGAGCGCCATCGGGTTCTTGCCGACATAGGCGGCCTCGATGATCGCGTCCTTGGAGAAGTAGCCGGCGGTGAGCGGGAAGCCGGTGAGCGCCAGCGTGCCGATCAGCATCACGATGTAGGTGAACGGAATGCGGTCCTTCAGGCCGCCCATGTTCCGGATGTCCTGCTCGTGATGCATCGCCTGGATCACGGAGCCGCAACCGAGGAACAGCAGCGCCTTGAAGAACGCATGCGTGAACAGGTGGAACATGCCGACCGAATAGGCGCCGACACCCATCGCGACAAACATGTAGCCGAGCTGCGAGCAGGTCGAATAAGCGACGATGCGCTTGATGTCGTTCTGCACCAGGGCGACGGTGGCGGCGAAGAACGCCGTGGTCGCGCCGATGAAGGTGACGAAGGCCTGCGCGTTCGGCGCCAGCTCGAACAGCGGCGACAGCCGCGCCACCATGAACACGCCTGCCGTCACCATGGTCGCGGCGTGGATCAGCGCCGACACCGGCGTCGGGCCTTCCATCGCATCCGGCAACCATGTGTGCAGCAGGAACTGCGCCGACTTGCCCATCGCGCCCATGAACAGCAGCAGGCAGATCAGCGTCATCGCGCCGGCGTGCCAGCCGAAGAAGTCGATCGACTTGGCCGCAACCGCCGGCGCCTGCGCGAACACCGTATCGAGGTCGATCGAACCGACCATCATGAAGATGGCGAAGATGCCGAGTGCGAAGCCGAAATCGCCGATGCGGTTGACGATGAAGGCCTTGATCGCCGCGGCGTTGGCTTCCGGCTTGTGGTACCAGAATCCGATCAGCAGATAGCTCGCGAGACCCACGCCCTCCCAGCCGAAGAACAGCTGCACGAGGTTGTCCGACGTCACCAGCATCAGCATGGCGAAGGTGAACATCGACAAGTAAGCAAAGAAGCGCGGGCGGTAAGGATCCTCCTCCATGTAGCCGATGGAATAGAGATGCACGAAGGCCGACACCGTATTCACCACCACCAGCATCACGGCGGTGAGCGTATCGATGCGCAGCGACCAATCGACCTTGAGGTCGCCGGACTGCATCCAGGTAAACAGCGGGATGCGCATGTCGTGGTGCCCGAAGCCGACCTGCACGAAGGCGATCCACGACAGGATCATCGAGATGATGAGCAGCGTCGTGGTGATCAGCTCGGCCGTTCGCGATCCAGCCGCGGCCGGCTCGTGCGGATGCTCATCATGGTGCGCGTGATGGACGACCGCGCCGCCATGCGCCGCCGGCTCGCGGTGCTGCGTGTGATGATCGGTGACGCCCTCTTCCGC
>JBAUHH010000296.1:0-6493 GCA_049680165.1 Pseudolabrys sp.
TTTGAATTGCGGATGTCCGGCACGTTCTCCTTGAACGTCATGCCGAGCACGGTCACCAGCGCGCCCTTGCGTTCGCCTACCATCTGCATGCACTGGCGCGCGACGCGCTCGCCCATGTCATCGTTGATGCGGCGGCCGGCGAGGATGATCTCTGGCCGATATCCGGCGCGCTCGGCGCGGTGGGTGAGATAATAGGGGTCGACGCCGATGCAGTGGCCGCCGACGAGGCCGGGCTGGAAATTCTGGAAATTCCATTTGGTCCCAGCCGCCGCCAGCACGTCGCCGGTGTCGATGCCCATCTTCTGGAAGATCGCGGACAATTCGTTCATGAACGCGATGTTGAGGTCGCGCTGCGTATTCTCGATCACTTTCGCCGCTTCCGCCACCCTGATCGACGGCGCGCGATGGATGCCCGCCGTCACCACCGAACCGTAGACATCCGCGACGATATCGAGCGTACGCGCATCCTGCCCCGACACCACCTTCTTGATGGTCTCGAAGCGATGCGCCTTGTCGCCCGGATTGATCCGCTCGGGCGAATAGCCGAGCGTGAAATCGCGTCCGCACACGAGCTTTGACGCATTCTCCAGCACCGGCGCGCAGTCTTCCTCGATCGCGCCGGGATAGACCGTCGACTCGTAGACGACGATGTCGCCCTTCTTGAGCGCAGCCCCGACGGTCTCGGATGCCGACAGCAACGCGCGCAGGTCCGGCTTGTTCGTCTCGTCGATCGGCGTCGGCACCGTGACGATGAAAAAATCCGCACTCTTCAGGCTGCCGGCGTCGTCGGTGTAAGTGAGGCTCTTCTGCGCGAGATCCTCCGGCTCGACCTCGCGCGTGCGGTCGCGCCCGGCTTTCAATTCCGCGATCCGCTTGCGGTCGATGTCGAAGCCGATCGCGGTTGCGCCCGACCGCGCGAACGCGACGACGACCGGCAGGCCGACATAACCAAGGCCGATGACGGCGATCTTGCGCGAATGACTCACTGCTTGCGCTCTTTCATTCTTTCTCTACGCGGCGTGCGACGCCCAACGCCGCCGCCACGCTTCGTACATCAGGATAGTCCACAGCGCATAGGCCCAATTACTTTCTCCACGCAAATGCTGCCGCCACAGTTCGTGCATCGCCGTTGCGTCGAACAGGCCGCCGCCAAGTGTCGCCGGATCGAGCAGATCCTCCGCCCAGTCCCGCAGCGGCCCGCGCAGCCAGCCGGCCAGCGGAATGCCGAAGCCCATCTTGGGCCGGCTCGTCAGCTCCTGCGGCACGTAGCGCGCCAGCACGCGCCGCAGCAGCCATTTGGATTCGCCGCCACGCATCCGCAGATGCCGCGGCAACCGCCAGGCGAACGCGACGACACGGTGGTCGAGCAGCGGCGGCCGCACCTCGAGCGACACCGCCATCGAGGCGCGGTCGACTTTTTGCAAGATATCGTCGGGAAGATAGGTCGTGGTGTCGAAGAGCTGCATCTGCTCGGCAAAGGAGTGTCCCTCGTCCGTGCCGGAAAATCCGGCCGCATGCTCGCCGATGCTGCGCGTCAGCGCACCCGGATCGGGGCACTGGCTCACCAGCCGCAGATAACGCGCCTCGTTGTCGAGCGGCAGGATCGCGGCGAGCTTCTTCAGCTTTTCCGCCGCCTGCGGCGGGCGCATCCGGCGCGGCACGACGTGCGCGGCGGCTTCAACCAAACCGGCGGGCATCGCATTCATCGCGGCAGCAAGCGCGTGGCGCAGCGGCGCCGGCAAGCGTGACAACATTCCCAACGCGCCACGGTCGAGCCGGTAGCGATTGTAGCCGGAAAACAGTTCGTCCCCCCCGTCTCCGGACAATGCGACCGTCACTTTCGTGCGCGCAAATTTCGATATCAGGTGCGTCGGGATCTGCGATGAATCCGCAAACGGCTCGTCGTACATCTCCGCAAGCTTCGGGACGATGCCGAGCGCATCCGCCGCGGTCACCGTCAGTTCGTGATGTTCGGTCCCGAGGTGCTTGGCCACCGCGCGCGCGTAGGGCGACTCGTCGTAGCCGAACTCGGGGAAGCCGATGGAAAACGTGCGCACCGGCCCGCGTTGCGCCTTCACCATCAGCGCCGCGACGGTTGAAGAATCGATGCCTCCGGACAGGAACGCGCCGAGCGGCACGTCCGATATCATCTGCCCGGAAACCGCATCGCTCAGAAGTTTATGCAGCTCGGCTTCCGCGTCGCTTTCCGAGCCGGCAAACGGATCGGCAGTCCCCGCGGCCGCGACTTTCCCGATCGACCAGTATTGCCGGTGCGTGATCTTGCCCCGCGCATCGATCGAAACGATCTCGCCGGGTTTGAGTTTTTTGACGTTGTGGAAAATCGAAAACGGCGACGGCACGTAGCCGAAGCGCAGGAAGCTGCCGACCGATTGCGGATCGAGCGCGAGATCGGCGCCGCCGGCGGCCAGCGCTTTCAATTCCGACGCAAACCACACACCATGTTCGGCCGCCGCAAAGAACAGCGGCTTGATGCCGAGCCGGTCGCGGATCAGATGCAGCGTCTGCGTCGCGCAATCCCACAGCGCGATGGCGAACATGCCGTTCATCTCATCGAGCGTGCGCTCGAGCCCGCGCCGCGCAATCGACTCGAGAATGATCTCGGTATCCGACGTGCCGCGGAACGACACATCCTTGAGCGCCGCCGCAATCGCTGCCGCATTGTAGGTCTCGCCGTTATAGCTGATGACCCAGCGGCCATCGGCGGATTGCATCGGTTGCGCGCCCGTTGGCGTCACGTCGACAATCGCCAGCCGCCGGTGCGCCAAAGCGACGCCGTGCTGCTCATCCACCCACGCGCCGGAGCCGTCCGGGCCGCGATAGGCGATCGCTTCCGCCATCGCCACGGCGCGGCGTTCGAGGCCGGCGCGGTCGCCCGCCCGCGATCTGTCGATCAAGCCCGCGATGCCGCACATGTCAGCTCGGGAAAATCTCGCGCAGCGCGGCGACGATACGCGACGCCGTGCGGCCATCCCACAGGTCGGGCCTGGAACCCGCACGGCTGGCGCCCGCGGCAAAGGCGTCGCGCGCCGCCTTCTCCAGCAATTCCAGCTTCACCAGCCGGTTGCTGCCTTGCGTGATGGTGATCGGCCGCTCGGTGGTCTCGCGCAAGGTCAGGCACGGGATGCCGAGATAGGTCGTTTCCTCCTGGATGCCGCCGGAGTCGGTCACGATCAGGCGTGACGAAAAAACGAGACTCATGAAATCGATGTATCCGAGCGGCTCGAGCGGGCGAATGCCTGGGTGCGACGAGATTCCTTCCAGCAGGCCGAATTTTTTCAGGTTCGCGCGCGTGCGCGGATGCACGGGAAACACCAGCGGCATGTCCGCCGCGAGCTTGCGCAAGCTGTCGACGATGGTTTGCAGCTTCGCGCGATCGTCCACATTGGCCGGCCGATGCAGCGTGACGACGGCGTAGCCGCCCTTGGCAAGCTTCAATTCATGCGCCATGCGGCGCGCTTCGATGCGCGAGCGCAGCATCTCAAGCGAGTCGATCATGATATTGCCGACACGCCGGATGCGCGCCTGCTCCACGCCCTCGCGCAGGAGATTGGCGTCCGCGTCGGGCGACGGCGTCCACAGATGATCCGCGATCGAATCGGTGACGATGCGGTTGATCTCTTCCGGCATGGTGCGGTCGCCGCTGCGCAGGCCGGCTTCCAGATGCGCGACCGGCAGGCACAATTTCTTCGCGGCAAGCGTGCAGGCGAGCGTCGAATTGACGTCGCCTACGACCACGACCATGTCGGGCGCGGCGGCCACACATATTTTCTCGTAGGCCGTCATCACGGCTGCGGTCTGCTCCGCGTGCGTGCCGCTGCCGACACCGAGATCCATGTCCGGCGCCGGCAACGAAAGGTCGGCGAAAAACGCGCTCGACATCTGCGCATCGTAATGCTGCCCGGTGTGCACGATCACGCATTTGCACCACGCCTCTTTCGACAGCGCGTGATAGAGCGGCGCGATCTTCATGAAATTCGGCCGCGCGCCGGCGACGAGATGGATCGTCTTCATTGCATCAATCTCGCCGCCGCCGCGCCGACCGTTTCCGCGCGGTACTGCTCGGCGACCTCAGCCGGTCCCCAATCGCCCGGCCGCTTGTGCAGCAGGTAGTCGATTGCCTGTTCCAGTTTGCCAGCGATGGCGGACGCATCCGCCGGATCGGCCACCCAGCCGCCGAGATCGTTGATGACTCTTGCCGCTGCGCCCGGCGGCGTGATGCCGAGGATCGGGCGGCGCGCGCCGATGTAGTCGACCAGCTTGCTGGGCAGGAACGGGCTCGATGCCGAAGGCGCATCGACAACCAGCAGCAAATCGGCCTCGCGCATCAGCGCCAGCGACGCGCGGTAATCGACCGACGCGACGAGCTTGATCAGCGCCGCCGGCAGTCTGGCTCTACTCCCGGTGTTCAGCACGTCCGGCTTGATGCGGCCGATCAGCTCGATCTGCAATTTGTCGGTGAGCTCCGGCCGGCGCGCGAGCAGCTCGGCGAGGCCGCGAAACAGCGGCTCAGGCGTGCGGTTTCCGTAAAACGCGCCCAGATAGCGAACGCGCAATTTCTCCTGCGGCACTGCCGTGGCCTGCGGATAGAACGCGTTATCGAAACAGTGCGGCAGGACAATCGACTTGGCCGCGATCTGCGGATCGCCCGCGCTCATGTCGATCTTGGTTTCTTCCGTCGTGAACAGGAGACGGTCAGCGGCACGAAGCACATCCCTCTCCTGCCTGCAATTGAGTGCTCTCAGCAATGGGCCCGCCTTGAAAAACGGATTCGTGCTCCACGGATCGCTGAAATGCGCGAGCCAGCGCAACGCCGGATGCTTTCGCTTCAACGCAAGTCCGACCAGATGAACCGAGTGCCATTGCGACCAGGTCACCACCGCCGCGTATTTTGCAAGATCGAGCCGCTCCACCGCGCGCAGTGCCGCGCGGTTCATGAAGCGCATAAAGTCCGGCATCCTGGCCAACGGCCACAGCGCTTCCAGCGGCATTTTCAAGTGCGCGGGTGGCGCCAGCCGTATCACGCGCGCAAAACGCGCCGCGACGTAATCATCGAGCGACGTGTCGTTGCCGAACCGCTGGCGGAACGGCTGTGCGCAAACTACGTCCACCGCGTAACCGGGCAAGTTGCCCATCAGCTTTGCCGACAGATAGGCTTCGGGCACGGCCATCGGCGGAAACGCATAGGACAGCAAAAGAACGCGCTCAGGCATCGGCCGCGTTTTGCTTGAGCCAGGCATAGGTCCGCTGCAAGCCATCGTCGATCGTCGTCTGCGCGCGATAGCCGAAGGCCCCTTGCGCCTTCTCGATATTGCCGCGCCGGCGCAGCACGCTGTCCCAGGCGCGGCGTGGAGCGAAATTGACGCCCGCTCGGTTGCCGGTGAGCGTGTTGATCTTGTTGGCGAGATCGATGATGCGTGTCTCCCGCCCGCTGGCGATGTTGAAGACGTCGGCCGGCTTCGTCGCCGCAAATAGCGCGGCCACGATGCCGCGCGCCGTGTCCTCGACGAAATTGAAATCGCGGCTCTCCTCGCCCGTGCCGGTGATCGTCAGTGGACGGCCCGCCATCGCCTCCTTGATGAAATTCGGCACCACGTTGCGGTAGCGGCCGGGAAATTCGCCGGGGCCGTAGGTATTGAACAGCCGCAGGATGACGGTATCGAGCTTCTGGTAACGGCTCCACAGGCGGCAATAATGCTCGCCCATCAGCTTCGTGACCGCATAGGGCGTATCGAGATCGTAATGGACGTCGTTTTCGTCCATCAGCTCCTTGTGCCCGTAAACGCAGGACGAGGACGTATAGACGACCTTGCGCACATTGTTCTGCGAGCACTGCTCCAGCACCTTCAGCGTGCCGAGGCCGTTCACGTCGAGATCCGTGACCGGATGGTCGACGGAATTCTGGTTGGCGAACAGCGCCGCCATGTGCAGCACGTAATCGGGCTTGCCGGCAAACGCTTTCGTGAGACTGGCGTCGTCGGTGATGGAGCCTTCGATGAATTCGACGTCCTTTGGGACAAACTGACGATGGCCGGACGACAGGTCGTCCAGCACCGTCACGCCGTGCCCCTGCTGCCGCAGGATGGCCACGACATTGCTGCCGATTGCGCCCGCGCCGCCGGTCACGAGGATTTTGTTCATGGCCGTTGCACGCTCAGGAGGTCGGCGAAGGACGCGACGTTGTAGCGCGCGAGCCGCGCCATCGCCGTAAAGAATTCAGGCCAGTCGAACACCTGCGACGGGTCGGCGTAGAGATTGAGCACATAAGGTGGCGCCGACCGCTCGAAGAAATCGGCATAGGCATCGATCTGCCGGACGTAATCGGCCGCATTGCACCTGCGCCCCGGTGCGTAACGGAACGACCAGCTGTCGAGGATCGTCATCGGCGCGTCGAACATGCCGGAGACCGGAATTTCCTTCAGCCCGTTGCCCTGCACGACGCCGTGGCGGATCGCTGCGAACGGCACGGTCGAGC
>JBAUHH010000297.1:0-6589 GCA_049680165.1 Pseudolabrys sp.
CCCATCTGCATGTTGTAGACCGGATCGTTAAGTAGCCGGCCGCGGTTGTAGGTCGCGCCGTATTTCTTGGCCGTGTCGATGCCGGCAGCGGGCGTAACCTGCATCAGGCCCATCGCGTGCGCGATGGAGACGACCTTCTGGTTGAAGTGGCTTTCCTGCCGCGCGATCGAATAGGCGATGGCGGCTTCGATCGGCGGACCTATCGCCGTGTACTGAGGCAGGCCAACGGTCGGATAGGCGTAATAGTCGAGCGGAAGCCCGCGTCCCAATCCAGCTTGCCCCAGAAGCAGCATCGAACGGCCATCGCCATGTTTGCCGGCGGTCTCGCCCAAGATCGCCATTCCAGCGATGTCGGTCGCGCTTTCGCCGAGCTCGGCGTAGATCGGCGCGATCAGCTCGCGCTCATTCAACGCGTAAAGAATTTCGACGGCGCGCACGATCTCGAGTTGGCTCAGCGTCTTGTGCTCTTCCGGCGTCAATGCCGGCGGGCCGCGCAAGCCCAATTCCGTGAGGCCCAGCCGCGCGCGCGCGAGTTGGCCGTAATAGGTCGCGGTGTACTGCGCGGCCGTTTGGTAGAACGCCTTCGCGTCCGCTTTTTGCCCCATCGCGTCTGCAGCGCGGCCTTGCCAGTAGCCGGCGCGCGAGAGGGCGTGCGGGTTTGCGGTGCCTCCGGGGATCTTCGCGAAATGGGCCAGCGCCGTCGCCGGATCATGCAGATAGCGCAGCGCAATCCAGCCGGCGGTGAACTGCTGGTCGACTCGGAAATTGCCGCGCGTCGGCGTCGCCGCGTCGCGGGCAATTCGATACGCCGATTGTGCGTCGTGATCGTCGAGCAGCTTGCGAACCAGGATGCGGCGTTCCTGCCACCACTGGTCGAGATTGAAGAGGACGTTCGGGTCCTTCGGCGCGCTGAGCATCAGCGTCGTGGCTTCGCCGAGCTTGTCATGTTTGCGCAGCCACTGGATGCGGCTGAAAATGTAGCCGGCCTCGCGGCGGCCTGCGGCCGGCACAGCGTCAAGCAGCGCCTTCGCATTTGATGATTTCCGGATCACCGCCGCCCAGGCCTTGGCGATGCTCGGCTCGTCGCCACCCAGACGTTGCGCGCAGCGCAGCGCCGGTTCCACGTCCTCGGCGTAGAGGCGCTCGTCCATGCGTGCTTTTTGATCTTCGCGTGTGATCATGTCGCCGAACATCTCGAGCACTTTGGTCTCGACCTCGGCCGAAAAATCTTCGTTCCGCCAGGCGTAACGCACCAGCGCTTCCGCACCGGCGCGATCACCTTGGGCAAGCTTGGCGCGCGCGAGCACGAAGCGGCCTTTCGCCGTGGTCGGCCCATGATTGGCGAAGAAGGCGCGTACGGTCGCGTCGTCGATCTTGTCGTTCCACAGCGCGTTCTCGGCGCGGCGGCGGAACATCGGCACGTGCGGCCATGCCGGATTGGCGGTGACGAAGTCGGCATAACGCTTGAATGTCGGATTGGTGTTGTCGCTGCGCAGGATTACCCATTCGGCAAGCTTGCGCGCGACCGGGTCCTTGATCGTGGCTTGTTCGGAATTGGCCTCAGTGTCCTTGCCTTTGCGCGTGAGCTCGATCACGCGCTTGACCGACGCGATATCGCTTTCGGTGGTGGACGATGTCGATGCAATCGCGAACGGGCCGGATGCCGGGCGGACCAGCGGCTTGAACGTCGCGCGCGCTGTAAACAATTCGCCGCGTAAGCCGATGGTCGCTTGCGCGAACGCGGAAATGGCGGCGGCACCGGGAACGGGGCGCTTGCGCGGCAGCGGCACGCTTTGCGCGCGCAGGCTCGTCGTGACGGCGCGAGTCGAATGGACGGCGGGACGGGGGTGCGGCAGCGGCGGCTTTTTCGGCAGCGCCGGTGCGGCATTCGCGAGCGTCGCCCCGCAAACCACGGCGACACCGAGCGCATAAAGACCCTTGCGATTAATCACGTCGGCTCAACCCTTTGTCCGCGGATCTTTGCCCGAATCGGACGGCTTTGACAGCTCAATTAGGCCAATAACCTTGACGAGGGATACCCCCCGGCGTCAGGCAATGTCAGCTACAATCGGACCGGGGCGAAAAGGCGGCAAAAAGGCCGCAAGCAGGCCAAGCGGGTAGGGCTTTCATCGCCACCCCCAACCCGATAATGATGGGCCGGAAGCGCCCCTTTGGAGAAGCGTGCCATGACCGCCAGGACGAGCTTTCGAGGCTCTTTTACTGCGCTCGTCACGCCTTTCAAAAACGGCTCAGTGGACGAGCGCGTCTTCCGGGAACTTGTCGATTGGCAGATCGCCGAAGGGACCAAGGGTCTGGTTCCCGTTGGAACCACCGGCGAGAGCCCCACGCTGTCGCACGACGAGCACAAGCACGTGGTCGAGTGGTGCGTCGATCAGGCCAAGGGCCGTGTCCCGGTGGTCGCTGGCGCGGGTTCCAATTCGACTGCCGAGGCGGTCGAATTGTCGCAGCATGCCGAGAACGCTGGCGCAGACGCCGTGCTGATCGTGACGCCCTACTACAACAAGCCGACGCAGGAAGGGCTCTACCAGCACTTCAAGGCGATCAACGACGCGATCGGTATTCCGATCATCATGTATAACATCCCGGGCCGCTCGATCGTCGACATCAATGTCGACACGATGAAGCGGCTATACGAGCTCAAGAACATCGCCGGCGTGAAGGACGCGACCGCCAACATGGCGCGCGTCTCGCAGCAGCGTGCCGCGATGGGTGCGGACTTCAACCAGTTATCGGGCGAGGACATCACCGCGCTCGGGTTCAACGCGCATGGCGGGCACGGCTGCATCTCGGTGACGTCGAACGTCGCGCCGCGGCTTTGCTCGGAGTTCCAGGTGGCCTGCCAGAAGGGCGACTACGCCGCCGCGCTCAAGCTTCAGGACAAGCTTGCGCCCTTGCACCTCAATCTTTTCGTCGAGACTAGTCCCGCGCCGGTCAAGTACGCGCTATCGCTGCTCGGAAAATGCGCGAACACGGTGCGGCTGCCGATGGTGCCGGCGTCTGAGAAGGCGCAAGCCGCGGTGCGCGAAGCCATGGTGCATGCCGGCCTGATCAATTGAAGCTCGCGCTTCCCTGACGGTCGTGTGGATTCGCGTCTGAGCACCGGGAGCCCAAACATGTTCGAGGAATTCAAAAAATTTGCGTTGCGCGGCAACGTGGTCGATCTCGCGATCGGCGTGATCATCGGCGCGGCTTTCGGCGCGATCATCAATTCGGCGGTGGCGGACATCATCATGCCGGTTGTCGGCGCCGTCACCGGCGGCATCGATTTCTCGAATTACTTCATTCCACTGTCGGCCAAGATTACGGCCGTTACCTTGGATGAGGCGAAAAAGCAGGGCGCGGTCCTCGCATGGGGGCATTTCGTCACGCTGGTCATCAATTTCGCGATCATCGCCTGGATACTGTTCCTGCTGATCCGCGGCATGAACCGGCTGTTCCGCAAGGAAGAGGCAAAGCCGGCTGGGCCGACAAAAACGGAAGAGTTGCTCGCCGAAATCCGCGATCTGTTGAAATCGAAATAGGCCGAGCCGGCAATGGCCGCAAAAACCGAGCGCCGGTTCAAGGTTGTCGCCGACAACCGCAAGGCGCGCTTCAATTACGAAATTGGCGAGACCTACGAGGCCGGCATTGCGCTGACCGGCACGGAGGTCAAATCGTTGCGCCAGGGCAAGGCGACGATCGCGGAATCCTACGCCGACACGCGGGGCGGCGAGCTCTGGCTGATCAACGCCAACATTCCGGAATATCTGCAAGGCGGCCGCTACAACCAGCCGCCCAAGCGGCCGCGCAAGCTGCTGCTGCATCAGCGCGAGATTAACAAGCTTGCCGGTGCGGTCGAGCGCGAGGGCATGACCATCGTGCCGTTAAAGCTTTACTTTAATGAAAAAGGTCGAGCAAAAGTCGAGATCGCATTGGCGCGCGGCAAGAAATTGCATGACAAGCGCGAGACCGAGAAAAAACGCTCCTGGGAACGCGAGCGCGGGCGCCTGATGCGCCAGAAAGGGTAACGGATGGCTCCGGGAGTGCCGGCCAAGCTCGATCATTGCGTCATCCACGTTTCCGACTGGGCGCGCTCGAACAAGTTCTACAGCGAGGTGCTCGGCGCAGAGCTGGTGCAGCGGCCGGCCGGCTGGGCCTATCGCTTCGGCGACAAGCAGCTCAACGTGCACGGACCGGGCGTGCAGCCCGCGGAAGTGGCGCGGCTGCCGGTGCAGCCGGGCAATAGCGATCTTTGCTTCGAGTGGATGGGGCCGATCGACGGCGCCGTCGCGCATCTCAAGGGGCACGGTATTGCGGTCGAGCGCGGGCCGATGCAGCGCTTCGGCGCCAAGGGTGAGGGCACCAGCGTCTATTTTCGCGATCCCGACGGCTCGCTGATGGAATTCATGTCTTACGCTGGAGAAAAGAAATGAGCGAAGCGCCCGGCACGCACAATCCGCTGGTCCTGCCGGCCGGCATTCCGGCGCCGCAGGACGACGGCGCCGCCGATCATCTCACCGGCATGAAGCTGCCCGATCTGGCGCTGCCGGCAACCGATGGCAATTCCGTCAATCTGTCGACGCTCAAGGGCCGTACCGTCGTTTACATTTACCCGCGCACGGGCGTGCCGGGCGTCGATGCGCCGCCGGGCTGGGACCAAATTCCGGGCGCCCGCGGCTGCACGCCGCAATCCTGCTCGTTCCGCGATCATTTCGGCGAGCTCAAGCGGCTGGGTGTGGCGCAACTCTACGGGCTGTCGACGCAAGATACCGCCTATCAGAAAGAAGCGGTGACGCGGCTGCATCTGCCGTTTTCGATCCTGTCGGACGAGAAGCGCGCTCTCGGAAAGGCGATCGGGCTGCCGACATTCACCACATCCGGCCTGACGCTGTTCAAGCGCATGGCGCTGGTCATCGACGACGGCAAAATCACCAAGGTGTTCTATCCGGTGTTTCCGCCGGACAAGAACGCCGCGGAAGTAATCGCCTGGCTTCAGGAATCGAGATAGGCGCGAACGTCTGCGAACACCTTGCGGAACATGTCCGGCGTGAGCACGCCGGTGTTCGTGTTGTAGCGCGAGCAGTGGTAGCTGCTGAAGATCGCCAGCGCGCCGATTGACTGCTTGCGGCCGTGGCCGAACGCGCATTCGCTGCGTTTGCCGTTCAACGCCTTCACCGTGCTTTCGTGACCGATGCGGCCGAGCGTGACGATCGCACGCAGTTTTTTCATTTCCGAAATTGTTGGCGCGAGAAAATCGCGGCAGGTGTTGATTTCCGCCGGCGTCGGCTTGTTCTCCGGCGGCACGCAGCGCACGGCGTTGGTGATGCGGCAGTCGACCAGCGTCAGTCCGTCGTCGGGACGCTCGGCGTATTCGCCACGCGAGAAGCCGTAGCGGCCAAGCGTCTCGTAGAGAAGGTCGCCCGCCCAGTCGCCCGTGAAGGGCCGTCCGGTGCGATTGGCGCCTTGCAGGCCCGGCGCCAACCCGACGATCAGCATGCGCGCATCGATGGACCCGAAGGAGGGAACCGGCGCGTTGAACCACGTGGGTTCCTGCGCGCGCCATTTTTGCCGAAAGGCAACCAAACGCGGGCAGCGCGGACAATCGCGTCCCGCCTTGCTGCCCCCCGGCATGATCCGTTCCCGGTTCTTATTCTTCGTCGAAGTCGTCGTCGGCAGGCGAGCCCGCGCCCGCACCGGCGCGCTGCGGGGCGACCGGCCGTTGCAGGAATTGCGGCGTGTGCGGACGCGGATCGCGGCCTTCACGCGGCTCACGGACAGAGCGTTCGCCCGGATCGCGGCCGATCTTGGGTTGCAGTTCGACGATGTCGGTGAACACGTCGGCTTGCCGGCGCAATTCGTCGGCAACCATCGGAGGCTGGGTCGAGATGGTCGAGACGACGGTCACGCGCACGCCGCGGCGTTGCACCGCTTCCACCAGCGAGCGGAAATCGCCGTCGCCGGAAAACAGCACCATGTGATCGATCGAGCCGGCGATCTCCATGGCGTCGACTGCAAGCTCGATGTCCATATTGCCTTTGACTTTGCGGCGGCCGGTCTGATCGACGAATTCCTTGGTCGCCTTGGTGACGACCGAATAGCCGTTGTAGTCGAGCCAGTCGATCAGCGGACGGATGGAGGAATACTCCTGATCCTCGATGACTGCGGTGTAATAGAACGCGCGCAGAAGATAACCGCGCGACTGAAATTCCCGCAGCAGGCGTTTGTAATCGATATCGAAACCGAGCGACTTCGCGGTGGCGTAAAGATTGGCGCCGTCGATGAACAGAGCGATTTTTTCAGTGGGAACAGCCATGAGTGTACTCTCGTAATAGAAACCGTGATTTCCGTTCCGCACTCGCCCGGCGCGGAGGCGCGAGAGAGCAGGCAAATTTGTCGCAATTCGGAGTGGTTAAAGATGCCGCCAGCCAAATCGGCGCACACCCACGCGGCAAAATCGCTCCGAAAAATCCGTTCGGATGGACCTCATCGCGTCCCGAAGTTTGCCTAACAGACGTATTTGGCCAAACCAAGACAAAAATGCTTGTATTTTCGGGCTTGTGGGGATACCTAACACTCGTTTCCCGGGAAT
>JBAUHH010000298.1:0-6070 GCA_049680165.1 Pseudolabrys sp.
GGCGGCGATCATGGCGCTTCGGTCGTGCTTCCGGGCGCCGATCTGTCGCTGGTGCGTCATCCCGACATCGATTTTTCTCTGTTCGGCGACCGTGCCGTGGTCGAGCCCGCGCTCGAGGCCTATCCGAAACTCAAGGCCAATGCGCGTTTCGTGCACACCGAGATCGCGATCCGCATGGACGACAAGCCAAGCCAGGCGTTGCGCTACGGGCGCTGGAAATCCTCGATGTGGCTCGCCATCGACGCGGTGAAAAAGGGCGAAGCCGACGTCGCGGTATCGGCCGGGAATACCGGTGCGCTGATGGCGATGGCGCGCTTCAATCTCAAGATGCTGGAGGGCGTCGACCGCCCGGCGATTGCGGCGCTGTGGCCGACCCTCAAGGGTGAGTCGATCGTGCTCGATGTCGGCGCGGCCATCGGCGCGGACGCGCCGCATCTCGTCAATCTCGCCGCCATGGGCAGCGCGATGGCGCGGGTGCTGTTCGATATCGAACGGCCGACAGTCGGCCTGCTCAATATCGGCGTCGAGGAAGTGAAGGGGCTCGAGGAGGTACGGGAAGCAGGCACTATTTTGCGCGAAGGCCAGTTTCCCTATTTCGACTATGTCGGTTTCGTCGAAGGCGATGACATCGGCAAAGGGTCGGTCGACGTTGTCGTCACCGAAGGCTTTGCCGGCAATATCGCGCTCAAGACCGCGGAGGGGACCGCGCGCCAGTTCGCGCAATATCTCCGCAGCGCGATGAACCGTACCTGGCAGTCGAAACTCGGCTATCTGCTGGCGCGGCCGGCGTTCCGCATGCTGCGCGACAAGATGGACCCGCGCAAAGCCAACGGCGGCGTGTTTCTCGGCCTCAACGGCGTCGTCATCAAGAGCCACGGCGGCGCCGACGCCGAAGGTTTCGCGGCCGCGGTCGACATCGGCTTCGACATGGTGCGCTACGAGTTGCTGGCCAAGATCGGGCAATCGCTGGCGCGCGACCGGAATGCCAGTCTGACAGCGCGAATGGCGGGCGGTGCCGGGTCGTGACCGTCATGCGCTCGGTGTTCCTTGGCTGCGGCAGCTACCTGCCGAGCCGCATCCTGACCAACGCCGATCTCGCGCGCACGGTGGACACGTCGGATGAGTGGATCGTGCAACGCACTGGCATTCATGAGCGGCACATTGCTGCGACCGGTGAGCTGACCTCGGACCTGGCGCTCGCCGCCGCGCGCGCGGCGCTCGCCAATGCGCATGTGGACGCGCAGTCGATCGATCTGATCGTGCTGGCGACCTCGACCCCCGACAACACATTCCCGGCGACCGCGGTGTCGGTCCAGTCCGGACTCGGCATCACCCGCGGCGCTGCCTTCGATCTGCAGGCGGTCTGTTCCGGCTTCATCTATGCGCTGGCGACGGTCGACGGGCTGCTGCGAACCGGCACCTACAGGCGCGCTCTGGTGATCGGCGCGGAGACCTTCTCGCGCATCCTCGATTGGTCAGACCGCACCACCTGCGTCCTGTTCGGCGACGGCGCCGGCGCGGTCGTGCTGGAGGCCCAGCAACAGCCGGGCAAGCGCGAGGACCGGGGCATTCTCACCACCCATCTGCGCTCGGACGGACGGCACAAGGGCAAGCTTTATGTGGATGGCGGACCCTCATCGACCCAGACTGTGGGACACCTGCGGATGGAGGGGCGCTCCGTGTTCAAGCACGCGGTGGCGATGATAACCGACGTTATCGAGGACGCCTTCCGGGCCACGGGCTACACTGCGGCGGACATCAATTGGTTCGTGCCGCACCAGGCCAACAAGCGGATCATCGACGACAGCGCCCATAAGCTCGGGATTGCGCCGGAAAAAGTGGTGGTCACGGTTGGCCAGCACGGCAACACGTCGGCGGCCTCGATCCCGCTGGCGCTCAATGTGGCGGTCAAGGACGGCCGGATCAAAAAAGGCGACCTTGTGCTGCTCGAAGCCATGGGCGGCGGCTTCACCTGGGGGTCGGCGCTGGTCCGCTGGTAAGGCAAAATGGGGGCTTCACAATTGTCGCCGCCCCGTTGACCCATCGGACCCAAGCTAATATCGTCGATAATTCAGCGGGATATCTTCGCCGAGGTTGGGCCAGGCGGGGGCAGGAGATGACCGGAAAAACAGTAACGCGTGCGGACCTGTGTGAGGCGGTCTACCAAAAGGTAGGCCTTTCACGGACGGAATCTGCCTCGCTCGTGGAGTTGGTGCTCAAGGAGATCACCGACTGTCTCGAGCGCGGGGAAACCGTGAAGCTTTCGTCGTTCGGGTCGTTCGTGGTGCGCAAGAAGGGTCAGCGGATTGGCCGCAATCCGAAGACCGGCAAGGAAGTTCCAATCTCTCCGCGGCGCGTGATGGTGTTCAAGCCGTCGGCGATCCTCAAGCAGCGCATCAACGGCGGCGCTGAGCACATTTAAAGTTCAAGCGTTCAACGCAGTTCGAGAGAGGCAGCTTTGGATAACAAGGCGCCGGACGCATTCCGTACGATCAGCGAGGTCGCGGACGATCTCGATCTCCCGCAGCACGTGCTGCGATTTTGGGAGAGCCGCTTTCGCGAAATCAAACCGATGAAGCGCGGCGGCGGCCGGCGCTATTACCGGCCCGACGACGTCGATCTGTTGCGCGGCATCCGCCATCTTCTGTACGGCGAGGGCTACACCATTCGCGGCGTGCAACGCATCTTGCGCGAGCAGGGATCGAAATTCGTGCAAACGGTGTGGACAGAAGGCGCGCCGCAGCCGCCGCACATCGCAGGCGAGGATGAAGAGTTCGCCGAAGAAACGGTTGCCGAAGACGAAGTCGAGGAAGATCGCGGACTGCTCCGCCGGCTGCCGTCGCTGATCGGACGCGATCTCGCCGAGCGTGAGATTGCCGAGCGTGACGAGCCGCCGCTCACGAGCGCGCCGGTGCCGCGCATTGATCGGGATGACGTGGCGACCCATCGCGCCAGCGAGGAATCGCCGCCTCCGCCGTCGGTGATGCACAAACAGGCCGCGGCTGGCGGCGGCCTCACGCGCGAAGATCTGAGCAAGCTGCACGCCGCGCTGCACGAGCTCGGCGAATGCCGCAAGATGATCGATGCGGCGCTCGCGCCGGCGCCGGGCAACTAGCGCCGGACCTGCTCGGCGCTCTCGCTGAGTTCGCCAGGTTTCGACCGCTCAGGCGACGATCAGGGCCCGATCAGGTTCGGTAGCAGGTGGAAAACCCGCAATCCAACTGTCGATCTTCAGCCGCACCATGTCGAAGGCGGTACCGGACGGTTCGACCTCGATGGCCGCGCAGATGCGACCGATGGTCGCGAGGGCCGCCGTCATACAATCAGGCATTGGGGGAAGTTTCCGCGCGGTGAACCGGGTAATCCACAGCGGGTAGGGCATCCCATGAATATGGTATGTCGCTATGCGAGGGCGTTGGCCCAAATTCCGCAGGGCCGCGACTCGCAATACGTTTTTTCTTGTCTCGCTTGCAAAAATACGTCCAGAATATATCGGGGCACAACTCGCAGGTGGCCGTCACCCGGCTGCGAGCGGAGGGAAAAAGGAAAAAAGGGGGGAGAGCCATGCTGGCCAAGCGCGGGCTCGCTGCGGGCGCTTTCATCGGAGCGATGGGACTTGCGGCCTTTGTAGCGACCGGGGCTGGCGAGCCAGCCCAAGCGGCGCAAAGCAAGCCCAACATTATTTTCTTCCTTCTCGACGACGTCGGCATCGATCAGCTCGCGGTCTTCGGCAACGGCGGCTTGCTGCCGCCAAAGACCCCGAACATGCAGCTCATCGCCGATCACGGGGTGAAATTTACCAACGTCTGGGCGCTGCCCGAATGTTCGCCAAGCCGCGCGACGCTCTTCACTGGCCGCTACCCGATGCGCACCGGCACGGACGCGGTGATCGTCAGCGGACATTTGCCGCAGACGTACATGGCTCAATTCGAGATGACGCTGCCGCGCATCCTCGACAAGGCCGGGTACAAGAGCGCACTCATCGGTAAGTACCATCTCGGCAATGATGAGGATCCTGCCGGCAACTGCGCGCCGGCGAGCCGTGGTTTTGCGACTTTCCAAGGTTCGATGACGCCGGGTCCGACCTCGGTCGATACGACGGCTGGCGGAATGGCCAAGGAGGGCTCGCAGGTCTGTGGCTATTTCCAGAAGAAGACGGTAGGGGGCGCCTGCTACACGCTGCACGGCGACAACATCGCGTGCTCGTCGATCACTCTGGCGAACGCCGCGCCAGGCACGGACCCGGCGCGAACCTGTTTGCAAAAAGGCGGCATCTTCGCGCCGAACGCGGCATGCGGCCAGCATGCGCCGAAGTATTCGGACTTCAGCCGCACCAATGCCTATTACGTTTGGCCGCGTACAAACACTTCAGGAACGCTCCCGCCTACCTATGTGAACACCGACAACGCTTGCGGCTCGACAATCGACCGGACCTATCTCACCGAGGCACAGGGCAATGACGGTGTGAACTGGTGGAAGAAGCAGAAGGGTCCGCGCATGCTGACCCTGAGCTTCAATACGATGCATACGCCAATCCAGAAGCCGCCGACCGCGATGGTCCCGGATCCAATCGACGCGCCAAGCACCTGCAACAATGTTACGCCCCCGCGCAATGTGCTCAACGGGATGATCGAGAGCGCCGATGTCGAGATAGGCCGCGTGCTGGCGGACCTCGGCTTCGCGAAACTTGCCGCCAACGGGCGCACACTGGTGCCGAATTCACTCAACCTCGGCAACACCATGGTCGTCATCATCGGCGACAATGGCAGTCAGGGCGCCGCAACGCGGCTTCCGTTCAATATCCAGCGGTCCAAAGGCACGGTCTATCAGACCGGCATCTGGGTTCCTTTGATCGTCGCCGGACCGGTTGTGAAGGTTCCGAACCGCAGCGTCGACGCGATGATCAACATCGCCGACCTGTACGGATTGTTTGCCGACATCGCAGGCGTTGACATCAAGACAGCGGTGCCGCCGAGCCACGTGCTCGACAGCCAGCCAATGATGCCGTACCTCACCCAGCCGGCGCAGGCTCCAATCCGCGTTACGAATTTCTCGCAGCTGGGCGTGGGCACGTTCAACCCGTCGCCGTCCGACCGCAGTTGGCCGTGCGTGATCGGAAACGTCTGCAACGACACGCTCGTCGACAACCAGCCCCTCTGTGAAAATGACAATGGCGGCACCTGGTACGGGCCGGGCGGTAAAAAGCAGCTCAATTCTTGCTGCGCCGTGCAGGCGTATCTCCACCAGACCCTCACGCTGGCGCCGATCTATCAGTCCACAATTCGCGGAGGCGTGTTCAACAACACGCTCGGCGCTTTCAAGCTGGTCGAGACGCAGTCGATCGATTGCAGCACGCCGATCACGAACGCCAGCCAGAAGGTATTTCCGTGGCAGGACCATCAACTCGCCACGCCGGTGCTGGAGTTCTACGACCTCACGCTCAACCCGAACATGCTCGACAATCCGGCCGACAATCTCGCCGCGAACTGTCCAGATGATCCCGCGACACCGGGGTGCATGCCGACGCAGATCGACGTCAACAATTACACGCGGTTGAACAACCAGCTCCAGAGACTGAAAAGTTCGGCCAATGCCCAGAACAATTGCCGCGGGAAGGGCGACGGCAACATGGATCTGCGCGTCACGCAGCTCGACGTCGATAACTGGAAGGCGTTCAACGGCCACGGCCCGAGCCGCTATGACATCAATCTCGACGGGCAGACCGACGAGAAAGATCTGAAGATCATTCAGGCCAATCTCGGTCACGATTGCATGAGTATCTGCGACCGCGCTGACCTTAATCGTGACGGCGTCGTCAACTCGACGGACTTGAACTTGCTCAATGCGCAAAGGGGCGCGTGCGCGGACCCGAATCTGTGCTCCGGCGACCTCAATGGCGACGGCAAGGTCGATGCGACCGACGTCAATTTGCTGAAGAACGCCTCGAAGACCTGCAAGTAGCCGCGCCGGTCATCGGCGCGGCGTGAGTTCAATTCGGCTTTGTGGCCGGCTTGTCGCCGTCGGGCTTGGCAGGTTTGGCGACGCGTAACACGGTGCGGAAACCGATATG
>JBAUHH010000299.1:0-7086 GCA_049680165.1 Pseudolabrys sp.
GCCGCAAACTGTCGCTCACTTATCGGCGGCTGGAAACCAGCGGCAAGCCGTGGGTCGCCGCCATTAACGGCACGGCGCTCGGCGGCGGCTTCGAGCTTTGCCTCGCCTGCCACCATCGCGTCGCCGCGGAAAATGCGCGCACGCGCGTCGGCCTGCCCGAAATCAAGATCGGTCTGTTCCCCGGCGCCGGCGGCACCCAGCGCGTGGCGCGCATGATGGCGCCGGCCGATGCCTTGCAGATGCTGCTCAAGGGCGACCAGCTCAAGCTCGATCGCGCCAAGGCGATGAAGCTGATCGACGAGATCGTGCCAGCCGCCGATCTCGTCAAGACGGCGAAGGACTGGATCAAGGCTGGCGGCAAGGCCAAGGCGCCTTGGGATGTTGACGGCTTCAAGCTGCCGGGCGGCCTCGTCTATTCCAAGGCGGGGATGATGGTCTTCCCGCCGGCGAACGCGATCTACCGGCGCGAGACCTATGACAATTATCCGGCCGCGCGCGCCGTTCTCCAGGTTGTGTACGAAGGCCTGCAATTGCCGATGGATCAGGCGCTGCGCGTGGAGTCGCGCTACTTCGCCAAGATCCTGCGCTCGCCGGAAGCAGCCGCGATGATCCGCACCTTGTTCGTCTCCATGCAGGATCTGAACAAAGGCGCGCGGCGGCCGCCCGAAGTGCCGCCGACCAGGCTTGCGAAGATCGGCGTGCTTGGCGCCGGCTTCATGGGCATGGGCATCGCGCAGGTGACCGCACAGGCCGGCATCTCGGTAATTCTCGTCGATCGCGACCAGGAGAAGGCGGACAAAGGCAAGGCCGCGCTGCACAAGGCGCTCAGCGACCGTATCGCCAAAGGCCGCGCCACCGCGGCCGATCGCGAGGCCTTGATGAGCGCCATCACGGCGACCGGGGATTACGACATGCTGAAGGACTGCGACCTGATCGTCGAGGCGGTGTTCGAGGATCGCAAGGTGAAAGCGGACGTCATCGCCAAGGTGCAGGCCGTCATCCGCGATGACGCGACCTTTGCCTCCAACACGTCGACCTTGCCGATCACGTCGCTGGCGACCGAGTTCAAGGATCAGGCGCGCTTCATCGGCATCCATTTCTTCTCGCCGGTCGACCGCATGATGCTGGTCGAGATCATTCTCGGCAAGAAAACCGGCGACAAGGCGCTCGCCGCCGCGCTCGATTTCGTTCGCACGATCCGCAAGACGCCGATCGTCGTCAACGACTCGCGCGGCTTCTACGCCAATCGTTGCGTGCTCAACTACATCCGCGAAGGCCATTTGATGCTGCTCGAAGGCATCCCGGCCGCGATGATCGAGAACACCGCGCGCATGGCCGGCATGCCGGTTGGTCCGCTGTCGCTTAACGACGAGACCGGGCTCGATCTAGGCCTGCGCATCCTGCGCGCGACCGATGCGGACCTTGGCAAGGGTACTATCCCCGCAGCGCAGATGAAGCTCGCCGAGGACCTGGTGGAGAAAAACGGCCGCATGGGCCGCAAGAACGGCAAGGGCTTCTACGACTATCCGCAGAGCGGGCCGAAGCGCCTGTGGCCGGGTCTCGCCGAGCTCCAGCCGAAGCATCTCTCGCGCGACGAGATCGACGCTCTCGATGTCGAAGAGCTCGAGCACCGCTTCCTCGCCACGCAGTCGCTCGAGGCTGCCCGCACCTTCGAGGAGGGCGTCGTCACCGACGTACGCGAAGCCGACGTAGGTTCGGTCCTCGGCTTCGGCTTTGCGCCGTACTCGGGGGGCACGCTGTCGTGGATCGACATGATGGGGACGAAGCGCTTCGTCGAATTGTGCAGGCGGCTGGAAGCCAAATACGGCGAGCGCTTTGCGCCGTCGAAGCTGCTGCTTGACATGGCATCGCGCGACGAGACGTTCTACCAGCGCTTCGCGCCGCCGCGCCGCAAGGATGCTGCTTGATCTTTAGTCCCGCGAAAGCGGGTAAGGAATGTTGGCTTGTGCGCTGCCGTCCGGATTCGCACTTGTGCGGGAATGAGCGGACGATACGCTAACCGGCCATGCCCCACCAAGCCCGCTCCATTTTCCGCTGGCGCGAAATCCCCGGCAGCGTTTGGGCGCTCGGGCTGGTGTCGCTGTTCATGGATCTCTCCTCCGAGATGATCCATGCGCTGCTGCCGCTTTATCTGGTCGGCGTGCTCGGCGCCTCTACGCTCACCGTCGGCATCATTGAGGGCATCGCTGAAGCGACCGCCTCGATCACCAAGGTGTTCTCTGGCGCTCTCAGCGACTATTTCGGCGAACGTAAATGGCTGGCGGCGGCCGGCTATACGCTTGCCGCGCTAAGCAAGCCGATTTTCCCGCTTGCCGCCGATATCGGCTGGGTGACCGCGGCGCGCTTCATCGATCGCGTTGGCAAAGGTATTCGCGGCGCGCCACGCGACGCGCTGATCGCCGATCTCACGCCCGCCGGCCTGCGTGGCACCGCCTACGGCTTGCGCCAGTCGCTAGACACCGTCGGCGCGGTGCTTGGCCCGTTGCTTGCGATCGTGTTCATGGCACTGCTCGCCGATAATTTCACCTATGTGTTCTGGATTGCGGTGCTGCCCGCCTTTGTCTCGGCCGGTATCATCATCGGTTTTGTGCGCGAGCCGCACAGCGCCAAGGAAGCGCATGTGACGCGCGGGCCGCTCGCCCGCGCCGAGTTCAAACATCTCAGCGCCGCCTATTGGCTGGTGGTCGGCGTCTCCGCCATCTTCACGCTCGCCCGTTTCAGCGAGGCCTTCCTGCTCCTGCGCGCGCAATCGGTCGGGCTTCCTCTCACCTTCGTGCCGGTCGTCATGGTGGTGATGAACGTGGTGTACACATTCTCGGCGTGGCCGGCCGGTGCGCTGTCCGATTCCGTCGGCCGCTACAGGCTGCTGTTCGGCGGGTTCGCGCTGTTGATCGCCGCCGATCTCGTGCTCGCTTTCGGCGGCGGAGTCGCCGGTGTCCTGCTCGGTGTTGCGCTCTGGGGCCTGCACATGGGTCTCACGCAAGGTCTGCTTTCGGCGCTGGTCGCCGACACCGCACCCGACCGTCTGCGCGGTACCGCCTTCGGCGTGTTCAATCTGGTGAGCGGCCTCGCCATGCTGGCGGCCAGCGTCATCGCCGGCGGCTTGTGGGAATGGGCTGGCCCCGGCGGCACCTTTCTCGCCGGCGCCGTATTTACTGCGGTGGCGCTTGTCGTGCTGCCCTTCGCGCATCGGAGGAGCATTTTTTCCGCTCGTCCCCGCGAAAGCGAGGACCCAAATAAGCACTAGATTCCCGCTTGTGCGCGAATGAGCGGAAGCTGCCGCTACATCACCACCGTCAACTTTTTCGCCGCGCGTGTGACGCCGGTATAGAGCCAGCGCTCGCGGCTGTCCGGAAACGCGAACGATTCGTCGAACAGCACCACGTCGTCCCACTGCGAGCCTTGCGCCTTGTGCACGGTGAGCACGTAGCCGTAATCGAACTCGTCGTAGGGTTTGCGGCGCTGCCAGTCGATCTGCTCGATGCCGCCGGTGAAGCACTCCGGCCGCACCGACACCTTCACGCCGCGCGTCGCGGTTTCGTCGTCGGGCAGCAGGCGCATGGTCATGATGCCGCTGCGGCGCCCGCCGCGTTCCTTCACGCTCCAGAGCGAGCCGTTGAACAGGCCCTTCTTGCGGTTGTTGCGCAGGCACACAAGCTTGTCGCCGGCGTCCGGCATCGTATCGGTGAAACCACGCCGTTCGCGCATGCGGCTGTTGTAAGCCCGTCGTGTGGCGTTGCGGCCGACCAGCACCTGATCGGCTTCCAGCACGCGCTGCGGGTCCAGGTCGTTCTTGCGCACGACTTCGGTTTCGCCGTAGCGGCCCGGCTCGAGATACTCGCCGGCGCGGATATCCATCGACAGCCGCACGATCGGATCGTTCTGCGCCTGCCGGTGCACCTCGGTGAGCATGAAGTCCGATTCCTGTTCGGAGAAGAAGCCGCCACCTTGGATCGGCGGCAGTTGCGCCGGGTCGCCCAGCACCAGCAGCGGCACGCCGAACGACAAGAGGTCGCGGCCGAGCTCGGCGTCGACCATCGAGCATTCGTCGATGATGATGAGGTCGGCCTTCGACGCCGGCGCTTCGTCCCACAGATCGAAGTTCGGGATTTCCTCGCCGCTCTCGCGCGCGCGGTAGATCAGGCTGTGAATGGTGGAGGCGCCCTTGCAGCCTTTACCGCGCATCACTGAGGCCGCCTTGCCGGTGAACGCCGCGAACTTCACCTCGCCGTCGATGTCCTCGGCGATGTGCTTCGCGAGCGTGGTCTTGCCGGTGCCGGCATAGCCGAACAAGCGAAAAACCTGGGGCGTGCCGTTGCGGCCCGGTTTGGCCTTGAGCCAGCCGGCCACGGCGCCGAGAGCCGTGTCCTGTAGCGGAGAAAATTCGGTCATCGCGCCTCTTTCATAAAGCAGAGCCGTTAGCGAAAAAAGAACAAAAATAGAACACGAAATTCCATCACTGAATCAAGAAGGTCTGCCATGCGAGGGGCGTTTGGTTGGCGTTCGGCGCATTGCCCTTTGCGCGCCCCCATGTTTAAGGTCGCGCCCCTTTTCGCCGGACCCCACTGCCGTATGGCTCGCGACCAGATCGACATGACGCCCATCGAGACGCGCGACGAACTCGTCGCCTGGCTCGAGCAGGGGTGCAAGCCGAAGGCGCAATTTCGCGTCGGCACCGAGCATGAGAAGTTCGCCTTCACCCTCGATGGTCACCGGCCGGTGCCATACGCGGGCCCGCGCAGCATCCGGGCACTGCTCGAAGGCATGCAGCATCATCTTGGCTGGGAGCCGATCCTCGAAGGCGACAACATCATCGGCATGTTCGATGTCACCGGTGGCGGCGCGATTTCGCTCGAGCCGGGCGGGCAATTCGAGCTGTCCGGGGCGCCGGTCGAGAACGTGCATGAAACGGCATCGGAATTGTTCGCGCATCTTGCTCAATTGCGCGAAGTCGCGCGCCCTCTCGGCATCGGTTTTCTCGGTCTCGGCATGACGCCGAACTGGACGCGCGCCGACATGCCGATGATGCCGAAAGGCCGCTATCGCATCATGACGAACTATATGCCGAAGGTCGGCAAGCGCGGCCTCGACATGATGTACCGCACCTGCACGGTTCAGGCTAACCTCGATTTCTCCTCCGAAGCCGACATGGTCAGGAAATTGCGCGTAACGCTGGCCCTGCAACCGGTCGCCACCGCACTGTTCGCTAACTCGCCGTTTACCGAAGGCAAGCCAAACGGCTTCGTCTCGTTCCGTTCGGAGATCTGGCGCGACGTCGATAACCAGCGCGCCGGCATGTTGCCGTGGGCCTTCGAGGATGGAATGGGTTTCGAACGCTGGGTCGATTATGCGCTCGATGTCCCGATGTATTTCATCAAGCGCGGCGACAAATACATCGATGTGTCCGGGAAATCGTTTCGCGATTTCTTTGCCGGCAAGCTGGCCGAATTGCCGGGCGAGCGCCCGACCATTTCCGACTGGGCCAATCATCTGAGCACGATTTTCCCGGAAGTGCGGCTCAAGCGTTATCTCGAAATGCGCGGCGCCGATGGCGGGCCGTGGCGGCGTTTGCCATCGCTGACGGCGTATTGGGTCGGGCTGCTCTACGACGACAATTCGCTCAACGGCGCGTGGGATCTGGTCAAGAACTGGAACGCGCAGGAGCGGCAAAAATTGCGCGACGATGTGCCGAAGCTTGGCTTCAAGGCGGAAATCGGCGGCAGCAACGTGCTGGCACTGGCGCGTGAAACGGTGCAATTGTCGGCGCGCGGACTCAATCGCCGCAAGCGGCTCGACCGCAACGGCCGCGACGAGACGCGTTATCTGCGTCCGCTTGAGGAATCGATCGCCCGCGGCATCACGCCGGCCGAGGAACTGCTGGATAAATTCAATAATGAATGGCGCGGCTCGGTCGAGCCGATCTTCGACGAATATTCATATTAGCTGGTCTGCTGTCATTGCCGGGCTTGACCCGGCAATCCATCGAACAAGAAATATTCGAGTCGAAAGATGGATGCGCGGGTCAAGCCCGCGCATGACGGAATGGGTGGCTACTCCGCCGCCTGCTGCTCCGACAGGTTATCCAGCGACGAGATGATGTGGCCGGCGAGCGCGTCGGCGAGCGCCGAGCTGTCGTGCGCGTTGCGCACGAGGCCGATGCGGCAGCTCGGCAATTCGGGAAAACCTTCCGCCGCGGTGAGCACGCGCATGCCGGGGCGCAGGCCCGACTCCGGAAGCACCGAGATCGACAATCCCGCCAGAACCGCGGCGGCGACCGCGCCGGCGCTCGAGCTCGAATAAAGAATGTGATGCGGCCGTCCGATCGCCTCCAGCCGTTCGATCGCGGTGCGCCGCCAACTGCACGTCGGGCGCCCGAGCGCCAGCGGCAGCCGCTCTTCCAGATGCGTCGAGTGCCGGTTCGACGTCACCCACAACAGCCGCTCGCGGCGGAAAACTTCCGAGGCCCGTTGCGAGCAATTGGTGATGATGGCGAGGTCGAGCTCGTTGGCGTCGATGCGCTCGAGCAGATCGACCGACGGCTCGCAGAGGACGGTCAACTCCACGCTCGGATAGGCGCGCGAGAAGCGCGCCATGATCTCGGGCAGATAGCGGTCGGCATAATCGTCCGGCACGCCGAGCCGCACGCGGCCGGAAAGACCTTTCTCCGAAAAGGCGGCGAGCGTCTCGATGTTGAGCTTGACGATACGGCGCGCGTAGTCGAGCAGGCGCTGCCCGTCGTCGGTGAGTTTCGAGGCGCGTCCGTCGCGTGCGAAGATCGGACGCTCGATCCGCTCTTCCAGCCGCTTCATCTGCATCGACACGGCAGACTGGGTCTTGTTCACGACCTCAGCGGCTTTGGTGAAGCTGCCGGTCTCGGCGATGGCAATGAAGGTGCGCAGTTGATCGATGTCGATGAGTGCGGTCATGGCAGCATTCCTCAAAAAGGCGGCTTTTCCAGCCCCCCGGACTATATCACCATTTCTGATTGATCAGATTAAAAACATTCGTTTCACTAATCAATAGGAAAGGCGCAGATAGACGGTGCTTCTGGGAAATCGGGTGGGG
>JBAUHH010000300.1:0-2408 GCA_049680165.1 Pseudolabrys sp.
CCGTTGCGCCACACGGTGACCGGCACCCAACCGCAGGCTCCGGGACCGCCGGCATAATAGTAAGACGGCCCGTAGTAAGGACCGTAGCCGTAGTAGGCGCCGGGCCATCCCCAACCCCAACCGCCGCCACGCCATCCCCAACCGCCGCCATGCCAGCCACCGCCGTGCCAACCGCCACCACCGTGCCAGTTGCCGCCGCCATGCCAACTGCCACCACCGCCATGCCCGCCACTGCCACCGTGCCAACCCTGCGCCGAAGCAGAGCCGGCAGTGAATGCGACCGCGCCGGCGATCAAAGCCGCGCTTGCGAAAACCTTCAGAAATTTCGACATCGATGCCTCCGATGCCACCCCAGTAGCGGCATTATAGCGCAGGCCTGTCTTAAAAGCTCGTTATTCCCACCAGCAGGTCATGCGCGGGACGATCACCGGACCGCTGACGCGATATTCCTGGGCGAGCCAGGAGCGGCATAGCCGCTTGGCATTGGGGCCAGGTTCATAGGAGCGCCGCGGGTAGACGGTGATGTGGGTACGGCGGTGTTGGGCGGTGGTCCTGGTGTCGGTGCTGGACTGCGCCAAGGCCGGCGCGGCCACGGTCAGGCCGAACGCCACTAAAAGCGCGCCAAAGACCGCCTTATGTCTGAGCATTCCCGGGTCCCCGCCAACAGGCCGATGATCGCGTGTCGCGCCCGCCGGCGCAACGCCAATCGGCGTTCAAGGCTCAATGAAAGCCGGTACGCGGTGAAAAGAGCGGCTCGAAAGGCTGATGGGAATAGTAGGTCGGCTGTGGCCGGCGCTGGGCGGCAAACTCGTGGCTGGCGTAATGCCTAGTATAGCTGCGGGGAGCCTGAGCACGCGGCGTATAGGTCCGGGTGTACGTGCGCGACGGGTGCTGGTCGTCGCAGCCGAAGAACTCCGCCGACGCCCGTCCGGACAAGGCCATCAGCACCCCAAGCCCCAATACCGCCGCCGCAAAAACCGCCCTGTTACCAGCCATATACGCCTCGTTAACCATGTTTCTTTGCTAAACTCGCGCATTAGCGGCCGGCCGTCAACGGGTTGGCCGGGCCAGCGTTCCCGCCTAGAACGGAACCATGAGCCGTCCGCTCGACCCTCCGGTGGACTGGCGCAGGGCAAAGGCGCCCTCGCTCGCCGATTTCGAAGCCATGGCCTCGAAGGCCTATCGCCGCCTGCCCGAACATTTCCGCGCGCTGAGTACTGACTTGGTGATCCGGGTGGAAGATTTCCCCACTGAGGACGTCGTTTCCTCGATGCAGCTCGAGAGCGAGTTCGATTTGCTCGGGTTGTTTCAGGGCGTGGGCCTTCCGTTCCAGTCGGAATCTGCGCCGATGCAGATGCCGAACATGATCTGGCTCTACCGCCGCCCGATCCTCGACTATTGGGCCGAGCACGAGGAAGGCCTCGACGACATTATCACGCACGTGCTGGTGCATGAGATCGGCCACCACTTCGGATTGTCGGACGACGATATGGAAGCGATCGAGGCGAGCGTCGAATAGCGCCTCATTGATCGCAGCGAACGATTGCGTTCATTCAAAACATAAATTTGCGGAGCGGTAGCCGCGCCCGCATGATGCAGGCACATCGAGGGGATTCGCCATGATCGTTACCGTTTTCCGATCGCGCCTCTTGCCGGGCGTGCGCGAGGACTATGTCGCGCTGGCCGAGCGCATGAACGAGCTCGCCAGGACCATGCCCGGCTACATCTCGCACAAAGGCTTCTTCGCCGACGACGGCGAGCGCGTGACGGTGGTCGAGTTCGAGTCGGAGGAAGGCATGCGCGCCTGGCGCATGGACTCAGAGCATCGCGCGGCGCAACGCAAAGCGCGCGAAATTTATTACTCCGAATATAGCGTTCAGGTCTGCGAGGTCGTGCGCGAGTCGAAATTCAGTCGCGAAAGCGGCCAGGCGCATGGCTGACCTCCCTGGTTGCATGAACTTGCTATTGACCAGAACACCGGACCCCGTATGAAACAGAACCGTTCCAATCTGGAAATGGCCGAAAGCTGAGCTATGGACAAATTCACCACCCTGGAAGGCGTCGCCGCGCCGCTGAAGCTGATCAATGTCGACACCGACATGGTCATTCCGAAGCAGTACCTGAAGACCATCAAGCGCACCGGACTGGGCAAGGGCCTGTTCTCCGAGCAGCGCTACAGGGACGACGGCAGCGAGAACCCGGACTTCGTGCTCAACAAGCCGGCCTATCGCAAGGCCAAGATCCTGGTCGCCGGCGACAATTTCGGCTGCGGGTCGAGTCGCGAGCATGCGCCCTGGGCGCTGCTGGATTTCGGCATCCGCTGCGTGATCTCGACCTCGTTCGGCGACATCTTCTACAACAACTGCTTCAAGAACGGCCTGTTGCCGATCCGCGTATCGCCGGAGGAT
>JBAUHH010000301.1:0-18839 GCA_049680165.1 Pseudolabrys sp.
CCCCGACTCCGCGCCGATGCCGGTGCTGATCCACCCGCCGCCCGCCGCCCTCGCGGTCGTGTTCGCGCAAGATCAATATGCCGCCGAGGATGCCGCGGAACTGGTCGAGGTTGCGACAGAACAGCGCCGACCATTGCTGGACGCGGCCGAGGAACCGGGCTTCTACGACCATGAACGGCGCACCGAGCCCGGCATCGTGCGCAAGGGCTATGGCGACATCGACGCCGCCTTCCGCAACGCGCACGCGATTGTTTCGCTTGAGCTTTCCGTCGGCCGCCACTCCGGCGTGCCGATCGAGACGCGCGGCGCCATCGCGCGTTACGACGAGGAACGCGACATTCTGGAAATGCACGGCGCCGCCAAGGTACCGCACTGGAATCGCGATCAGCTCGCGCAACTGCTTGGCCGCAAAAGGGAATCCGTACAGCTCTACGAGGGACATGTCGGCGGCGGCTTCGGCATTCGCGGCGAATTGTATCCGGAGGACGTGCTGGCCTGCGCGGCCGCGCTGAAATTCCGCAAACCCGTCAAATGGATAGAGGACCGGCGTGAGCACCTGATCGCCGCCAATCACTCGCGCCAGCAATTGCACCGCATCCGCGCCGCCATCGATTCACAGGGCCACATCCTTGGAATCGAAGACGAATTTTTCCACGACAACGGCGCCTACATGCGCACGCACGCGGCCACCGTGCCCGATCTCGCCGCCGCCATGCTGCCCGGCCCTTACCGCGTACCGGCCTACCGCGCGACAGGCTACATCAGACTCACGAATAAAACGCCGTGCGGCACCTATCGCGCACCCGGCCGCTACGAGACGACGTTCGTGCGCGAGCGCTTGCTCGACGCGATCGCGACGAAGCTCGGCGTTGATCGGATCGAAATTCGCCGGCGAAATCTGATCGGCAAAAGCGCGATGCCCTATGCGCTCGGGCTCGACACGCTCGGCACGCATATCGTTTACGACTCCGGCGACTATGCCTTGCTGCTCGACAAGGCGCTCGCCGCGACCAACTGGAATTCGCTGCAAGAACAACTCCGAGCACGGCAGAGCAAAGGCGAGAAAGTCGGCGCAGGCCTTGCGATCTTCGTCGAGAAAAGCGGCCTCGGGCCCTACGACGACGTGCGCATCGAGATTTCCGCCGACGGCAATATCGAGGTCATCACCGGCGTTGCTTCCCTCGGCCAGGGCGTTGAAACGGTCATTGCCCAGATTTGTTCGGACACGCTCGGTGTCGACTACGCCGATGTTCGCGTTGTTCATGGCCAGACCGACCGCATCGACCGCGGCATGGGCGCATTTGCCTCGCGCGTGACGGTGATGTGCGGGGAAGCGACCCGAATGGCGGCGGAAAAGTTGCGGGAGAAGGCACTCGCGGCCGCCGCCGGCATGATGCAGACCACGGCCGAACAACTTGTTCTTACGGGCGGAAAAGTCACGAACAAGGCAGAAGAACACGGACCATCGATGTTCCTCGGCGAACTGACGAAGGCCGTCGGCGGCCTGAGCGCGGAGGCGACCTTCGAATCGCGCCACATGGTCTATCCGTACGGCGTGCATGTCGCTGTTGTTAAAGTGGATTCCGACACGGGCGCGGTGAAGGTCGAGCGCTATCTCGTGGCTTACGACATCGGCAAGGCCGTCAACCCCATGCTCGTCGAAGGGCAGATCCTCGGCGGCGTAGTTCAGGGAATTGGCGGTGCTCTGCTGGAAGAATTCCAGTACGACGAGAACGGCGAACCGCTCTCCGTCACCTTCGCAGATTACCTGATGCCGACCGCACGCGAGGCGCCGCCGGTCGAAGTCCTCATTGCCGAAGACGCGCCGAGCCCGCTCAATCCGCTGGGCCTTAAAGGCGCCGGCGAAGGTGGCGTCAACGCGGTCGGCGCAGCGATCGCCGCCGCTATCGACGATGCCTTGGGAATGCCGGGCGCGGTGACGCAGCTACCCGTGTCACCGCAAAGGCTGAAGGCCCTGATCCGTAAAGGCGCAGGCTAAACGCGGCTCAGGCCGCGTCGCGGCTCGCCGTATCGCCGCTTTGCGCGCGGCCCAGCACCACGGCATTCAGCAGCGTTTCCATCTCAAGCCGGGCGCTGGCGTGCGACATGGTCGGCCGCGTGCCCAGCGTGATCTCGTTGAGATCGTCGACCGCGGTCAATCCGCGCGGATAGAACTCGCGGAAGATCACGCGCTCGGCCAACCCGTCGACCACGCGGAAATTGAGCCGCCGCGAAAGCTCCTGCAATCCCTCGCCCACCAGGCGCTTGTTGCGCGACCCGAGCGAGGAAAGGCGGTTGCGCAGGACGATCCAGTCGGTGGCGAGGTTGTCGAGCTGGCGCTGGCTGCGCGCCTCCTCGACCATCCCCGCATAGTGGCTGGTGCCAGTGATAGCGAAGGTCTCGGGATCGACCGTGCCAAGCACGTCGAGATCGACGAAACTGTCGTTCAGCGGCGTGACCAGCGTGTCGGCGAGCGAATGGGCGAGCCGCACCAGATAGTTGTCGTGGCCGGGCGTGTCGATCACGATGTAGCTGTTGCTCTGCGACAGCCTGCCGACCAGCTCGTTCAAGGCCTGGCATCGGTCGGCGCGCTCGTCGGCGGTCGGGAAATCGAGATGTCCTTCGAGGCAAAAGTGCTCGGGCGCATCAAGCCCACGCCCGAGATGCTCGGCCCAGGCGCGCCTGTTCTCGATGTAGCGCGTGAAGCTTCTCTGCCTCACATCGAGGTCGACGGTGGCGACGGAGTGGCCCGCCTTCATCAGCGCAATCGCGATATGGATTGCGACCGTGGACTTGCCCGAGCCGCCCTTTTCATTGCCGACAACGATGACACGCGTGGACGCTGCTTGCGACGCCTTGCCAGGAATCATGAGCGCGCTCTCCAATGGGTTGAGCTGTCGAATCGCGGCGATTGCTTGATGAAACTTATTAGTTCTGATTCGCTTTTTTTTCGCCAGCCCGAAATATTCGCGCGCTGAAAATTTTTTCGGCTGAGGCGCGGGCGCAACGTCGAGTCGCGCCGGCTGCTTCCGCCGCACGTGAATTGTCACAATCGAATATGAATTGTCACAATCGAAGGCGGCTCGTCACGAATTCCCCGCATTTGGATCGAATTTCGGCCGATATCCGCCCTGTATGCCTTCGACATAACCTGCGAACGGCATGCCGACATGCGCCGGGAACACCAGCGCGCCACTCGATGCGCAATAATCCAGCACCTTGCGCCGGCTGACGCGCGCCTGATCGGCGTCCGAATTCTTCGGGAAGTTCCAGTCCGGGTTGTAAACCTGCAACAGATGGTGCCACACGTCGCCGATAAAAGCGGCGCGCTTGCCCTTGCTCTCGAGCTTGAAGAAGACATGGCCTGGCGAATGGCCGGGCGCAGAGTCGATCTCGATGAAGTCGTTGAGCCGGTATGGGCCACCGTCGACGAGGTCGGCCTTGCCGTATTCGAGGATCGGCACCACGCATTCGCGGAATGTGCCGAGCTCGGCCGGCCCTTCTGCCGGGTCGGCGTCGACCTTGGAGAAATAATCGACATCGGGCTTGGAGAACACGTAGCGGGCATTCGGGAATGTCGGCACCCACTTGCCGTCCTTCTGCCGCGTATTCCAACCGACATGATCGTGATGGAGATGCGTGCACATCACCATGTCGATCTCGTCCGGGCGCGCGCCGGCGGCGGCGAGCCGTTCGAGATAGGGCTCGTTGAGCATGTGCCAGAACGGGCGGCCCGGCTTGTTCTTGTTGTTGCCGCAGCAGGCGTCGATCAGGATCTTCTTGCCGCCGATCTGGAGCAGCCAGCTATGCACGGCGAGCCGCATGGCGCCGGTTTCGGCCACGTAATGGTGCGGCGCCAGCCAGTGCATGTGCTTTGCCAGATCGACGTCGGTGAGCTCCGGGAAAACCTGACGCAGCGGATAGCTCGGGACGTTCGTTTCCTCGACGCGCGTGATGGTGGCTTCGCCTACAGTGAACACCGGCAACTCCCTTGAAAATTCTGGCCGTTGGCGCGGCCAGCGGGGATACTCTATGCCGAGGCCGGCAGCGTCAACGGAGCAGCGGCGCATGACAGCGATCCATCAAGCCGGGCCGCGGCTGAAGGCGCCCGCCGGCACCTGCGACACGCACGTCCATATTTACGACAGGCGCTACCCCAAGGCGCCGACGGCAAAGATCCTGGCGCCCGATGCGCTCGTTCCCGACTACCGCAAAGTGACGGCGCGGCTCGGCATCGAGCGGACTGTCGTGGTGCAGCCTTCGGCCTATGGCACCGACAACCGCTGCACGCTGGAGGCGGTGGCCGCGCTCGGGCCGAACGCGCGTTGCGTCGTCACCGTCGACCAGACCGTCACCGACGCGGAGCTCGACCGGCTGACGAAACTTGGCGCGCGCGGCCTACGCTTCTTCATGCTGGCGGGCGCCCCGCTGCCGCTCGACATTCTGGAAACCATGGCAGCGCGCGTGGCGCCGTTCGGATGGCACATCGTCTTCCAGATCGATGGGCGCGACTACGCCGACCACGAGGTACTGCTCAAGCGGCTCGCCGCGCCGGTCGTGATCGACCACGTCGGAAAATTTCTCGAGCCGGTGACGACCGATCATCCCGGCTTCCGCACGCTGTTGCGCCTGCTCGATACCGGCCGCTTCTACATCAAGCTGGCCGCGCCTTATGAGACGTCGAAAGCCGGACCGCCCTACTATGAGGACGTGGGTGTGCTCGCCAAGGCACTGGTGAAAGCGGCGCCGGAGCGGACGCTATGGGCGACGAATTGGCCGCATCCGACACCCGGCATCGTCAAGCCGGACGATGCCTGGATGCTCGACATGCTGCTCGACTGGGTGCCGGACGCAGCCGCGCGCAAGAAGGTGCTGGTCGACAATCCGGCCAAACTTTACGGCTTCTAGCGCCGCGCCAGAATGGCATTGACAATGCCGGGCCCGGCGCGAGACGCTTGCGCGATAAAGGCGCGTCCAAGCGCAAAAAGCGTCACACGGCAATCGTGCCGTCGAAGGCGCAAAAAACTTATCTCGGGGAGGTATCCATGCCTGTTACGCGTATTTCGCCGCTGTTGCGCGGCGCCCTGCTCGGCGCTGTGCTGGCGATGGCGTCCAATGCCGCACTGGCGCAAAACCGCGCGTTTTCGTTCGCCTACGACCAGCCGAAGAACAGCGGCTACGGCGCCGGCGCCACGATTTTCAACGACAAATTGAAAGAACTGAGCAAGGGTACGCTTTCGATCAACGAATATCCGAGCGCGCAGCTCGGCACCGAAGCGCAGACCTTGCAGAAGGTGCAGACCGGCGACATCGACTTCGTGCTGCTGTCGACCGCCAATGCCTCGACCGCGCAACCTGAGTCGGGCGTGTTCTCTATACACTTCATCTTCCGTAACGAGCAGCACGCCATCAAGACGCTTGGCGATCCGCAGGTGATCGCGGCGATGCGCGAGCTGTACGCGGCCAAGATGCCGGGCGCGCATATGCTGGGCCTCGGCTCGCAGGGCCTGCGCGACATGTATGGCAAGAAGCCAATCCAGAAAGTCGCCGACCTCAAGGGCGTGAAGATGCGCGTGCAGGCGACGGTGACGGAAGACATGACGTTCCCGGCCTATGGCGCGCAGGTCGTGCACATGCCGTTCGGCGAAGTTTACACGGCGCTGCAAACCGGCGTCGTCGACATGGGCGAGAACGGCATCAACAACTACCTGATCAACAAGCATTACGAAGTCGCTCCGGTGCTCTCGATCACCGAGCATGAGGCCAACAACGCCGCGCTGTTCGTCAGCGACAAGGTCTGGAAAAGCCTCTCCGACGAGCAGAAGAAGTGGGTGCAGGCGGCGGCCGACGAGGTGAGCCGGAAAGAGCCGACGATCGCGTTCGAACAGGAGCACCAGGCGCTGGCGAAACTTCAGAAAATGGGCGTCAAGATCGTCAAGGATGTCGACAAGAGCGGCTTCATGGCGATCAGCAAGCCGATTCAGGACAAGCTTGCCCAGCAGCTCGGCCCGCATGCGGTGAAAGTGCTCGAGCTCGTCCGCAACGTGAAATAAGCGCACGCGTGTTCGCGGGGCGTTGAAAGCTCCCCGCGAACGCGCTTCCTTCGACGCGGTTTTCGGAATTGACCGATGCGCTTTGACGGCCTGGTCTTGCAAGAGCAGCGCCACTTGAAATGGCGCGTGCTCGATCCGCTCGAACACCTGTTGATGATCCTGTGCGGCGTCGCGATCACGGCATTCAGCGTGCTGGTGCTGTGCGACATCGTCACCCGCGGCATCGGCCATCCGTGGCTGTGGCTGCAAGAGACGACGATGGATTTCTTTCTCTACGGAATTTTCATCGGGGTCGCCGCCGCGACGCGGCGCAACGATCATCTCTATCTTGCCGTGCTGGCGGAATCGATGACGGGCAATCGCCGCCTTTTCTTCGAGCTATTCAACCGCTTCGTGGTCCTGTGCGTCGCGCTTTGCATGGTCTATTTCGGCTACCTGAACGTGCTCGACGGCTTTCACAGCCTCCGCATGCCGTCGATGATGCCGATGGCCTATCTTTACGTAGTGATCCCGGTCAGCGGCGCCCTGATCGCACTGTTCACCATCGAGCAGATGGTCAACGGCTGGCAATACGGCTTCCCCGACATTCCGGCCGATGAGCGGAGGAAATCGCTGTGATGTCGAACGGCGCGCTCATCGTCCTGATGGCCGTCCTGTTTCTTTCCTTCGGCTACATGGGCGTGCCGGTGGCGTTTGCGTTGATCGCGTCGGTGCTTTTGATAACGACGCTCACGCCGGTCAGCCTCGCCTCGATGATCGCGCAGCTCTTCAACGGCGTCGACATCGAAGCGCTGATGGCCGTGCCGTTCTTCCTGCTGGTCGGCGACCTGATGACTTCCGCCAACGTGACGGTGCGCATGATCACGCTGTCGCAGACGATGGTCGGCCACTTCCGCGGCGGGCTGGCGCAAGTCGTCACCCTGTTCAGCATGTTCTTTGCCGGCATTTCGGGCTCGTCCGCGGCCGACGTCGCGGTGCTCACCCGCACGCTTGCGCCGGAGATGAGCCGCGAAGGCTACGACAAGGCTTTCACCGCGGCGCTGATCGCCTCCGCCGCGACGATGGCGAATTTGATCCCGCCGAGCATCATGGCGGTGGTCTATGGCGCGACCGGCAACGTCTCGATCGGCGGCCTGTTCCTCGCCGGCGTCGTTCCGGGCGTATTGGTCGGCATCGGACTGATGATCTACAGTCACTTCTTCGGGCCTGTCGGCATCAAACGCCGCCGCGCGACCTTCGGCGAATTCAGCACGGCCACAAAGCGGGCCGCCATACCGCTGATGATCCCGATCATCATCATGGGCGGCATTCTCACCGGCCAGTTTACGCCGACCGAGGCCGGCGTGATCGCGGTCGCCTACATCGTTCTGGTCGCCATCCCGCTGCTCAATTTCCGCCACCTGCGCAACCTGCCGCGCGACATGGCGATGACCGGCCTGCTCTATTCCATCCCGCTCATCACCATCGGCGCGGCCTCCGTGTTCGGCTGGATGCTCGCTTATCTGCGCGGACCGGCGATGGTCTCGGGATGGATTTCAAGCGCCGCTGGCGGCGATCCGTTCATGATCATGCTGCTGCTGGTGGTGCTGTTCGTCATCGTCGGCGACTTCATCGATGCGGTACCGGCGATCATCATCTTCATGCCGATCATCATCGACCTCACCAAGAACGCCGACATCAATCCCGTGCACATGGGCGTGGTGATCATCACCACGCTGGCGTTCGGGTTGATCACGCCGCCCTACGGGCTCGCCTTGCTGATGGCGTCGAAATTCGTGGGCGTCAAATTCGCCAAGGCGATGGTGGCATCGCTTCCGATCTACATCGTCTTCTTCGCGGCGATCGCCTTCACCATTTTCTTCCCGGACGTCGTGCTGTGGCTGCCGAAGATGCTGCTGCCGCAGTCGGTGGGCTGCTTCCCGAACCCGAACGGCACCGGCTACATCTGCCCTTGAGCCGCTGAAAGCGATTGTAGTCCGGCGCGTCCGATTGTTATGGTCCGCGCCCCGGAGGTCGTTTCCCGCATGAAGTTCGCGCATTTCAGTCATATCTGGGCCAAGCCCGGAATGACGCCGCACCAGCGCTATGAGGAACTCTGGCGCGAGCTGCAATTATGCGACGAGACCGGCTTCGACTACAGCTTTTGCGTCGAGCACCATTGCCGGCCGGACGAGAGCTGGATTTCCTCGCCGAGCCTCTACGCGGTGGGCGCCGGCGCGCGCACCAAGCGCATGCGCATCGGACCGATGGGTTACATCGTGCCGCTCTATCATCCGCTGCGGCTCGCCGAGGAGATCGCGATCGTCGACCAGATGCTCGGCGGCCGCATGGAATGCGGACTGGTGCCCGGTATCAATCCCGATTACTTCCGCCCCTTCGGTCTCGACTACAGTCAGCGCAAGACGCCCACGTTGGAGTTCGTCGATTACCTGCGCGCGGCCTACGGCGACACGCAGCCTTACACGTTCAAGGGCGAGAACTTCCAGACCGCCGAGCCGACGCTGCTCGCGGTGCAGCCGGTGCAGAAGCCGCATCCGCCGCTCTGGATGATGAGCCGCGATCCGCAGACGCTCGAGTTCTGCGCCAAGAACGGCATCAATCCCGGCTACTTCCTCATCTATCCCCGCGGCGACGCTGCGCCGCGCTACCGCAAATTCCTCGAGGACTGGAAGAAAGCCGGCTGGCCGCGCAAGCCGAACATCGCCTACTGCACGGTTGTCTATGTCGACGAAACCGACAAGAAAGCGATCGACACGGCGCTTTCGCGCGCGAGCCGCGCCTATGAAGGCTTCATGAAGCCGGCGCAGCCGGGCGAGACCTTCGCCGATCGCGCACGCAAGCACGCCGAGTTTTTCAAGGGCCGTGGCGAGCCGGGCGCGTCCAGGCTGATGGCGAACCTGTTCGATCCGGATTTCATCATGGAGAACGATCTGGTTTTCATCGGCTCGCCGGAGACGGTGACGAAGAAATTGCGCAAGGCGGCGGAGGAAGGATTGTTCAACGTGTTTCTCGGCGAGTTCAATTTTTCCGATCTGCCGGCCGACGACCTGATGCGCTCGATCCGCCTGTTCGGCGAAAAAGTCATCCCCGCCTTGCGCGCCTACGAGCCGTTCTGAAAGTTCGACGCATGGCGCAGTACAAAATCCTCATCGCCGGCGCCGGCATTGGCGGACTCGCCGCCGCCGCGTGTCTGATGAAAACCGGGCACAAGGTGGAGGTGTACGAGCAGGCGGAAAAGCTCGCCGAAATCGGCGCCGGCATCCAGATCAGCGCCAATGCAATGCACGTGTTGCGCGATCTCGGCCTCGAGCCCGCGATCCGCAAGGCCGGCGTGCATCCCGGCGCCTACGTATTCCGGCTGCACGACACCGGCGAGGTCATTCAGCGCTTTGCCTTGTCGGAGGAACACGAGCGGCTGCACGGCGCGCCCTATACGCAGCTGCACCGCGCCGATTTCCACGAAATCCTCGCCGCCAAGGCGCGTGAATTCGATCCCGGCGTGGTGCGGCTCAATCGGCGCGCTGTCGGCTACACCGAAACGGCGGACGGCGTGGAGCTGCACTTTGCCGACGGCTCATCCGCGCGCGGCGACATGCTGATCGGCGCCGACGGGCTCAAATCCGCCGTGCGCCGGCAGATGGTCGGCGACCTGGTTGCGACCTATACCGGCGACGCGGCCTGGCGCATCACCGTTCCGGCCGAGCGGCTCGGCAACAACGCGCTCGATAAAGTCATGTCGGTATTCGTCGGCCCCGGCCTGCACGCGGTCTGTTACTACCTGCGCGGCGGCACGCTGCTCAATTTCGTCGGTTGCGTGGAAACAGCTGAAGTGTCGGATGAATCGTGGACGGTGAAATTTCCCTGGCAGAAGCTCAAGGACGATTACCGCGGCTGGCATTCGAGCATCCAGACGGTCATCGATTCTGCCGACAAGGATCAATGCTACCGCTGGTCGCTGCATACGCGCCCGACCATGCGCGACTGGAGCACGGCGCGCGTCACGCTCATGGGCGACGCAGCACATTCGACGCTGCCCTATCTCGCCCAAGGCGCGGTGATGGCGATCGAGGACGGCGCGGTGCTCACGCGCGCGCTTGGCACGGCGCCGTCGATCCCGGAAGCGCTGCAGCTCTACCAGCGCAACCGCATCGACCGCACCGCGCGCATCGTCGCCCAGTCGACCGAGAACCGCGAGCTGTTCCACCTGCATTCGGTCGCGGAAATCCGCGCCCGCTTCGCCCAGCGCGACGAAGGCGAAGACCGCAACCGGTGGCTCTATTCGTATAACCCGATGGCGGTCGCGCTCGTTTGAGCGCGACCGCCCGTCTCATTCGGCGGGCGCTTGCGCCTGTTGCAGATAAGGCCGCTCGCGCAGCCGCTGAGTATTGAGCCGATGGATGATAAAGCAAACGATCGCACCAGCGAGGAACGGCAGCGACGACCACATGTAGAGGTGCTGCACCGGCATGCCGACAAACAGCGCGCCGAGCAACGGCCCAACGATCGAGCCGACACGCCCGATGCCCAGCTCCCATCCCGATCCATTGGCGCGCAGCGATGTTGGATAGACCAGCGCGCCCGCGACGTTGATGCCGGTCTGCACGCCGAGCACGCAAAATCCGGCAAAAAACGTCGTGATCATCACGGCAGTAATCGACGTTAGTCCGGCGTAGCCGATCAAAGCCACCACCGGCACGGAGATCAGGAACACCAGTGCGATTGCGAGAAACTGTTGGCGTTCAAACCAACGCGCAAGCAATAGCGCACCGACGGTGCCGCCCACCTGTAAGCTCGAGATGGCAAGCCCCGCGGTCGACAGCGGCAGCTTGGCTGCCACCAGCAGCGTGGGCGTCCAACTCAGGAGGAAAAAGAATCCCATCAGGTTCAATGCAAACAACAACCACAACAGCGGCGTTATCAGCCCGAGCCCCTCACGGAACAGATAGACCGGATTGAAGCCCGGAAACTGTTTCTCGTCCTCGATCACGAAACGCGCATTCGGCGGCACGTTGTAGCTGGGGCTAATGACGCCGATCAGCTTGATCATGCGGGCGCGCTGGCTTTCGTGCAGCGCCATAAACTTGATCGATTCCGGCAGGCCAAAGATCGCAGCGAGGGCAACGACGATCGGCACAATGCCTCCGAGCGTGAACAGGATTTGCCAGCCGTGTGTCGGGCCCCATATATCCGCCACGATACCGGGGAAGGCGCCGCCAAGCGGCACGCAGCCGACTGTAATGAGCGCCAATGTGGCGCGCAGCCTTCGTGGCGCCGACTCGGCGTTGATGGCGATGACGTTCGGAATCACGCCGCCGATTCCGAGCCCCGCCACCAGGCGAAGCCAGAACATTTGATCGAGATTGGTCGCGTATGCCGCGGCCCACGTAAACACGCCGAACAACAGATTCGAACCGATGAGAGCAGCCTTCCGGCCGTAGCGGTCGCCGATCCATCCGAATATCGCCGAACCGAACAGGATGCCGATCAGGCTGGCGCTCAAGACCGGTCCGAGCGCCGCCCGACTGACCAAATGCCACTCCCGCACCAGGTGCGGTGAAGCGACGGCGATCGCCGCAATGTCGTAGCCGTCAATCAACGCGAGCAGGATGGACCAGGCCATCAGATTGATATGGAAAGAACTTAAGCCCCGCTCATCGAGCAAGTGCGAAACCTGTACGACCGGCTGATCAGCCATCACACCCTCCCCAAACGATTATTGTTTTCCGGCAGAGCGCCGGGTTTTAAAAATAGTACGACACGGATCGCCGGTTGAATAGCGGTGGGCAGCGGCGGGCGGGGGCCGCGTTAGCAGAGCTTTTTCAGCAGCTTTTCCATTGTGCGCCGCTCGTCCGCGCTCAGGGGCGCAAGCGTCTCGGCGCTGATATCGGCCGCGACCGCCATCGCGGCCTCGGTCGCCCGGCGGCCGCGCTCGGTCAGCGTCACCGCGCGGCGGCGGCGGTCGTTCGGATCGTTCAAGGCGGTGACCAAGCCACGCGCGCCGAGGCGGTCGACGACGCCCTTGATGGTCGCGGCGTCAAGATAGATCAACCGGCCGAGATGGTTCTGCGAGCACGGCCCGACGTCATGGAGCTTCGCCAAGGCCGCGAACTGGGTTTGCGTCAGCGACTCCACCATGCGCGCGGCGAACAAGGACGTGTGCCGCTGCAGGGCGATGCGCATCAGGAAGCCGACCTGCTCATCGAACTGATAGCGGGCTTGCTCGGCGGGGTCGGGGCTCGGCAACACATTCAGTTTGTGGCGTCGCAGCATAACGGCACATCCCATGCCCGTTCTGCGCGAAATAATGACCGGTCTCGCGCGATGGTGAAAGGGTTATTTTCGAACCGCCGCGCGCACCGAACGATCAAACCGTCAGATAGGCCCGTTGCACGTCCACGTTGTCGGTAAGTTGTGTCATGGTTCCGTGCCAGCGGATCTGGCCTTTCTCGAGCATGTAGACGCGATCCGAAACCAAACGCGCGAAATGCACGTTTTGCTCCGACAACAAAATCGAAAGCCCCTCTTTCTTCAGTTCGACGATGGTGGCCGCCATCTGCTCGACGATCAACGGCGCGACGCCTTCCGAGGGCTCGTCGAGCAACACCAGCAACGGATTGCCCATCAGGGTGCGCGCGACCGTGAGCATCTGCTGCTCGCCGCCGCTCATGCGTCCGCCCGGCCGGTTCGGCATCTCGGCCAGATTGGGAAACAGCGCGAACAGTTCTTCCGGCGTCCAGGACGGCGCGGCATTGCCGTCGGCGAAGGCGCGCCGCGGCTGGCGGCCGATGTCGAGATTTTCCATCACGGTGAGATCGACAAAGATGCGGCGGTCCTCTGGAGTGAAGCCCAGGCCCAGCCGCGCGATCTCGAACGGCTTGAGGCGGGAAATGTCGCGCCCGTTGAATTGCACTGTGCCGGCGCGCTGCGCGATCATTCCCATGATCGCCTTGATCGTGGTGGATTTGCCGGCGCCGTTGCGGCCCATCAGCGCCACCACTTCGCCGCGGCCGACCTCGAAGCTCAGGTCATAAAGAATGCGCGCAGCGCCATACCAGGCGCTCAATGCATCGACCTTGAGCATGGCATCGCCGCTCATGCGTGTGCCCCTGCGAAGGTCTTGCCGGCGCCGAAATAGACTTCCTGCACTTTCGGATCGTCGCGGATGGCGGCGGCTGGACCGTCGGCAATCAGGCGCCCGCGCGCCAGCACGATGATGCGGTCGGCGAAGGCAAACACCACGTCCATCGAATGTTCGGTGAACAGCACGGAAATGCCGCGCTCCACCACCAGGCGTTTGACCAGTTCGATGAGGTCATGCCGTTCCCGCGCGCCCATGCCGGCGGTCGGCTCGTCCATCAGCAGCAGGCGCGGCTCGTTGGCGAGCGCGATGGCCAGCTCGACGCGCTTGACGTCGCCGTAAGCCAACTCGCGGCTCGGCCGGTCGGCAGCCGCGCGCATGCCGACGTGAACGAGCAACTCCAGCGCGCGCTCACGATGCAAGGATGCCGCAGGCCGCAGCAGCCGGTAGGTTTCGCCACCGTGCGAGATCAGCGCCATCTGAACGTTCTCGATGACCTTCATGGAGTGGAAGGTGGCGGCGACCTGAAAGGTGCGCCCAACGCCGCACCGCCAGATTTCGCGCGGCTTCAGGCCCGCGATGTTCCGTTTCTCGAACCATATCTCGCCGGAATCCGGCTTGAGCTGGCCGTTGATCATGTTGAAGCAGGTGGACTTGCCGGCGCCGTTCGGGCCGATCATGGCCAGAAATTCGCCGCGCCTGATCTCGAAGCTGACTTCGCGCACTGCGTGCACGCCGCCAAACGCCTTTGACAAAGAGCGGATGGAAAGATCGTTCATGACGCGTTGCCACGTTTGGCAAAGCGCGCGACCGCGCCGACGATGCCGCCTGGGAACGCCAGCACCAGAAAAAGAATGATGCCGCCCAGGAGCGCGCGCCAGTACTCGGTTTGACGCATTACCGTGTCTTGCAGCGTGGCAAACACCGACGCGCCGACGATCGGCCCGGTCAGCGTCTGGATGCCGCCGAGCAGCACCATCACGAGACCGTCGATGGAGCGCTGCACGTGGATCGTCTCCGGCGAGATCGAGCCCTTGGCGAAGGCGAATAGCCCGCCGGCGACGCCGCACACGCACCCGGCAATCGCGAAGCCGAGCCAGTGCACGCGCCTCACGTCGATGCCGATCGCTTCCGCCCGCAAAGGCGAATCGCGGCCGGCGCGCATGGCGTAGCCGAATGGCGCGAACAAAAAGCGCCGCAAGAGCAGCACGCCGATCACCGTCAGCGCGAGCGTGAGCCAGAAATAGGCGTTGCGGTTATCGAACGGCGGCGGCGGCCACACGCCGATGATGCCGTTGGAGCCGCCGGTCAGTTCTTCCCACTGGAAGACCAGCGCCCAGACGATCTGCGCAAACGCCAGCGTGATCATAGCGAGATAGACGCCCTCGAGCCGCACCGCGAACCAGCCGAACAGCAGCGCGCCGAGCAACGCAGCAATGGGCGCCGCGGCAAGCGCAACGCCCATCGGGACGGCGAGCCATTTGACCAGCAGCGCCGCGCCGTAAGCGCCGAGGCCGAAATAAGCGGCGTGGCCGAACGAATGCATGCCACCCGGCCCCATGATGAAATGCAGCGAGGTCGCAAACAGCACCGCGATCAGCACGTCGATGCCGAGCACCAGCGTATAGGGCGAGCTGCGCGCGATGAGCGGCAGGAAGATCAGCAACACCAGCACCGCCGCGCCGAGCGCTTTCAGCGTTAGCGTCGCCGGACGGATCGGGTCTTCCGGCTCGGCAATCGAGCGCACGGCCGCCTGCACGCGGCCGAGCAGGCCGTAAGGCCGCACGATCAACACGATCGCCATCACCAGGAATTCGGCGACCAAAGTCAGCTTGGAAAAGTTGAGCGCGATGCCGCCGACATGCACGACGCCTATGCCGATGCACAGCGCCTTGACCTCGGCGATGATGACCGCGGCGAGATAGGCGCCGGTGATCGAGCCCATGCCGCCGACCACCACAACGACGAAGGCGTCGCTGATCGCGGTGAGATCGGTGCTCAGGTTCGCCGGCTCGCGCGCAACTTGCAGCGCGCCGCCAAGGCCGGCGAGCGCCGAGCCGAGCGCGAACACCGCCGTGAACAGCAGTGCCTGATTGACGCCGAGCGCGCCGACCATTTCGCGGTCCTGCGTCGCCGCGCGCACCAGGCGGCCGAAGCGCGAGCGCGCCAGCGCAAAATGCATCGCAAATAGCACCGCGGGGCCGACAAAAATCAGAAACAAATCGTAGCTCGGCAGATGGCGGCCGAGGATTTCGACCGCACCGCGCAAGCCGGGCGCGCGCGGACCGAGCAGATCTTCCGGTCCCCAGATCCAGAGCGCGGCGTCGTTAATCACCAGCACCAGCGCAAAGGTCGCGAGCAACTGAAACAGCTCAGGCGCGCGGTAGATGCGCCGCAGCAGCACGATCTCGATCAGCGCGCCAAGAACGCCGACCAGAATCGCGGTCGCGACGATGCCACCCCAGAATCCGAGCGCGCCGCCGATGTGGATCGCGAACGAATAGGCGATGTAGGTCCCGAGCATATAGAGGGACCCGTGCGCGATGTTGACGATGCGCGAGACGCCGAAGATCAGCGACAGCCCGACGGCGACCAGGAACAGGCCGGACGCGCTGGAAAGCCCGTTCAGTCCCTGGAAGAGGAGCGCGCTGACGGTCATCGATGATTATCCCTCCCCGTGACAGGGAGGGCTGCCTGAAGAGCGAGCTGCCGGCTGGGAGGCCACACCGGTCGTATGTCTCCCATCCGGCCTCGCCAACCACCCTCCCCCAAGCGGGGGAGAGATGGAAGCACTCAATCCGTCGCGGGCCGCAGCTTTTTCACCTCGGCATCGGGCGGCATCACCGAGGCGCCGTCAACGTACTTGAAATCGGTCATCGTGCCCTTGCCGTTCTCGAGCGCAATCTTGCCAACAAAGCAGCCCATGGTCGCCTGATGGTCGATGCCGCGGTAAACGAACGGGCCGAACGGGCTGTCGACTTTCAGATCCTTGAACGCGGCCACCAGCTTCTCGGTGTCGGTCGATTTGGCCTTGGCGATGCCGGCGGCGAGCGACTTCATCGTCACATAGCCGACGACGGAGCCGAGACGCGGATAGTCGTTGTACTTTTTCTTGTACGCGTTGACGAAGGCGAGATGCTCCGGCGTCTTGATCTTGTCCCACGGATAGCCGGTGACGATCCAGCCGACCGGCGCCTCGTCGCGCAACGGATCGAGATATTCCGGCTCGCCCGACAAGAGGCTGACCACCGTGCGGTTCTTGAAGGTGCCGCGCGTGTTGCCCTCACGCACGAACTTGGCGAGATCGCCGCCGAACAGCACGTTGAAGATTCCGTCCGGCTTGGCGTCGTCGATCGCCTGCGCCACCGCGCCGGCGTCGATCTTGCCGAGCGGCGTCGCCTGCTCGGTGACGAATTCGACGTCCGGCTGTTTTGCCTTGATCAATTCCTTGAACGCAGCGGCCGCGGCCTGCCCGTATTCGAAATTGGGATAGACCAGCGCCCAGCGCTTTTTCTTCGCGGCGAGCGTCGCCGGCATCAGCATCGCGGTCTGCATGTAGGTCGAAGCGCGCAGGCGATAGGTGTACTTGTTGCCGTCTTGCCAGGTGATCTTGTCGGTCAGCGGCTCGGCGGCGAGGAAGAACACTTTCTTCTGTCCGGCAAAGTTCGTGACCGCGAGGCCGATATTGGAAAGGAACGTGCCGGCGAGGATGTTGACGCCCTCGCGCGTTACCAGCTCGTCGGCGGCGCGCACGGCGTCACCCGGATTGGCGCCGTCGTCGCGCGAGATCGCCTCGACCTTCTTTCCGAGCAAGCCGCCTTTGGCGTTGATCTCCTCGATCGCCATCTCCCAGCCCTTCTTGTACGGATCGAGGAAGGCCGGCTGCGACTTGTAGCTGTTGAGCTCGCCGATCTTGATGGTGTTTTGCGCCGATGCTGATGCGGCGAAGGCGGCGATCAGGCCGGTGAGTGCGAGAGACGCAACGAGACGCGGGGTCATGACGTCAGCTCCCTGCTGAATTTGTTCGTACGCAAATAGTCCGACCCGGCCAGCCGCCTTGTCAAGCGAGCGAAGGCATGGGTGCCCCTTCGCGTCAAAGTGTTGTATTTTGATCGATAAGGGGGATGACCGATGGCGAAAGAACCAATCGATTTCTGGTTCTCGATCGGCAGCATGTACACCTATCTTTCGGTGATGCGGCTGCCCGACGTCGCCGCCAGATCGGGTGTGACGTTCCGCTGGTGGCCGTTTTCGGTGCGCAAAATCATGATCGAGATGGACAACCGGCCGCTCAGCAAACCGCTGAAGCTTGCCTACATGTGGCGCGACCTCGAGCGCCGCGCGCGGACGCACGGAGTTCGCTACCGCGCGCAGCCTGCCTACCCGCTGAAGAATTTTGATCTCGCCAACCGCATCGCTGTCGTCGGCGCCGAGGAAGGCTGGTGCGCCGACTACACGCGCGCCGCTTACAAACGCTGGTTCGTCGACCACGACGAGGCGGGCAGCGATAGCAGCAACCGCACGACCTTGCGCGAAATCGGCCAGGACGCGGAACGCGTGATCGCGCGCGCATCATCGGATGAAATCGGCGTGCTTTACGACGCCGGCACGGATGAAGCGCGCAAGCTCGGCATATTCGGCGCGCCGACGTTCGTGGTCGGCAAGGAACTGTTCTGGGGCGACGACCGGCTCGACGATGCGGTCGCCTGGCACAAGAAGGCGTGACAGGAACTAGCGGTTTTTGTCGCGGAAGCGGTCCATCAGCGGCTTGTCCTGACCGCCGTCGATTTCGATCATGGTGCCGTTGACCATTTCCATCATGGGCGATGCCAGCATCACGACGAGATTGGCGACCTCCTCGACTTCGGCGATGCGGCCCATTGGGATCGACGCCGGCGCGAGCGTGTCGGCTTCCTCGTAAGAGATTTTCATGTCGCGCGACATCGCCTTCACCAGTCCGGCCCAGCGTTCGGTACGCACCGGCCCCGGATTGACCGCCACGAATGAGACCTTGTGCTTGCCGTATTGCCCCGCGAGCGAGAGCGTGAGGTTCTGACCCGCCGCATTGGCCGCGCCCGGGCAGATTTCCCAATAAGACGGCTTCACGCCGTCGTTGCCGATCAGGTTCACCACGCGACCGCCGCCTTGCTTGACCATGATCGGCAGCGCGTAGCGCAGGCAGCGCACGTAGCCCATGAACTTGAGCTGGAGGCCCTTCTCCCAGTCGTCCTCGGTGAGATGCTCGATCACACCGCCGGCGGCGGAGCCGGCATTGTTGACCATGATGTCGATGCGGCCGAGCGCCTTGTGCGCGGCTTCGATGAAATTCTTCGCATCTTTATCCTGCCGCAGATCGGCGGTGAGCGGGACGATCTTGCGCCCTGTCGCCTTGGCGATTTCCTTCGCGGTGGCCTCCAGCGGCTCCATGCGGCGCGCGCAGATCGCGACATCGACGCCTTCTTTGGCGAGTGCGAGCGCGATGCCCTTGCCGATGCCTTCGCTGCCGCCCGTCACCAGCGCCATCTTGCCCTTGAGCTTGAGGTCCATTGCTCTCTCTCCTATGCACGCTTTTTCGGACGGCCCGCCGACCGTTTTTCGTTCTGTTCCGTCAGTCCGATGCCCACCATGATCGCCCAGGCGTTTAACGCGACCCCGACAAGCAGCGCGACATAAGACGCGGTCACCAGGTACAGCCCTGCGGCCATACC
>JBAUHH010000302.1:0-3703 GCA_049680165.1 Pseudolabrys sp.
CTGCTTTGCAGCGTCGCGAGCTCGGCTTCGATCGCCGCGATTTCGCCGTCGAGGCGCGTGGCGCGCTCGGCGTGGTCGCGCGCGGCGTGCTCGAACAGATTGCGCTGCGCGGTCAGGTCAGCGAGCACCGTGGTCAGGTCGGAGAAGATTTTTTCAGCCGCGTTGAGCGCTGCATCCGCTTCCGCGACACGGGCATCGACGCCGCTGCGGCGGCCGGCGCTCTCGCGCGCTTCCTTCCTGATCGTCTCGGCTTCCGCCGCGAGCCGCGCGATGGCGGTGTCGGCGTCGGCGGCCATGCGGCGCTCGCGCTCGACGTCACCGATGAATTGCACCAGCCGCAGGTCGAGCTCGGCGATGCGGCTCTTGGCGCGCGCTTCTTCGCGGTCGAGGTCTTCGCGCGCCAGGTTCAGGCGATGCAGTGCCGCGCCGGCTTTCGCTTCGGCTTCGCGCAATGCGGGGAGGGCGGCGGCGGCGAGCGTCTGGCGCTTCGACGCTTCGGCCTGCGCACCGGTGCGCTCGGCGACGGCAGCGATGCATGCGGTCTTGGCGTGCTCGGCGTCCGCCACTTCGCTGTTGGCGGCGGTCCAGCGCAGATGGAAGAGGGTGGCTTCGGCCTTGCGCACCTGCGCCGACACGTTGCGGTAGCGCACGGCCTGACGGGCCTGCTTCTTGAGGCCGTCCATCTGCGCGGCGAGCTGGACGATGACGTCCTCGAGCCGCTGGAGATTGGTCTCGGCCGCCTTGAGCCGCAGCTCGGCCTCATGCCGGCGGGCGTGCAGGCCGGCAATGCCAGCGGCTTCTTCCAGCACGCGGCGGCGCTGCTCGGGCTTGGCCTGGATGATCTCGCCGATGCGGCCCTGGTGCACCAGCGCGGGCGAACGCGCGCCGGTCGAGGCGTCCGCGAACACGATCTGCACGTCGCGCGCGCGCACTTCGCGGCTGTTGATGCGGTAGGTGGAGCCCGCTTCACGCTCGATGCGGCGGGAAATTTCCAGTGCATCCTGATCGTTGAACGCCGACGGCGCCGAGCGCTCGGCATTGTCGATCGAGATCGCGACTTCGGCGGTGTTGCGCGCGGGACGATTGGTCGAGCCGGAGAAAATAACTTCGTCCATCGACGATGCGCGCATCGATTTGAACGACGACTCGCCCATCACCCAGCGCAGCGCTTCGACGAGGTTCGATTTGCCGCAGCCGTTCGGGCCGACCACGCCGGTCAAGCCGGGGTCGATCAGGAAGTCGGTCGGTTCGACGAAAGACTTGAATCCGATCAGGCGCAGTCGCGTCAGTTTCATGCAGTGGCCGTTAACGTCTTTCTGTTTTGCGCATGATCTTTTCCGAAAACCGTTTGGCGTTTTTCGGGATCATGCGCGCCGCGCGAACGAGCGGCGCTTCGGCGTCGTGGCAGCAGGCGGAGTCGAACACCGTTCCAGGCAACGGCCCGGCTCGAGGTTTCAATGTGCCGCATCGGCCGGAGAATGAATCGGCGCGCCGCCGGGAGCAACAGGAAAGCCTAAGTTTTACAGAGGTTTCGCCTGGTTATGCGCGCCCAAATAGCCGCGTCGTTCCCCGAGCGGCCGTATCTCGCGCCAAAAAACCCTTATCCTTCCTTGAGATAGGGTTTCATGACCTTTTCCATGTCGGCCAGCGAAACGTCGCCGGTTTGCTTCTTGCCGTTGATGAAAAAGGTCGGGGTCGAGTTCACGCCGTATTGGTCGACGGCGCGCTGGCGCACCGCTTCGATGCCGTCCAGCAGCTTTTGATTCGCAAGGCAGGCGTGGAACGTCTCTTCGGTAAAACCGGCCTGCTTGGCGATCGCAAGCAACGGCGGCAGCGGCTTGGCGACGGCCCAGTCGCGCTGCTGACGGAACAGCGTGTCGACAATGGCGAAATACTTGCCGCTGTCGGTGTCGCCCGAGCAGCGCGCCAGCATGAAGCCGGCCGCGGCGACCGGATCGAGCGGAAATTCGCGCAGGATGTAACGCACCTTGCCGGTGTCGATGTATTGCTTCTTCAGCGTGGGGAACGTGGTCTCCTGAAAATGCGCGCAGTGCGGGCAAGTCATCGACGCGTATTCGACGATCGTGACCGGCGCCTTCTCCGAGCCCATCGCCATTTCCTTGAGCGCGCCCGGCTTCATCAGGTCGGCGACGGACGGTGTCTTTTCCTGCTCCTGCGCCATGGCCTCACTCACGAGGCTCGAGAGCGATGAAGCGCCAAGCACGGCGGTGGCGAGCGCCACGGTCGCGGTGCCTTCGCAAAACTGACGTCGGGTGATGTGCAACGGAAACCCCTAAGGCTTAAAACGATCGGAACCGGAAGTGGCTAGCTGGAAATGATAATTGTGGCAATGCCGGGTCCGCCTGCCAAGCCATTGGCGCGGGGTCACTTTCGCTTGATCGCGGCACCGAGCCGGCCGAGCGCCTGGCGCAGGCTCTCGTCGGTGATCTCGGGCATGGCGGCGGCGATGCGCTCTGCGGCTTCTGTGTCGAGCGCGGGCAGGGCGGGTTGTTCGCGGCGCTTGAGCGGGGCCTGGCGCAGCGCGATGCGGCCGATCGCCTGCCAGCCGAAGAACTGGTTTACGCGCTCGAGGATGACCGCGCTGAGATGCTGGATTTCGAGCGCGGCCGGGCCTTCCACGCGCAGCACCAAGGTGGCGGGTTCCGGCTCGTCGCCGTCGACCGCGCGCGGCCATTGAATCTTGATCGGCTCGCTGTTGCCGCCGATTTCCGCGCCGACGATGTCGCGCCAGCGGCTGATGAGCTCTGTCGAGGCAAAGCCCTGCCGCGCGAGGCCTTCGCTCAGCGTCGAATTCAGCAGATCGGCGAGCGGCCGGGGAAAACTGCGCGAGGGCTTGTTCATGCGGGCCCGGTGTCATGCCATCGTGGCAGCATGACGGTAGCAGTCAAATTGGCCGCGCGGAAGAAAGCCGGACCGGAAGCGGCCGCATTGCTGGCCTGGTACGACCGGCACCGCCGCGTGCTGCCGTGGCGCGCGCGGCGCGGCGAGACGCCGGACCCGTACCAAGTGTGGCTGTCCGAGATCATGCTGCAACAGACTACGGTGAAGACGGTCGGGCCGTATTACGCGCGTTTTCTCGCGCGCTGGCCGACGGTGAATGCGCTGGCGAAGGCGAAGCTCGATGACATACTGCGCACCTGGGCGGGGCTCGGCTATTACGCCCGCGCGCGCAATCTGCATGCGTGTGCAAAGGAAGTCGCGAAGCGCGGCGGCTTTCCGCGCGACGAAAATGGTTTGCGCGAATTGCGCGGTGTCGGCGCCTACACCGCGGCGGCGATTGCTTCGATCGCGTTCGACGCGCCGGCGGTGCCGGTCGACGGCAATGTCGAGCGCGTGATCACGCGGCTCTATGCCATCGAAGAGGAATTGCCGGCGGTAAAGCCGAGGATCAAGGCGCTGGCGCAGGATTTATTGCCGCCGCGCCGCTCCGGCGATTTCGCGCAGGCGCTGATGGATCTCGGCGCGACGATCTGCTCGCCGAAGCGGCCGGCGTGTGCGCTCTGTCCGTGGAACGACGCTTGTCTCGCTTATGCGCGCGGCGATCAGGCAACGTTTCCGCGCAAGGCGCCGAAACGCGAAGGACAGTTGCGCCGCGGTGCCGCGTTCGTTGTGCTGCGCACTGACGGCAAAGTCCTGCTACGCTCGCGGCCCGAAAAGGGATTGCTCGGCGCGATGACGGAGG
>JBAUHH010000303.1:0-3037 GCA_049680165.1 Pseudolabrys sp.
TGCGGATGCCCGAAGCGGACGGCAAGGTACTGGCACGACGCGAGCGCATCGTGGCGGTGTTGCGGAGCATCGTGCCGGGCGAGGGCGTGATCGCAGGCGAGCGCGAGATGAGGCCCTATGAGACCGATGGTCTGACCGCCTACCACCAGCTCCCGATGGTGGTGGTATTGCCGGAGACCACGAGCCAGGTTTCGCAAACCCTGAGCTATTGCCACGGCGAGGGGATCAAGGTTGTGCCGCGTGGCGCCGGCACGTCGCTCTCCGGCGGAGCGCTGCCGCTCGCCGACGGCGTGCTGCTCGGCATGGCCAAATTCAACCGCATCCGCGAAATCGATTTCGACAACCGCGTCGCGGTGGTCGAGCCAGGCGTCACCAATCTCGCGGTAAGCAACGCCGTGGCGCACGCAGGCTTTTATTATGCGCCCGATCCGTCCTCGCAGATCGCCTGCACCATCGGCGGCAACATCGCGGAGAATTCCGGCGGCGTGCACTGCCTGAAATACGGCATGACGACGAACAACGTGCTCGGCTGCGAGATCGTGCTGATGAACGGCGAGGTGCTGCGCATCGGCGGCAAGCATCTGGACGCTGGCGGCTACGACCTTCTCGGAGTCATCACGGGCTCGGAAGGATTGCTCGGCGTCGTCACCGAAGTGACGGTGCGCATCCTCAAGAAGGCCGAATGTGCGCGCGCCGTGCTGGTCGGCTTTCCGAGCTCGGAGGACGCCGGCGAATGCGTCTCCAGCATCATTGGCGCCGGCATCATCCCGGGCGGCATGGAAATGATGGACAAGCCGGCGATCCACGCGGCGGAAGAATTCGTCCACGCCGGTTATCCGCTCAACGTCGAGGCGCTGCTGATCGTCGAGGTCGACGGCCCGCAGGCCGAGGTCGACCACCTGATCGGACGCATCGAACGGATCGCTAAGCAATGCCACGCGGTGTCGTGCAAGGTGTCGACGTCAGAGGAAGAAAGGCTGCTGTTCTGGGCCGGGCGCAAGGCGGCGTTCCCGGCGGTCGGGCGCATCTCACCGGACTACTACTGCATGGACGGCACCATTCCGCGCGGCAAGCTGCCGCTGGTGCTGGCGCGCATGAAGGAAATGTCGGAGAAGTACGGCCTGCGCGTCGCTAATGTCTTTCACGCTGGCGATGGCAATCTGCATCCGCTCATTCTTTATGACGCCAACCGGCCGAGCGAGCTGACGCGCGCGGAGGAATTCGGCGCAGAAATCCTCAAGCTCTGCGTCGAAGTTGGCGGCGTGCTCACGGGCGAGCATGGCGTCGGCGTGGAGAAGCGCGACCTGATGCCGGTGATGTTCTCCGAAATCGATCTCGACCAGCAGCAACGGCTAAAATGCGCCTTCGACGAAAAGGGCTTGCTCAATCCGGGCAAGGTGTTTCCCCGGCTGCACCGCTGCGCCGAGCTCGGCCGCATGCATATTTCCGGCGGCAAGCTGCCATTCCCCGACATTCCGCGGTTCTGACGGCCTCATGAGTAACGGTTTCAGGCCAAGAGACGGCAAGGACGTCGAGGAGGCGGTGCACTGGGCGCTCGGCAACGACAAGACGCTGGAGGTGGTCGGCAGCGCGACCAAGCGCGATATCGGCCGCCCAAGCCAGACCGATCTCACGCTCGATCTCGCGGGCCTTACGGGCGTTACGCTGTACGAGCCGGAAGAACTCGTGCTCTCGGCAAAAGCGGGCACGCCACTCGCTGAAATCGAGACGTTAATACTCGGAGAAGGCCAAGAGCTCGGCTTCGAGCCGCTCGACTACGGCCCGGTGTTCGGCCGAGCATCGGGCGGGGGAACGATCGGCGGCGTGATCGCGGCCAATCTCGCCGGCCCGCGGCGGCTCAAGGCCGGCGCCGCGCGTGATCATTTTCTCGGCGTGACGGCGGTTACCGGCCGCGGCGACACCATCAAATCCGGCGGCCGCGTGGTGAAGAACGTCACCGGCTATGACCTGTGCAAGGTGCTGGCGGGCTCGTGGGGCACGCTCGGCGCGATGACCGAGATCACCATCAAGGTGCTGCCGAAAGCCGAAACCGAGGCGACCGTGATCGTGACCGGCCACGGCGACGCGCGCGCGGCGCAGGCGATGGCGGCTGCCATGGGCTCGTCCTGCGACGTGTCGGGCGCGGCGCATCTGCCCGACCATGTCGCGTCGTGGTTCGACGGCCTGCCCAAGCCGGAAGCGACCACCGCGCTGCGGCTCGAGGGCTTCGCGCCGTCGGTTGCGCACCGCAAGGATGCGCTTGCCGCGCTGATGAAGCCGTTCGGGCCGGTCGCCGTGCTCGACGAAAACGAGTCATGCGCGCTCTGGCGCAGCGTGCGTGAGGTCAAGCCGTTTGCATCGGAAGGGGTGGCCACGCGGCCGCTGTGGCGCATCTCGACCGCGCCCGGCAAAGGTCACGAGATTGCGGCGGCGATCACGCCGGCGGCGCAAATGTTTTACGATTGGGGCGGCGGGCTGATATGGGTCGCGATGCCATTCGCGGAGGAGCCCGATGCCACAGCCATCCGCCGCGCTGTCGCCGCAGTCGGCGGCCATGCCACGCTGATCCGCGCTCCCGCGTCGGTGCGCGCGGCGGTCGACGTGTTCGAGCCGCAGCAGCCGGGCGTCGCGGCCTTGAGCAAGCGCGTGAAAGAGAGCTTCGACCCCAAGGGTGTGCTCAACCCCGGGCGCATGTGGGCGGGAGTCTAGGTCGGTGCAAACGTCGTTCTCGATTGCCCAGCTTGCCAATCCGCAAACCGCGGAAGCCGACAAGATTCTGCGCGCCTGCGTGCATTGCGGGTTTTGCACCGCGACCTGCCCGACTTATGTGCTGCTCGGCGACGAACTCGATTCACCGCGCGGGCGCATCTACCTGATCAAGGAGATGCTGGAAAAGGAAGAGCCGGCGAGCCGCGACGTCGTCAAGCACATCGACCGCTGTCTTTCCTGTCTCGCCTGCATGACGACTTGCCCCTCCGGCGTGCACTACATGCACCTCGTCGATCATGCGCGCGACCACATCGAACAAACATACCGG
>JBAUHH010000304.1:0-9525 GCA_049680165.1 Pseudolabrys sp.
ATCGTTGTCATCGCCGCCATCGTTGGAACACTCATCGTCTCAATCCTGTCGGCGCTTTTGAGCGTCAATCAACTCGTCGGTTAGGGCGTCAAGGAAATCGGGGTCACTATGCGTCAGGCGTTACGGGCGAATTACCGCAGGCTGGCTTTGGCCGGCTCGTCCGGTTTCACGCTCATCGAGATGCTGGTCGTGCTCGTGATCATCGGCTTGATCATGGGGCTGGTCGGCCCGCGTGTGCTCAACTACCTCACCGAGGCGCGCGTCAAGGCGGCCAGGCTTCAGATCGAGGCGCTGTCGAGTTCGCTCGATCTCTACTACCTGGACACCGGGCGGTACCCGACCACGTCGGAAGGCCTCACCGCCCTCGTCCGCCGACCCGGCAATATGGCCGGCTGGAACGGCCCCTATGTGAAAGGCGGCATCGTTCCCGAAGATCCTTGGAAACACGACTATATCTATCGTTCGCCCGCAGAAGGCGCGCCCTACGAAATCATTTCATTGGGCTCCGACGGCCGCGAAGGCGGCACCGGCAATGCGGCAGACATCAAAAGCAACGCGCGTTAGCCGGCATTCCGGCGCATCGGCGCAAGCAGGCATCGTTCTGCTCGATATAGTCATCGCCATGGCGGTGTTCGCCCTGCTCGTCTTGTTGGTGCTGCCGACGTTGCCGCATGAGACGACGTCGGCGCGGCTCGGCGCTTACGCCACCGAGGTCGCGGCGGTTCTGAAAACCGATCGCAGCACCGCGGCGCGCAGCGGCCACGATGTCGCGACCCGTGTCGATGTGAGCAACAAGCAAATCGTCAGCGGCACCAACGGGCGGAAAATCACGCTGCCGTCCGACGTCACGCTCGATCTGACCGCGAGCGACGCCTGCCAGCTCGAGCCGGGCCAGCTTGGCGTCATCTTCGCCGCCGACGGCCGCTCCTGCGGCGCGGTCATCAGCCTTGCCAAGAACGGACGCGATTGGCGCATCCGCGTCAATTGGCTCACCGGATATATCGATGTTGTCGCCCCCGGCCGCAGCTAAAACACGACGCACCGGCGGCTACGTGCTGCTCGAGGTGCTGGTCGCGGTCGCCGTCGCCGCCGTGCTCATGGGCGTGCTGTTGCGCGCATTCGGCACCGCATGGGGCGGCATCACGTCGGTGCGCGAGAACGCGGAGACAATGCTGCTGACGCGCACGCTGCTGGCGACGGCCTCGCGCCGCGACGCGCTCACGCCGGGCATGCAGAGCGGCACGCTCGGCCGTTACGCCTGGACAATCACGACGGTCAAACCGCCGGCCGCGGCTCCCGTCACCAATTCCGAGAACGGCGACAACACCGACGCGTCGGCGTGGTCGCTTTATCGTCTCGACGTCGTCGTCACAGCGCCCAGCGGGCGGAGTACAAGCCTTGAAGCATTTCGCCTTGGCAAATCGAAATCGTGACGCCCGCGCGGGCTTCTCGCTGATCGAGGTACTTGCCGCGCTCGCGATCGCGGGCGCCGTGTTTGCGGTGATCGCCGAATTCGCCGGCCGCACGCTGTACAACTGGAAGCACGGCGAAGCGACCGTCGCCGTGATGGAAATGCTCACGCGCGGGCTCGGCCGTCTCGGGACCGACCTGACGGAGGCGGTGCCGATGACGCCGCCCGGCACCGACGGCTCCACGGTTTATTTCTCCGGCGACGCCACGCACATGCGCTTTGTGGCGGCGACCGGCTTTGGCGCCGGCAATCGCGCCTTCGAATTGCTCGACATCAGCCAGACGACGGAAAACAACGATCAGCTTCTGGTCCGCAAGCGTGCGACCGTCTCCAATCCGCCGGCGCCGCTTCAGGATCCGGTGGTCCTGCTGCGCGGCCGCATCCAGATTCGTTTCTCCTACCGCAACAATGACGGCCAGACCGTGCCGGCCTGGAACAATCAGGCGGAGCTTCCATCGGCGGTTCTGGTGGAAGTTCTCGATTCGAACGGTACCGCCGTGTTCCCGGCGCCATTCCTGTTGCCCGTGCCGGTCAATTACGGCGTCGACTGCTTCGATTCCGCCGACGACAATGTCGAGAAGCCGCAACGCTGCGTGAACGCGCAAAATCAGCAAGCAACGCCGGCGACCGACAATAACCAGCAGCAACAGCAGGGCGGCGCGACGCAAGGCGGCAGCCAATGAACTCAAATCCGCGGCAGGGATCGATTTTGGTGGTGGTGCTCTTCTTCGCCGCCCTGCTCGGCATATTCGCGGTGGTCGCCGGCTCGTTCATGGGTTCGGCGGCCGATGCCAGCCGAACGTTCGGCGACGGCTTGCGCGCCGATGAGGCGATGCATTCGGCGATCGAATACGTCGTCGGGCAGACCGGCCAAACCATCCAGCAGGCGCGCGGCACTGCGCACATCCAGATCAAAGGCGCGAGGATCGAGCTCACCGTGCGCGACGAGGCCTCGCGTATCGACCTCAACCGCGCGCCGCCGGAAGTTCTCGCCGGCATTTTCCGGCAGCTGGGCGTGCCGGGCGACACCGCAGCCATGTACGCCGCGCGCATTGTCGATTGGCGCGATGCCGACGACAAAGTGAGCCCCAACGGCGGCGCCGAGCGCGGCGCCTATCGCGCCGCCGGGCGCACCGACGGCCCGCGCAACGGGCCATTCTTGAGCGTGGCGGAACTCGCCCTTGTGCTCGGCATCCCGACACGCGCGGCCGCCGCCGTCGCGCCTTACGTCACGGTTGCGAGCGGCCGCGACAAGATCAACCCAATGTTCGCCGATCCCAAGGTCCTGATGGCGATACCGGGCGTGACCGAGGAACGCGTACTCGATTTCATTGGAGAGCGGGGTAAGCCTAACGTAGAATTCGCCAACCTGATCACGCGTTTGGGACCGGTCGAGAATTTCGTGACCGAAGAAAACGGCCAGGCCGTGCGCTTCGAAGGGCGCGTGCAGGTCGCCGTCAACGATGTTCGCCGGTACGAGGCGGTGGTAAGTGTCATTGAGGGCGACAGCGAGCCGTATCGGATCATCGCCTGGGATGCAAATCCGCCGGAACGAACCCCGGCGCTGCCTTAAGTCAGGCGTGGAAGGTAACCGTTGTTCAGCAGTATAAAGCAAGCGATAGCCTGGTTCATTGACGGCCTGCTCGAGGTTGTCGCGGTCGTCGACGATCGCATTCGGCATCGCGTGCCGCTGCGGCTCGTGCGGGCCGATGACGGCTACGCCATCGAGCAGCCGGACGGCATCCGCGAGCCGCAACATATCCGTCTCGACCGCAGCGGCGACATGCCGAAGTTCGCGCCTGCGCCGGCGGCAGCCGTCCTGAAAGATCGCGACGTCGATTTGCTTTTGCCCGCAAGCGAATTGCTGGTGCGCACGCTCGATCCCCTGCCCGCCGACAGCCGTCCCTATCTCGACGGCATCGTGCGTCATCAACTGGAGCGACTGGTGCCGTGGCGGTCGGACGACGTGCTGTTTGGCTATCAGGTCGCGCCGGCCGGTCCGAAAGACGACCGCATCGTCGTCACCATTTCCGCCACCGCGCGTTCACTGCATGCGCCCATGATCGCCGCGCTGCGCGATGTCGGGCCGCGCAATTTGCGTCTGCTTTATCCGAATGTGCCGCCGGCCGGCACAGACGTCGCCATCCGCGCGGACAACAACGGCGGCGACGTCGCCCGCCTCGCCCAGCTTCGCTTCGGCATTATCGCCGCGGTCGCGGCGCTCGTGATCCTCGGCGTCGTGGGTATCGGCTATCTCACTTACTCGTGGCAGCAGTCGTCGACGACGCTCGCCAGCGCCGACGACGAGATCGCGGACCTGCGCAAGAAACTCGCGGCGCGCGGACCGCAACAGACAGGGAGCGAACGCGATCTCGCCGCGATCATCGCCCGCAAGCGCGCAACGCCAGTCACGGTTGTCGCCATCGACGCCATCGCGAACGCGCTGCCCGACGACACTTGGCTCACGGAGCTCAACTTCGCCGACGGCCACGTGAAGATGAGCGGCGTGTCGCGCAATGTCGCCGAGCTCGTGCCGCTGATTGAGAAGGTGCCGGGATTTGCCGAGGCGACATTTTTCGCGCCGACCAGCCGGCTGCAGGATAATCAAGGCGACCGCTTTCATCTCGACGCGCGCATCGTGCCCGCCAAAGTGAGCGGCAAATGAAAAAATTCGTGCCGAGCAATCGCGCGGCCTGGGCCCTTGTCGTGCTCGTTGGCTTGATCGTCGTCATTGCCGGCGGCGTGCTGATCGCCGAGTCGTTTGCCGACGCAGCGTCGCTCGAAGCCGATGCGAAGGCGACGATGCTGGAGTCGCTGCGCAAGCGCCTCGCGCTGCCGGCGCGTCCCGTGTCGCCTGTGAGCGAAGAGAACGAATTTCTCGAAGGCGGAAATTACGCGCTTGCGGCCAACGCGTTGCAGCAGCGCGTGGTCGGCATCATCGAGGCAGCCGGCGGAACGCTGGTGACGGTCGGCATCGATCCGCCCACCAACGACGACAGCAACGCACCCGGCCGGCGCATCATGGTGCAGGTCGTCTCCGAACTCAGCAACGATGGCCTGCAGGAAGTCCTCTACCAACTGGAAACCGAGCGCCCCTTCGTCATGCTCGACACGTTGAACGTCCGCCGGCTGCAAGACCGCAGCGGCGGAGAGGCCAACGCCGCCGCACAAGGCGTCAAGCTGGCGGTCGATTTCCGCGCGTACGGTTACGTCCGAAGGACGGCGCGATGAAACGCAGCACGCGCCTGCTCTCCGTTGCGGCCGTCCCGCTCTTGCTCGTATGTCTCACGGGCGCCGGCAGAGCGCAGAGCCCGTTGCAGCCGCGGGGGCCGAATCCGCTGCTGACGCAACCGCGGGCCGCAAAACCGGCGCCGCGCGCCGTGGAATTCCCGCCGCTGGAAGAATTGCAGGCCACGCGCGAACGGCCACTGTTCAGCCCGAACCGGCGCCCGCCGGCTGCCGAGGCGGAGACTGAGGCCCCGCCCCCGATTGTCGAATCCTCTTCGCTGCCCTTCGAATTGACCGGCGTCGCGCTTGGATCCGACGTGCGCGTCGCCATCCTGCGCAACAAAAGCAGCAACGAAGAAGCGCGCCTGAAGGAAGGCGAAAAGCTCGACGCCTGGACCATCGAAATCGTCACCGACCGCTATGTCGTGCTGCGTGGCGACGGCAAGCGGGTGCGGCTCTGGCTGTTCAATGACAGCAAAAAGGCCGGCGTCGAAGTGCGTCAGATTGGCGGCAAGGACAAGGAAGAAGGCACGGACCAAGAGGCCAACCCGGCGCAGGCCGGTGGGGTCGACGAGGACGTCGTCCCGAGCGCGGCCCCGCAATCCAAGACGCCGGGGGCCGCCGTCGCCCCACCTCCCCAGCAGCAGCAGGTGCCAGGGCGTCCAAAGCGTGTCAGGCCGCCGGGCCAGCAGCCGGGCCCACCTGGGCCGCAGGGGCGCAGACGGCCGCAAGAGCCGCAATGAACCCGCTCAAGGGCGGCGGATTAACCCTAATTGCCTGATGGAACAAGAACATTTCTCTTGTGCGCGGGTCCCCGATAATCTCTCCGGCGGACCAAAATATGATAGTGTTTTCGCTGGTTGGGATCCCTAGTGATGTTTGTAGCGCAGCAGGGCGTTCGGCGGGTCGCGGTCGGTTGCACGATTTCGAGCATCGCCTTTTTATTGCTCGTTTGCTGCTCGGCGCTCCAGGACACCTCCGTCCCGGTCGAAAACGTCGCCGATGACGTCTTCACCAGGGATCTGACGGCACGCTTTCCGCAGGCCGCGCTCAAGCGCCCGCCCGAGCACCCGGCGCCGAACAGCCAGATCTATCCGGCCGATCCCGAAAATGCCGCGGGCGAGACGCAGCCCACCGCCGAAGGCGCAGTCGCACGCGGCACCGACAGTTTCGACCTGAATTTCCAGAACGCCGACATCAACGCGGTGACGAAGGTGCTGTTGGGCGACCTGATGAAGGTGACCTACAGCGTCGATCCGCGCGTGCAAGGCACCGTCAGCCTCACCTCCGGTCGGCCGGTTGCCAAAGCCGACCTGCTGCCTTTGTTCGAAAGCACGCTCAAGCTCGTCAACGCTCACCTCGTTTACGAAGGCAAGATTTACAAAATAGTGCCGACGGGCGAAGCGCTCGGCAACGGTGTGGTCGATAAGTCCGCCGACGGCCGGGTGACGCCGGGCTACGGCATCTCGGTGATGCCGCTCAAATACGTTTCCGCGCAGATGGTGCTGCGCGCGATCGACAGCTTCGCGGCGAAGCCCGGCACGGCAAAGGTCGAGCCGTCGCGCAACCTGCTGCTCGTGCAAGGCCCGAGCACGGAGCGCGCGAGCGCCATCGAGGCGGCGCTGGCGCTCGACGTCGACTGGATGAGGAACCAGGCGGTCGGCATCTTCCCCGTCCGCAACGCCAGCCCCGAAACCATCATCACCGAGCTGCGCAACGTATTCGACACTGGCAACGAAGGCGCCGCCGCCAATCTCGTGCGCTTCCAACCGGTCAACCGCCTGAACGCGGTTCTCGCCGTCGGGCAGACCAACGCAATGATCAACCAGGTCAGGACCTGGGTGGCGCGTCTCGACCGCGCCGATTACGACAACGCCACCGTCCGCGTTTACCGGGTTCGCTACGGCAATGCGCGCCTGCTTGCCGCCATTCTTCGCGACGTGTTCACGGGGCAATCCTCGAGCTCGCTGAGCAGCGACCTGTCGCAACTTACGCCCGGCTCCGGCGTGCAGCGCGCGGCCAATGCAGGTATGCAGGGCCGAACGCAGCCGGGCTCGCCACCGAGCACGGCCACTTTCTTCGGCGGCAACAATACCGACAATTCGAATAACGAGGCCGGCAACACCGGCAACCAGCAGCAAGGCGGGCGCGGCGCCAAGCCGAGCGTCGACATTTCTTCGTTGTCGAACACAACCGGCAGCGGCGGCCCCGGCATCCTGCCGAACGTGCGCATCACCGCCGACGTCGCGACCAATTCGCTGCTGATCTACGCCAGCCGTGACCAGTACAAGATCATCGAGCGGGCTATCTACGAGCTCGACCAGGCGCCGATGCAGGTCGCGATCGACGTGACCGTTGCCGAGATCACGCTCAAGGATCAATTGCAGTACGGCGTCCAGTTCTATCTGCAGGACATCCAGAACGGCGTCCAGAAGGGTTCGATCGGCTTCGGCCTGACCAACGTCCTCAAACGCACGATCCCGGGCGCCAATTTCGTTCTCGGCAGCAACGCAGATCCGCGTGTGGTGCTTAACGCGTTGAAGGCGATCACCGACGTGCGCGTGATCTCCTCCCCGGCCATCGTTGTGCTCGACAATCAGACGGCGACATTGCAGGTCGGCGACCAGGTGCCTATCACAACCCAATCTGCGACCGACGTGACGACGGTCGGCGCCCCGCTCGTCAACACCATCCAGATGACGGACACCGGCGTGATCCTGAAAGTGACGCCACGCGTCAACGCCAATGGCGTCGTGAACCTCGACGTCACGCAGGAAGTCTCGCAGGTGCAGCCGCAGACCAACACCGGCGGAACGTCGACCGATCAGAGCGGCACTCAGACGCTCACGCCGACGATCTCCAAGCGCAAGGTGCAGAGTACGATCGCGGTGGCGAGCGGGCAGACAGTGCTGCTCGCCGGCCTGATCAGTTCGCAGGACACGAAAGACAAACAAGGCATCCCGATCCTCAGCGACCTCAAGGGGATCGGCGACCTATTTGCGACCAACAACAAGACCAACAACCGCACCGAGCTGATCATGTTCATCCGTCCGCAGATCATCCGGAATGGCGTGGACGCCCAGCTCGTTGCCGAGGAGTTGCGCTCGAAGCTTTCCGTGATCGCCAAGGAAGCGAGCGCTCCTCACAACAAGCCGACGCCGACGAATTTCGTGCCCGGCCTGCTGAAAAACTGATGTGAGCGCCGAACCGGCGAAGCTCGCTGCGCGCCTTTTCGATCATCGCTGGGCAATTGTAGCCGGTTTGGCCGGCGTCACGCTGTCGCTTGCCGTATTGCCGCTGCCGGCCGCTGCTTTTGCGGCGGCGCTTGGCGCGCTCGCGATTTTCATTGCCGCCATCGACATCGAGCTCCTGATCATTCCCGATCTCGCGAATGCCGCGATATTTGCGCTCGGGCTCGTGCTCACGCTGATCGAAGCGCCGCCCGGCGGATATTCCGATGCCGTGCTCGATGCGCTGCTGCGCGCGGCGGCGGCAGGTGGCCTACTCTTTCTCCTGCGTCTCGGCTATGCGCGCAGGACCGGCGTGATCGGCCTTGGCCTCGGCGACATCAAGCTCGCCGCTGCCGGTGCGCCGTTCCTGCCCTGGCAGACGCTGCCGCTCGCACTCGCGCTCGCCGCTATCGCCGGCATCCTGGTGGTCGTCACCCGCATGGTCGTGCGGCGCGAGAGCATTGACCGCAGGCTCGAACTGCCGTTTGGCGCATTCCTTGCGCCGGCGATCTGGCTTGTCTTTGTGCTTGACCGGATCGGCTTGTTCGCGGTCTGAGTGCCTTCTCCCGCCTGCTCGCCCGGGAAAATCAAATCGCCGCACAAGGGAATGGGCCGCAGCCCATCGCCGTTTTCTCTTCTCCGGTTGTCACAGTGTGGCGCTGAAAGTAGGCTGACCGGCAAGATCAAAAGCAGTTCAAAACATAAAAATCGGGAGGAGCGTTTCATGCTGAAAGCCGTATTGCGGCGCCTTGCCACGCACACGTTGATCGGATCGATTGCCGTCCTCGCCGCGGCCGGGCTTGCCGCCACCGCGGCGCGCGCGCAGGACACCGTGCGCATCGGTCTTCCGACCAAGACCTATTATCCGACCATCATCGCCGAGACCGCAAAGCGCCAGAAGCTGTTCGAAAAGGAAGGCATCAAGGCGGAGCTGACGATCTATCGCAGCGGCGCGGAAACATTCGAGGCGATGGCCGCGGGCGCGGCCGACCTCGAGCTCAACTCGGCCGCGCTGGTCGCCGCCGGACGCCTCAAGGGCGTCGCCACCAAGGCCGTCGCCGGCGCGGCGCTCGGCTATTACGGTTGGTACCTGATGGTGCCGGAGAATTCGCCGATCAAGGACGCTTCGCAGCTTGACGGCAAGAAGGTCGGCATCACCGCCGCCGGCTCGGCCTCCGACGTGCTGGCGCGCTGGACCATGCAGGACCGCAAGATCAAGTTCACCACCGTGCCGCTCGGCGGCGGCGGCCTGGTCCCGAACATGCTGTCGGGCAACGTCGACGCGATCGTTCTCTATTCGCCGCTGTCGTTCCAGGTCATGCAGAAGAAACAGGGACGCAGCCTGCTCGACTTCGGCACGACGGTGCCGCAGCACCTGAGCGGCCTGTGGATCGCCACCGACAAATACATCAAGGAGAAGCCGCAAAATATCCAGAAGGCGCTCAACGCGCTGTTTGGCGGCGTGGTGTATCTGCAAACGCACCGCGAGGAAGCGATCAAGCTGATTGCCGAGATCGACGAAATTTCGCCGGAAGTCGCCGCGGCCGAGCTCGACGGCAATCTCAAGCACATGTCGACGACCGGCGAGATGAGCAA
>JBAUHH010000305.1:0-2531 GCA_049680165.1 Pseudolabrys sp.
ACGAAGCGCCGATGCTGTTCATCGGCGAGCAGGTCGGCAACAAAAGCGGCCCGAAGGTTGACATCGCCGTCGATCCGCTCGAAGGCACGACACTCTGCGCCAAGAATATGCCGGGCGCGATCGCGACATTGGCGATGGCCGACGAGGGCACGCTGCTGCATGCGCCCGACGTCTACATGGACAAGATCGCCATCGGCCCCGGCTATCCGGCGGGCACGATCGATCTCGACGCGCCGGCCGCGGAGAACATCTTGAATCTCGCCAAGGCGAAAGGCGTGAAGCCGGACGGCATCACCGCGATCCTGCTCGACCGCCCGCGCCATGCCGACGCTATCGCGGCGATCCGCAAGACCGGCGCCTCGGTGACGCTGATCACCGATGGCGACGTCGCCGGCGTCATCCATTGCGCCGAGCCGAAGACCGGCATCGACATTTATCTCGGCGTCGGCGGCGCGCCGGAAGGCGTGCTGGCGGCGGCCGCGCTGCGCTGCATCGGCGGGCAGATGCAATGCCGTCTCGTGCTCGACACCGAGGAACGGCGCGAGCGCGCGATCAAGATGGGCATCAAGGACCCGAAGAAGAAATACGGCATCGAGGACATGGTGCGCGGCGATTGCCTGTTCGCGGCGACCGGCGTTACCAGCGGCGCGATGCTGAGCGGTGTGAAATTCGGCAAGGGCGTGATCGAAACCGAAACGGTGGTGATGCGCTCGGTCACCGGCACCGTGCGGCGCGTGCAGGCCGAGCATCGGCAGTTCGAGAAGTTCCACCTGGATTGAGCGGGCTCATGCCTGCATCGGCGATCGTGGTGCACGAAATCGGTCCGCAGGAGCGCGCGGGCTGGGAGCCGCTATGGCGCGGCTATCTCGATTTCTACGAGACGAAGCTGCCGCGCGAAAACTACGACATCACCTGGGGGCGCCTGCACGATCCGGACGAGCCGATGTTCGCGCTCGGCGCCTATGTCGACGGCAAGCTCGCCGGCATCGTGCATTATCTTTTCCACCGCTCGTGCTGGTCGATCGGCGACTATTGCTACCTGCAGGATCTGTTCGTCGCGGCGGACGCGCGCAAGCACGGGCTTGGCCGCGCGCTGATCGAGGCGGTCGAGCAGAAGGCGCGCGCGAGGGGCGCAAGCCGCGTCTACTGGCTCACGCACGAAAGCAACGCCACCGCCCGCGCGCTTTATGACACACTGGCGGACCGTCCCGGCTTCATCCAGTATCGCAAGATCTTCTGACAACCGATTCGAAACGGGCAGACATGCCCGCTGCAAACCATGGCGCTTCCGGCTTTCAAATCGTCCGAAAACTTCTTCCTCGGCGTCGCGCAATCGGCGACCGGCAAGGCATGGCGCGACCGACTCGACGAACGCGGCTCGGCGCGCGCGCTGAGCATCGCGCAAAGGAGCGGCGTGCCCGAATTGCTGGCGCGCGTTCTGGCCGGGCGTGGTGTCGAGCCGGACGCGGTCGAAGCCTATCTCGATCCGACCATCAAGCGATTGTTGCCCGATCCGCATGGGCTGACCGCGATGCCGGTCGCAGCCGCACGCATCGCGGACGCCGTGGCAAGCGGCGAGAGCGTCGCGATCTTCGGCGACTACGACGTGGACGGCGCGACCGCTTCCGCGCTGCTCGCTTATTTCCTGCGCCAGTGCGGGATCGATCCCATCATCCACATTCCGGACCGCATCTTCGAGGGCTACGGGCCGAACGTGGACGCCATCCGCTCGTTCGCCAACCGCGGCGTGAAATTGCTGGTCACGGTCGATTGCGGCACTACCAGCATCGAGCCGCTCACCGAAGCGAAGAAGCTCGGCCTCGACACCGTCGTGGTCGACCACCACCAGGCCGACGAAAATCTTCCGCCCGCGGTTGCCATCGTCAACCCGAACCGGGCCGACGATCTGTCCGGCCTCGGCCATCTCGCCGCGGTCGGCCTGGTGTTCGTCACGCTGGTTGCGCTGGCGCGCGAATTGCGCCGCCGCAACTTCTGGACCGATGCGCGGCCGGAGCCCGATCTGTTGTCGTTGCTGCATCTGGTCGCGCTCGGCACCGTGGCCGATGTCGTGCCGCTTACGGGCGTGAACCGCGCCTTCGTCGCCAAAGGTCTCATCGCGCTGCGCCGGCGCGAGCATATCGGCACCACCGCGCTGATGGACGTGGCGCGGCTTTCCGGTCCGCCCGAGCCGTGGCATCTCGGCTTCCTGCTCGGCCCGCGCATCAACGCCGGCGGGCGCATCGGCCGCGCCGATCTTGGTGTGCGGTTGTTACTGGAAAACGATCCGTCGGAGGCCGCGCGCATGGCCGGCGAGCTCGAACGGCTCAACCGCGAGCGGCAGGCGATGGAATTGCAGATGCTCCAGCAGGCGGAAGCCGAGGCGATGGCCGCGCTCGGCATCGAGGAAAAAGGCGCGGTGGTCGTCACCGCGCAGGACGGCTGGCATCCGGGTGTGGTCGGCTTGATCGCCGCGCGGCTAAAGGAACGCTACGGCCGGCCGGCTTTCGCGATTGCACTCGAGCCGGGCGGCA
>JBAUHH010000306.1:0-2455 GCA_049680165.1 Pseudolabrys sp.
GGGTCAGGCTTTCGTCGACTTGCAACAAAGGCTCGAATTCGGCGCGCAAGCCGTTCACGGAATTCATCGATGTCGGCAGGCATGTCGTCATAGGCAGTATCCGTTGGCGAGGCCGCGCATTGCAGGCGTTGCAGCTTGTGCAGCGTATCGGTGAGGCTCGCGAGCGTGCGCGCGGTGAGCGCGGCGTCAGGCGGGCGCTGCGGCAAGCTTTTCATGCGCGCGCGCATGGCCTCGACCGCACTCAGTTCTTCGAGCACGGCGGCGTGCAGCCGCGCGAGCGTCGAATTGGCGGCCGGCAATACGAGAGGAGGTTCGTCGCGCGCACAATCATCCGCTCGTCCCCGCGCAAGCGGGGACCCAGGGCCAGGGTCGCCGGCGTCGTGAACGGGCCCCTGGATTCCCGCTTGCGCGGGAATGAGCGGAGTTCGTGTGAGCGCCTCCGCCTCGGCGGCGAGCTTTACCGCCGGCGCGAGATCGCGCGGCGGCGCGACGAAGCGGACCCACTCAAGCCGCTGGGCCATGCGCTGGAGGGTGGATTTGCTGACGCCGAAATCGGCGGCGATGGCGGTGATCGTTTCGTCCGTCTGCTCGTAGCGGCGGCGACCGCTTTCGATGAGTTCGGGCGTGTAGCGATAGCGGCGCGATTGCGGCAGGTGCGCATGCGTGTAGGTACGCTTGGGTTTGCGCGCACGCCGATGCGACGGCGCGCGGGTGCGCTTGTGCATGAGGACTCTCGTTTTGTGGATTGAAGGAGACGGCGCCCGGCCGGTGCGGCACGCCCATCTTGTGCCAACTCTAGCGCACCAGCGTCACGCTCGTCAAGGATTTTATTCCTTGCGGTTGCAGGAGAGCTGAAACGCATTTGCCGCGATTTCAGGTGTCATCATCCGCGAAAGCGGATGATCCAGTAATCACAGCGGCTCGCGAATATCTCGGGTCGGCGATTACTGGATGCCCCGCCTGCGCGGGGCATGACAGCGGTGGCGCCGCCTGCTTTCCCTCCCGCCGAGGGAAAACAAAAACCCCGGGCTCATCGCCCGGGGTTTCGTTGCCTCAAGGCGCGTAGCGATCAGAAGCGGTAGTTGACGCCGGCGCGCACGATGTTGGCGGTGAGCCCGACGTGATCGGAGGGCGTGCCGCCGCAGGCGGTGCCGCAGGTGAACTTGCCGAGATCGACGTAGAGATATTCGACCTTCACGGTCCAGTTCTGCCACATCGCGTATTCGACGCCGAGGCCGGCCGTCCAGCCGAGCTCGCCCTTGTGCGCCGAGCTCGCCGCGGTGTTGGTCGCCTTGACATCGCCGTAGGCCGCGCCGCCGGTGATGTAGGGCAGCCAGTTGTTCCAGCCGGCGTAGCCGAGCCGCGCGCGCGCGGTGGCGAGCCAGTCGTTCTTGGTCGTGCAGGTGGCCGTGCCGCCGACGCAGCTCACGCTGCCTTTCATCGTCGAATAGTCCCAGTCGCCTTCGATGCCCCAGACCCATGTGCCGGTCTGGAAATTGTAGCCGACGGTGCCGCCGGCGAGCGCGCCGCTCGGCTTGGTGTTCACCGGCGGGAAATCCCATTTCGACGAGCCCCAGCCGTAGCCGCCGTTGATGCCGACGTAGAAGCCGTTCCAGGTCGAATAGGAAGGCGCGACGTAAGCCGGCGCTTTGTAGGCCGGCGGCAGGTCGGCGGCCTGCGCAGCCAGTGGCGCAAGCAGCAGCGCCATGCATGTAAAACCAGATCGGATCAGTGTGGAGTTCATTATCGGCCCCTCCGGCGCAAATTTGAAAGTCGCAAGCGGGCGATCACCCTGACCGACCCGGTCGACAACGCATGGCTGAACTGGAAACGGACGCGCGAACGTAGCCACGCTTGCTGCGTGTCTCGCCCTACAACAGCGCACGAATCGTTAAGGCCGGGTTAACCATAGAAACCCGCGGTCTCCGGGAACTTTTCGATTCAGGCCGGATCAGGCCATGCGGGCGCCGAGCACCGCCTCGATCGACACGCGCGACCAGGCCGCGGTGCGGTCGCGGAAGGCCATGTACGATCCGTGCACCTTGCCGCTGATCGCGTCGCGCGCGGCGACGTCGCCGAGCACGCCAACCGATTCCTTGCGCGCGGCGCCGACGAAGTCCGCCGGAAACGCGCGCAGCTGCACCTTGTGCTCGCCGGTCAACGCCGTGAGCGCCTCGGCGTCGAGCCGCTCCATCTCGGCGAGCGCGAAGCTCGCTTCCGCCGCGCAGGCATGCGCGACGATCGCCTTGAGCTCGGCATCGAGCGCGTTCCATTCCTTGAGCGCGACGATGCACTCGCCGGTGCCGTTCGGCTTGTTGAAGCCGGGGTAATAATAGGACTGCGCCACGCGATAGAGCCCGAGCGCGATATCGGAGACGGGGCCGACGAACTCCGCGCCGTCGATGACGCCCGATTGCAGGCTGGTGAGGATTTCCGCCGGCGGCGTGGTCTGCGG
>JBAUHH010000307.1:0-7320 GCA_049680165.1 Pseudolabrys sp.
GCCCGATCGGGTCCCGGAGCCTCCCGGTGTCGCGGTTACGAGCCGCAGCAGCAGGCGCCGCACCTTGTTCCATCATCGAGACGTCTCGCGACGACGCCCTCAGCCGAACGAGGCGATGCGGAATATAATCCTAGTACCGGAAATGTCAACGGGTTATCTCCACGGCGCAATTTGGCGGCATGACTTCTCGGCGTCATTACCGGGCGTGCAGTGCTTAAACAGTGCAGAACTGCGCGCGCGCCGGAACGACGGATTACAGCAACCCCAACTCGCGCAATTCGCGCCGCATCGTTTCCGGCATTTTCGCAGCGCCGGGCGCGGCGCGGCTCAAATCGCGCGGCGCTTCCTTCCCATCGAGATAACGCCAGCCCTGGAACGCGGAACGCGGGCGCGGCTCGACCAGCACCAGCTTGCCGTCGAGCACCAGCCGGCAGCGGCCGATGCCGTCCTTGTCGACGAACGGGCGCACGTCGAGGATGCGCTCGCGGCAGGCGACCTGGCCCTTGACCACCCAATAGAGCGAGCCGCCATCCGTGAGCTCTTCGGCTCGCTTGGGCACCATGCGCGTGGTGTGGATGTGCTCCGGCTTCTGGCGGCGGCGCTTCTTTTCCTTGAGCTTCTCCTTGATCCAGTCCTCAAGGTCCTGGATGGAGTCGCAGCCGACGCAAAGCTTGATGAGATGGAGGGACATATTCCGTGCTTCGACTTGCTAGTGTGATTCAGAGGCGGGCTCGATCACCATCACCTTGGCATCTTCCGCCACTTGCGCATCCTTGGCGACCGCGATTTCCACAACGACGCCATCGATCGGCGCCGTCAGCGTGTGTTCCATTTTCATCGCCTCGATGATGGCGAGACGTTGGCCGCGCGTCACCTGCGCGCCTTTCTCCACAAAGACCGCCAGCACCTTGCCGTGCATGGGTGCGCGCACCAGCCCGCCCGCCTCGCTGTGCCCAGCCTCGCCGTGCGCGAGATCGCGCAGCGTGACGCGCGTCTGCCGGCCCTGATGCAGCACCACGACGCCGTCGCCTGCGTCGATCACAGTCGCGCCATTTGCCGGCTGCTCGCCGCCGACGGTTACCGAGGTTCCGTCCGAACCGTAAGCAACCTCGGCGGTCATGGCTTCGCCGTCGACCACAATCGGCAACGCGGTCGTGCGCGCACCGGAAAGCTGGAAGCCATCCGCCGTTTCCCAGGGTGAGGCCGGTTCCTCGGGGTCGCGTTCAAGCGCGGCGGCGACCCGCGCATTGTCGCGCGCCAGCAGGCGCTCCGCGCCGAGCGCGGCGGCCGCCTTGTCACGCAAGTGCGGGCCGCCGCCGAGTGCATCGAGATTGCGGTCGATAAAGCCGGTGTCGAATGCGCCTTTACGGAAACCGTCGGCGCGGCAGAGCGCGGCGAGAAACGCGGCATTGCTGCGCGGGCCGACGACCACCGTGCGGTCGAGCGCGCTCGCGAGCGCATCGAGCGCGGCGTCACGCGTCGCGCCATGCGCGATCACCTTGGCGAGCAGCGGGTCGTAGAACGGCGTCACATCGTCGCCGCGCGCGAAGCCGGTATCGACGCGGATGCCCTCGCCCGCTGGCAATTCCAGCGCCAGCAGCTTTCCGGTCGACGGCAGAAAGCCGCGCTCGGGATCCTCGGCATAAAGCCGCGCCTCGACCGCGTGGCCGTTGAGCGGCACCTGCGACTGTGACAGCGGAAGCTTCTCTCCCGCGGCGATACGAAATTGCCACTCGACCAGATCGAGGCCGGTGACCGCTTCGGTGACGGGATGCTCGACTTGCAAGCGCGTGTTCATTTCCATGAACCAGAAGCCGTCCGCTCTAAGTCCCTTGGCGCCGTCGGCGATGAATTCGACCGTGCCGGCACCGGCATAGCCGACCGCCTTCGCGGCAGCGACCGCCGCCGCGCCCATTGCCGCGCGCACGCCACCGCTCATGCCGGGCGCGGGCGCTTCCTCGATCACCTTCTGGTGCCGGCGCTGCAACGAGCAATCGCGCTCGTTCAGGTGAATGACGTTGCCGTGGTTGTCCGCGAAGACCTGCATTTCGACGTGGCGCGGCGCGGCGACATATTTTTCCACCAGCACGCGCGCATCGCCGAACGAGGAAGCCGCCTCGCGCTGCGCGGATTCGAGGGCGGCGTCGAAGTCGGCGTGCTTGTCGACGCGCCGCATGCCGCGCCCGCCGCCGCCCGCCACCGCCTTGATCAGCACCGGGTAGCCGATCTCGTAGGCCTTTTCCTTGAGGAATTTCGGCTCCTGCTTTTCGCCGTGATAGCCGGGCACGACCGGCACGCTGGCCGCTTCCATCAGCGCCTTGGCGCGATCCTTCAGGCCCATCGCGCGCATCGCTTTTGGCGGCGGCCCGACGAACACGATGCTGGCGGCGGCGCACGCTTCCGCAAAGGCGGCGTTCTCCGACAGGAAGCCGTAGCCCGGATGCACGCAGTCGGCGCTCGCCGCACGCGCAACGGCGATGAGCTTGTCGATGGCGAGATAGCTTTCGGAAGCGGGCGCAGGCCCGATCGGATGCGCCTCGTCGCACAGCTTCACATGCAGCGCATTCGCGTCAGCGTCCGAATAGACCGCGATGGCGCGCATCCCCATCCGCTTCGCGGTCCGGGCAATACGGCAGGCGATCTCGCCGCGGTTGGCGATGAGGACGGACGAAAACATGCGGCCGCGATACTAGCGCGGCGCGGGCACCGCCGCTTGCGTCTGCGGACGGCGCGGCGGCAAGGGAATGGGGGCCTCTTCGGCCGTTGCGGCGGCCGTGGGCGTACCGGCCTTCGGCTCCTCCACCGGCGTGTTGGCGTTCGGCAGCGGCGGCTCCTTGTTCATGATGCTCACCGGCGGGATCGAATCGGCCGAGGGGAAATCGTATTTCGGCGACAGCGGCACGGCGACCCTGTGTTCGCCATCGTCGGGCACGCTCGCAGCCGGCACGGGCGCAGCCGGCGCGGGCTGTGCGGAAGGCGGATTAGCCGCAACCGGCGTCTGGGCCTCCGGTTTGCTCCAGGCTGTCGTATAGCGGCTGACATAGGCGTCGAAGACGCCCGCCTTGAGATTGGATTTAAGCGCATTGGCGTCATCGACCAGCGCGAAGGCCGGACAGCGCTCGGCGGTGCAGCCGTCGCGGATGGCGAGCACATGCGCGGCGATGCCGTAACGGTCGAGCGCGACCGCGCGCTTCAACCCCGCGAGCGTTGCGGCAAGACCGGGATCGCGGCCGGGCGCCGCGCCAGCATCGGCGAGCAGCGCAAGCTGCGCGGATACGTAGGCGACCGCCGCCGCCGCGCTTTGCGGGCTGGCGAACACCTTGTGCTCGCACGCGGTCTCGACCGCCTCCCCCACCGCACCGTCGAGGCAGGCAAGCGCCGAACCGGGGACGAGCGCACGCGCCACCAATTCTGCGCTGCGCGCCTGGAACGCGCGGCGGCTTTCCGCCCTCTCATGCCGCGCCGATTGATCGAAATAAGCCAGCACCGCCACAATGGCGATCGCGCCAGCGACACCGCGCAGCAGCGCACCGGCAAGGCCGCCGCGCGCGCGGCGGAACGCCAGCACGCACAGGACGACAACGAGAGCTGCGGCCGCCCCCGCCAACCATACGCTCGCGAAAGACAGCTCGGTGAGCGCCATGAGCCTCCGACCAGACCGGCGTTATTGCACCTTGATGCCGGCCGACTTCACTACGTTTGCCCATTTTACGATGTCTTTGCGCAAATAGGCGTCGAATTGCTCGGGCGTCATCGTCATCGGAACCGCGCCCTGTTTTTCCCAGCGCGCGCGCACATCCGCCTGATTGATGACCTTGTTGATCTCGGTATTGAGCGTTTTGACGATCTCCGGCGGCGTGCCCTTCGGCGCCATGATGCCGAGCCAGATGGTCGCCGCATAACCCGGCACGCCGGCTTCGGCCACGGTCGGAATATCGGGCGTGATCGGCGAGCGCTTCTCGCCGGTGGTGGCGAGCGCGCGCACCTGCCCGGCCTTGGCGTTCGGCAACATTGTCGTGATGGCGTCGAACATCATCTGCACGTGGCCGCCGAGCACGTCGTTGCGCGCCTCGCCCGAACTCTTGTGCGGGACGTGCACGATGTTGGTGCCGGTCATCGACTTAAACAGCTCGGCCGCCATGTGGTACGGCGTGCCGGGGCCGGACGAGGCGTAATTGAGCGCGCCGGGCTTGGATTTCGCCAGATCGATGAATTCCTTCACCGTCTTGGCCGGCACCGACGGGTGCACGACCATCAGCAGGTCGGAATAGTTGATCGCCGCCACCGGCACGAAATCGCGCATGAGCTGGAACGGCTTCTTCGGGATCAGCGATTCGTTGGTGGTGTGGGTGTTTGACATCACCAGCAGCGTGTAGCCGTCCGGCGCTGCCTGGTGCACCGCTTCGGTGCCGATGATCGAGCCGGCGCCGGGGCGGTCCTCGACCACGAACGAGCCCTTCATGCTTTCGGACAGATGCTGCGCGACATCGCGCGCGAACACGTCGGCCGGGCCGCCCGCGCCGAACGGCACGATGAGGCGGACCGGACGGTCGGGATATTTGTCGGCGGCCAAGGCCGAAAGCGGCGCGGCCGCGGCGAGCAGCAGCGCGCAAGCGGCAATACGATTTAAAGTACGCATGAACGATCCTCCGGATGTGGTTTCTTGTTTGGGCTCGGCGTTAGCGCCAACGCCGGCCGGGCTTCTTTATTCCATGGGCGAACGGTCGTCGAGGGCGGGAAATCCTGTGCACAGCGGCCAGTTGTGGCCGCGCGTGGCCTAGACGCCGCCCGCCGATTTGAACCCGGGCGCGAGATCGCTCGCGGCTGCGAACACACCTTTGGCCTCGACCGAGGTCATCGCCAGCGTCGTGCGTAAATCCGTCACACCCCCGCCGCTCGCGGCCGCCAGCAGCGCCGCCGCCATCTGGGTCTCGCTCGGCGCCTCGGCGATCGACAGGAAGTCGTAGTCGCCGAAGGTGAGGTAATAGGCGATCAGCTTGCCGCCCGCCTTGGACATGACGCGCCCGATCGCGTCGGCGCGGTCCTCCGGCTTGACGATCATGCCTTTGATGGCGTCGCGGGTGTAGCGCCCTTGCGTAATGAAAGTCGGCATCGTGTTCTCCTTGCGGCGCGGCAAAGCGCCCGCGCTCCTTTAAAAGCCGGTTCCTAGTATAGGGGATCGGGCAAGTGAAATCGCGCGCAAGAACGGCCGGTCAAGAACGGCCGATCAGGCGCGATCGAGCTGGCTTTCCTTGGCGACGCGCTCGAAGGCTTCGCCGGAGCTCTTGATCCGGTACTGATAGTCGTCGCCTTCCGACGGCAGCAGCTTCACGACCTTGTAGCTGCCGCTCGCGGCGGCGCGGCCGAACGTCGGCGACGTGTAATAGACGGTTTCGCCGACCTGGTACTTGTGCGTGGGCAACTGAATCTCGGACGGCGCCGCCGGCTGCACCGGCGGGCTCTGCGTGCGCAGAATTTTGTCGGCGATGCTTGGCATCTTCGGCGCAACGCTCGGCGCGCGCACGGTAATGCTGCGCAACGGACGCGCGGACGTAGCCGCGCGACGGGACGACTTGGCCGCAGCCTTCTTGATTGCACCGAGCGCGCTCTTTGCGCCTTTTTTAGCCGACCGCACGCTGGTCTTGGCGGAACGCCCAGCGCTTTTCACTGAATTTCTGTTCATGGGCCGACTATAGCAGCTTCCGGTCCCAACGGGGGAAGATTCTTGCTTGAGAACTCTTTTCATATCAATGACTTGACAGGTCAGTTGCGACTACCTGCTGCACCTTTTCGCAAGAGGGGAGAATTGGCCCCGACGGCCGGATCGGCATGGTCAGACGGCCTCGATCGTTACAATTCTAGTCAAACAGCTGCTCCGCATCGCCTCTAAGCGCTGATGCGCGACCGCAACGCGCCGGCGATCGCGCGCTTGTCCATTTTGGTTCCGTCGTCGCCTTCAATCAGCAACGGAACACGCCCGCCAGTTTCGACATGCTGTGCCCACGCCAGCGCGTCATCGAGCCCGGCAAACTCCTTGAACAACAGCTGCTCTTTTTCCAGCGGCGAGACATCTTCCGAACCTTTCGGGCCGCTGTAGACGCGATAACGCATGATTGAACCTCTTGATCGGCTCGCCCACTCCACGCCCCGACGGGACAACGCGGCAAGCGGCGCGCCGTTCCGCCGCAAATCGCCCGCGATGCGGCCATGATTTTCGCCTCCGCGCGGCATGGTAAGGTTCCGGTTTGCAGGGAGAGGTATTCATGCTCGCCGCGTTTTACGAAAAGAACGGTTCCGCCCGCGATGTGATGAAGATCGCCGACGTCGAGACGCCGCAGCCGGGCGCAGGCGAGGTGCGCGTGAAGCTCGCGACCTCGGCGGTGAACCCTTCCGACGTCAAATCGCGGCTCGGCACGACACGCAAGATGTCCTTCCCGCGCGTGATCCCCCAAAGTGACGGCGCCGGCGTCATCGAGGCGGTCGGCGACGGCGTGGCGAAGGGGCGGATCGGCGAACGCGTGTGGATATGGAACGGCCAATGGAAGCGCCCGTTCGGCACCGCCGCGCAATACATCGTGCTGCCGGCGGCGCAGGCGGTAAAGCTGCCCGACAAGATCAGTTTTGCCGAAGGCGCGTGCCTCGGCATCCCGGCGATGACGGCCGTTCATGCCATCGAGATGGCGGGCACGGGAAAAGAGACAACGATTTTGATTTCCGGCGGCGCCGGATCGGTCAGCCAATACGCCATCCAGTTCGCCAAGATGCGCGGCGCCAAGGTCATCACCACCATTTCCTCACCGGAAAAGGCCAAGGTCGCGCGCGACCTCGGCGCCGACCACACCATCGACTACAAGCGCGAGAATGTCGGCGAGCGGATAATGGACATCACGGGCAAGCGCGGTGTCGATGCGGTGATCGAGATGGATCTCGCCGCCAATGCCAAGCTGATCCCTTCCGTGCTGCGCGCGAAGGGCGAAGTGATCGTGTACGGCACAGGCGCGGTGGAAGCGACGATCCCGGCGCAATTCTGCCTGGTGAACGCGATCGCGATCCGGTTTTTCCTCTGCTACGAGCTCGACGCCGCCGAGCGCGAGCGTGCGGTCAGCGCCATCACGCGCGCGCTCGAGCAAGGCAAACTGGTGAACCGCACCGACGACCCCTTCCCGCTTGCCGATATCGCCGCAGCCCACGAGGCCGTCGAGCAGGGCCGCGGCGTCGGCAACGTTATCGTCACGATGTGAGGCGTTCAGCCTTGCGGCGGCGCTACCGCCGCGTCGGCAAAACCGGCGCGGTCGAGCGCCTTGCGCACCAGGCCGGATT
>JBAUHH010000308.1:0-17263 GCA_049680165.1 Pseudolabrys sp.
CCCGGTGGGTTCAACGCCAGTCAGCAGCCCATAGGCAGCAGTTATTCTTCGACATACAGTATGCAGGGCACTTTCACCTTCAGCATCAATGGCACCGGAAAAGTGAATCGCAGAGTTGTTGCGGTCAATACCGGGGCGACACCCAACGCGGGTTCAACCAAATCGCAGCACTCGTTCAAATATACCGTCGACAACGTTGGGGGATTTTCTACGGCGCTGGTGCCGGGGTCGTTTCATGGCACCGAGCTAACTGGACCGGCGGCCGGTGCGACGTTCACTCTCGACAAGCTGACGCTTTCCGGCATGATCTCGAACGACAGACGCACGCTGACGCTTACTAGCATCAACCCAGAGGTTGCGACGCAAACAATCTCGAACGGAGTTGTCCGCCCCCAAATTTGTTATCAATCCGACATCCTGGTCTGGATGCACAATTAGAATAGAAGGCGCAGAGCTTGATGCTCTGCAAGGCTAAGGCCACTTAACGGCCGGCGGCAGCGAGGAGAGGATCGACTCCACGTTGCCGCCGGTCTTCAACCCGAAGATGGTGCCGCGGTCGTAGAGCAGATTGTATTCGACATAGCGCCCGCGCCGGACGAGCTGCTCGTCGCGCTCGGCATCGCTCCAGCGCTTGCCAAAATTTTTCCGTACCAGCTCCGGATAGACGCGCAGGAAGGCGCGGCCGACATCCTGCGTGAAAGCGAAGGCCGCGTCCCAGTCGGTCTCGAGATAGTCGTAGAAGATGCCGCCGATGCCGCGCGGCTCGTTGCGGTGTTTCAGATAAAAATAGTCGTCGCACCATTTCTTGTATTTGTCGTAGGGCGCGACTTGTGCATGCGCGTCGCAGGCCGATTTCATCGCGGCGTGGAAGGCGAGCGTGTCGGGATCGGATTGCATGCGGCGCGCGTCGAGCACCGGCGTCAGGTCCGCGCCGCCGCCGAACCAGGCCTTGGTGGTGACGACGAAGCGCGTGTTCATGTGCACCGCAGGCACGTGCGGATTGTGCGGATGCGCGATCACCGAAATGCCGGACGCCCAGAAGCGCGGATCGGCTTCCGCGCCGGGAATTTCCTTGCGAAACTCGGGCGCGAATTCGCCGTGCACGGTGGAAACATGCACGCCGGCTTTCTCGAACACGCGGCCTTTGATCATGCCCATCGTGCCGCCGCCACCTGGATTGCCCGTGTGGTCGGTGCGGCTCCAGGGCGTGTGCGTGAAACGGCCGGCGGGGCGATCCGACAGGGCAGCGTCCTGCGGCAGCGCGTCTTCGAGCGCTTCCAGCGCCGCGCAAATATCGTCGCGCAGCGTCTCGAACCAGATCCGCGCGCGCGCTTTACGCGCCTCGATCGGTGCGGAATCCATCGCCGTCACTTGATCTGTAGTTTCGATTTGGCCGCATCGAGATCGGCGCGGGTGAAATTGCCTGCGCAATCGCGCTCGAAAGCGGCGACGGCGATCTCATACTCGCTTTGCCGTTTCTGATAGGCGGCATATTGCGACTTGAGCTGCTGCGAGAGCTCGTCGTGGCGCGCCATGCGCAGTCCGAGATCGGTCTTCGCCTGATCATCGGCGCTGTCGAGCGAGGGCAATTGCATGTTGTTCTGGTATTGCAGGAACATCGCTTCCGCCGTCGTCCGCTGGACGTCGGACATCTGCTCGTCGAGCGCGACGCCGGTCTTGTCGAGGTCGCGCGCGCGGCGCAGGCAGGCTTCGAGCTTGTCGGCGGCAAGCGCCGCCTTGCCGCCGCCGGTAGCCGGCGCGCGCGCCAAAAGCTGGGGAAGCAATCCGCGCGCGGCCTCGGCGTCGCCCGCGCCGAAAGTCAGCGCAGCCGCCAGCGCGAGCCAAGTCAGGGTGACCCTTGCCAGTTTCGGCGATGCCGTCATGCGCGCCAGATTACCACCGGCCGAAGCCCGATGTCTGCCGCAACGCCTCGCCGGTCGCCATCGCGGCGGCCACCGCGACGTTGAGCGACCGCAGGCCCTCGCGGATCGGGATCACCAGACGGGCGTCGGCGGCCTTGTGCACGTCATTAGGCACGCCGGCGCTTTCGCGCCCGAACAGGAGAACGTCGTCGCTGCGGAAGAGGTAATCGAGATAGGAGGTCGAGCCCGAGGTGGTGAACAGAACGACGCGGGCCCGCGCCTTGAAGCGCCACTCCTCGAAGGCCGCCCAGGAGCGGTGGCGCACGACGTCGACGTGGCCGAGGTAATCCATGCCGGCCCGGCGGAAGTCGCGGTCGGTAATCGGGAACCCCGCCGGCTCGATGATATGCGCCTCGATGGCGAGGCACGCGCACAGGCGCAGAATCGTGCCGGTGTTCTGGGGAATGTCGGGTTCGTAAAGTGCGATCCGCATGGCACGAGGTTTTGGCGCGGGGTTTGCCGAAAATGCGCCTTGGACGAAGGACTTGTGCGACTCTTGGTCTTTGGCCCGATAGCGGGCTTGCACTGACACCGCAAGGGTGCCAATAGAACGCCACCGACGCGTTGTTCTGCCTTTGGCAGGATTGCCGCAACCGGTCCGCCCCGCCGCCGCGGGACCCTAAAGTCCTTTCGGCATCCAGCCGTGGGCGGATACATAAAGCCAGCCGGGGGAGAGGGCCCAGACGTGACGACCGTGTCTTCGGCGGCACACACGCGCCGCGATTTTCTTTATATCGCCACCGCCGCCGTCGGCGCCGTCGGCGCCGCAGCGAGCCTGGTGCCGCTGATCACGCAGATGAACCCCGACGCCTCGACCATCGCCGCCGGCGCCCCGGTCGAGATCGATCTTTCGCCCATCACCGACGGCCAGATCATCAAGGTTTTCTGGCGCTCGAAGCCGATCTTTATCTTCCACCGCACCAAGAAAGAAATCGACGAGGCCACGAGCGTCGATGTCAACAGCCTGCCCGATCCCGCGACCGATGCGGAGCGCACCAAGCCGGGGCATGAGCAATGGCTGGTGGTGATCGGCATCTGCACTCATCTGGGCTGCATCCCGCTCGCCCATCAGGGCGAGTACGACGGCTGGTTCTGCCCCTGCCACGGCTCGCAATACGATACAGCCGGCCGTATTCGTAAGGGCCCGGCGCCGAAGAATCTCTACCTGCCTCCGTACGCTTTCCTTTCCGACACCAAGATCCGGATCGGCGACGAATCCGCCGCCAAAACTGCTTAAGAATTCCCAAGGTTAGATCATGAGCGGACCCTCGACGTACCAGCCGCAGAGCCGTTTCTTGCAGTGGCTCGAGAAAAGGTTGCCGATCGGCGGCCTCATTCATTCGTCGTTCGTCGTTTATCCGACGCCGCGCAACCTGAACTACTGGTGGACCTTCGGCGGCATCCTCACGTTCATGCTGGGCGTGCAGATCATCACCGGCATCGTGCTGGCGATGCATTACACGCCGCACGTCGACATGGCGTTCAATTCCGTCGAAAACATCATGCGCGACGTCAATTACGGCTGGCTGCTGCGCTACCTGCACGCCAACGGCGCGTCGATGTTCTTCCTCGCCGTTTACATCCACATTTTCCGCGGCATGTATTACGGCTCCTACAAGGAGCCGCGCGAGGTACTGTGGATTCTTGGCGTCATTCTCTATCTGCTGATGATGGCGACCGGCTTCATGGGGTACGTGCTGGTCTGGGGCCAGATGAGCTTCTGGGCCGCGACCGTGATCACCAATCTGTTCTCCGCCATACCCGGGGTCGGCGAAGCGATCGTGACCTGGCTGTGGGGCGGCTACGCGGTCGGCAATCCGACGCTCAATCGTTTCTATTCGCTGCACTACCTCCTGCCGTTCGTGATCGCCGGCGTGGTCGTGCTGCACATCTGGGCATTGCACGTCGTCGGGCAGAACAATCCGGCCGGCATCGAGCCGAAGTCCGGCAAGGACACGGTGCCGTTCACGCCTTACGCCACCGCCAAAGACAGTTTCATGATGGCGTGCTTCTGCATCGTGTTCGCGTGGTTCGTGTTCTACATTCCGAATTACCTGGTGCACCCCGACAACTACATTCCGGCCAATCCGGCGGTGACGCCGTCGGAGATCGTGCCGGAATGGTATTACCTGCCGTTTTACGCGATCCTGCGCTCGATCCCGAACAAGCTGCTTGGGGTCGTCGCGCTGTTCTCCTCGATCGCGATCCTTGCCTTCCTGCCGTGGCTCGATACGTCGCGCGTGCGGTCGGCGCGCTACCGGCCGCTGTACCGGCAGTTCTTCTGGCTGTTCGTCGTTGCCGCGGTGGGGCTTGGCTGGCTCGGCTCCAAGCCACCTGAGGGCATTTACGTGATCCTCGCGCGCGTGTTCACATTCTACTACTTCGCCTATTTCCTGATCGTGCTGCCGCTGCTCGGCATCTTCGAGAAGACCAAACCGCTGCCCAATTCGATTTCGGAATCGGTGCTGGGTGAAATGGGGCCGCGGGGAGCATGATCATGAAGCGGACAATTCTCACCCTCACGCTTGCCGGCGCAACGCTCGCGATCGCCGCGCCGGCCTCGGCGCAATTGTCGGAACAGGTGCCGCCGCCGCGGCAGTCGTGGTCGTTCGCCGGCCCGTTCGGCAAATACGACGAGGCGCAGCTCCAGCGCGGCTTCAAGATCTACAAGGAAGTCTGCTCGAATTGCCATTCGCTCGATCTGCTGTCGTTCCGCAATCTTGCCGACGCGGGCGGGCCCGGCTTTACCGAAGCGCAGGTCGAGGCGCTCGCCGCCGACTACAAGATCAAGGATCTCGACGATTCCGGCCAGCCGACCGAGCGTGCGGGCCGCCCGGCCGATCATTTTCCGGCGCCGTTCCCGAACGAGCTGGCGGCAAAGGCCGCGAACGGCGGCACTGCGCCGCCAGACATGTCCACGCTCGCCAAAGCGCGCGGTTACCAGCGCGGCTTCCCGTGGTTCGTCTTCGACATCTTCACGCAGTACCAGGAGCTGGGTCCGGATTACATCCACGCCATCCTGACGGGCTACAAGGACGCGCCGAAGGGCTTCCCGCTGCCTCCCAACGGCCACTACAACGAATATTTCCCCGGCCACGCCATTGCCATGCCGCCGCCGCTCCAGGACGGGCAGGTGCAGTTCGACGACGGCTCGCCGGCGACGCTCGCGCAATACTCCAAGGACGTTGCGGCCTTCCTGATGTGGGCATCCGAGCCGCACCTCGTACAGCGCAAGCGCATCGGCTTCCAGGTGATGATCTTCCTGGTCGTGCTGGCGGGCCTGCTCTACTTCACCAAGAAGAAGGTCTGGCACGCGGTCGAGAAGCCGCGCGAACTGGCGCACGGCCAGGACCCGCAGAGAACGAGCATCTGAACGCGGCGCTCAATCGGACGACGAGAATAAAAAGGGCCCGGCGAGGGCCCTTTTTCTTTGGCAGTGTTTGCGTCGGTTACGGTATCGCGATGGTGACTACCTGGTAGGCGTCCACCTTGAAGCCCTTCAGCGGGAACGATCGTGGGGCTGCCACGGTCTTCTTGACGGGATCGATCTGGATCTGCGCGCCCGTGAACGGATCGTTGGCAATCACGGCCAGGATCTTGCCGTTCTCGTCCGACGTGAACAGGGTGCCGAGCATCCACGCTTCGGCGGTCTTGCCGCCGTTCTGGTAGCTGCCGCGCAGCAGCACGACCTTGCCCCTCTTCATGTTGGCGACGACAGTGGTCGTGAGCGTCACGTTGGCGGGGATCGCCTTGAGCGGGCCGAGCGTGGCGTCGCTCGTTACCGGCCCGCGCCACAGAGTCTTCTGCGTGGCATCGACCCAGAAATACTTGTCGATCTGGACCTCGGCGAGCGCCGAATAATCCTGGTCGACGCCGATCGCGCGCGCGATCATCGTGTAGCAAGCCGCAAGCGAGGCCTCGTCGATATGGTTGGTCGCGCCCCTGTAGTTCGACTTGTCGAACTGCGAGATGCGGTTGAAGGTGAAGACGAGGTGGCTGTTGAGATTGACCAGCGTGGCCAGCTGCGGCCTGAAGTCGAGACCGGTCGTGAGATAAGGGTAACCGTACCGCAGCGTGATGTGCCAGGTGGTGGTATTAAAGAGGCTTGGCATGTTGTTCCACATTTGCCTGGTCGTCATGGCGGTGCCGACGGCGCTCGTGCTCCGTCCGCTGGTCTGCGCATCCCAATAGGCGCCGTGGGTGGACGGGCTGCCATTCGATACGCCGATCAGGCCGCCGAGCGTGCTGGCGCTGCCGCCAACCAGCCCGATCGCGTACACCTGATTGAGCGTCGCGCTGTTCGCGCCGTCGAGCGTGCCGATCAAGCCGCCTTCGACTGTCCCAGTGCCGCTCACCACCTCTCCCGACGCGTAGACGAAGGAGAAGTTGCCGGCACTGGCGTATCCGACGAGGCCGCCGCAAATACTGTTGGTCGGGCAGAATACAGTCGCAGTGGAGAACGATTTGCTTATCGTGGTATTCGTGCCCGTCGCGCCGACGAGACCGCCGGCGTCGCAATCCGTGCCGGTGCAGAACACCAGGCCGCTCGCGTAGCTTCTTGTCACTTTGATATTTACGTCCGTCTCGCCGAGCAGCCCGCCGGCGTTGGCGTCACCCTTGGTCACCACGTCGGTCGCGACCGAAGACAGGTCGATGGTTGAATTGCCGGTGAGAAACCCGGCGATGCCGCCGCCGTCGCCACCCGTCGCATTGAGAACGACCTCGCCGTTGACGACGTGAACGTTGCTGATCGTCGTCCCCTGCGCGGTTCCGACAAGGGCGCCCACATGGTCGCCGACCTTGCCGGCCACGACCTTCGGATTGTCGAGCGTCACGTTCTTGATCGTCGCGCCGTTGGTGACTCCGAACAATCCGACGTGATCGAGATCGCTGTGATTGGTCTTGAGATTGCGGATGACGTGATTGCCGCCGTCGAACGTGCCGGTGAATATGTGGGACGGGGGGATGCCGACCGGCAGGAAATTCGAAATCGAGCTCATGTCGATGTCGTTCTTCAGGCAGTAACTGCCGGCGGTATTGTCGGCCATCCCCTGCAATTCGTCCGCCGTGGTGATGGCGGTGCAGACGGCCGCGTTGGCAGGCGACGCCGCAGTGAAGATAGAAACAGCCAGCGCGGCTGCCGCGCTCGCCCCGTAGATCCTGGTCATGACAAATCCCCTTCGTCGTACGCCCACTTCGCTATTTTGCCCATGAAAGTCACGGGCCGATAGCCGTCAATCACAAAATTCTTCCGTGGAAAGGCTCCGACCACGGGTTTGGCCGTGGCGCCGCGCAAGACGACGCATCAATTGACCGCCACAGCCTGATATCCGTCGACCTTGAAATTGGTGAGCGGGAAGTTGGCGGGCTCGGTCACTTTCCTGGTGCGCACGTCGATCGAGACCTGCGTGCCGGTCCAGGGATCGTTCGCGAGCACTATGCTGCCTAGATACATCGTCCCCAGCATCCAGTGCGTGGCCGTGCCGCCGCTCGTTGAGTAGGTGCCGCGCAGGATCACGAGATTCTGTGCCTTCATCTGCGTGAGAACGGGATTGAGCGTCGCCGACGGCGCGAGCGCGACGAACTTGCCGAGCGTCGCGTGGGTGAGAACGGGCCCGGTCCAGGCCGTCGTCTGTTTCGCGTCGTGCCAGAAGTATTTGTCGATGCGTACTTCCTTGAGTTGCGCCATATTGTCGGTCAGCCCGATCGCGCGTGCGATCATGTCGTATACCGTCGCCTGCGACGCCTGCGAGATGTGTGCCGTCGCGCCGGCGTAGAGCGATTTGTCGAGCTGGCTGATCGGAAGAAAAACGAACACGTTGTTGTTGCCGCGCACGAGCGTGGCGAGCGGCGACGTAAAGCCGATGTCGTCGGTGTTGAAGAAAGGAAAGGTCCGCCCCTTGTTGATCGCCCAGAAGGAGTCGAAGCCTTGCGGCAAGCGGGCGCGCAGCGACCTCGTTGTCGCCGCTGTGCCGACGACGCTTGCTGCTTGTCCCGTCGTGTTGACATCCCAGTAGCTGGCGCTGGCGGTGGGCGTTGCGTTCGTTTCGTGGCCGGCGAGGCCGCCGGCATTCGTCGTCCCGGTTACCTGGCCGATCGCGTAGCTCTCGGTGATGCTGCTGCCCGAGCGGAGCTGCCCGACCAGCCCGCCGGCGGTATCACCCGAGACCGGTCCCGTCGCGTACGAACGCTCGATAGCCTGGCCGAGAATGTCGCCAACCAATCCTCCCGCGAAACCGGAGGGCGGGGGAGCGCTCACCGCTCCGGTGGCAAAGGACTGCGAAACCGGTCCGCTGCCGCCAACCAGCCCGCCCGCGTCGCAAAACGAGCTGGTGCCGGTGCAGGAGACGTTTCCGGTGGCGTAGCTGCCTGTAATCGTGCCGCCTCCGCCGCCAACAACCCCGCCGGCCGACGCTGCCGTGGTCGCGCGGGCGGCAACATCGGCCGAGCTCCAGGAGTCCGCCAGCGTCACGCCGGGCTGGAGGTCGCCCACGATGCCACCGGCCATGCAGTCTGCTCTGCTCTTGCAGGTGATGCGTCCGGTCACGAACACTCGCGCGATGGTGCTACCCGAGGTGGCGAAGCCGACCAGGCCGCCGACGCGTGCCGGCGCCCCAGTGGCGTTCAGATTGGCGTTGATCAAGCCCACGTCCTGGATGCGCCCGTCGGCTATCCCGCCGAACAAGCCGACATTCGCCGAGGTGCTGCTGATCTTCAGGTTGCGGATGACGTGGCCGTTGCCGAAGAAGGCGCCGGTGAACAGCGGTCCATTGCCGATGGGCACGAAATTCGAGATCGAGGCGAGATCGATGTCGTTCGCCAGGCAGTAGCTGCCGGCGAGATTGCGGCTGATCGCCTGGAGCTGGGTGGCCGTCGCGACCTGCGTGCAGGAGATCACCGCCGGTTTCGCGGACGCTGCAAGTGCGGACTGACCGGCGAGCGAGCCGATCAACGCGAAGGCTGGAAGAAGGCGTAATACACATTTCATGACGACATTCTCGTCGTTGGCGGGGATCGTGCCCCGACCGCGAGAGGTTTTCAAGATGCAGCTCGCTGGCGGGCAGCAGACAACATGCTGTCGCGGCTGAAATTCCCCATCCGCAAGCGGCGCGACCGGTTGTCATTGTTCCCGCCAACCAATAAGAGGTTGGCATGACAAAAGCTGTACTCGGCATCATCGGCGGCTCCGGCATTTACGATCTGCCGGGATTGGAAAACGTGCGCGAGGTGCGCATCGCGAGTCCGTGGGGCGAGCCGTCGGGCGCGCTGCGCGTCGGCGAGGTGGACGGCCTGCCGGTCGTCTTCCTGGCGCGCCACGACAAGGGCCACCGCCTGTCGCCGTCCGACATCAACTACCGCGCCAATATCGACATTTTGAAGCGCGCCGGCGTCACCGACCTGGTCTCGCTCTCGGCCTGCGGCTCGTTCAAGGAAGAATTGCCCCCGGGCACCTTCGTGCTGATCGACCAGTTCGTGGATCACACCTACAAGCGCGAGAAATCGTTCTTCGGCAAAGGGCTCGTTGCGCACGTGTCGATGGCGCATCCGGTGTCGCCGAAATTGCGGCTGCGCATCGACGAGGCGTCCGGCAAGGAAGGCATCCCGCTCGCGCGCGGCGGCACTTACGTCTGCATCGAAGGGCCGCAGTTCTCCACCTACGCGGAAAGCATCACCTACAAGACGCTCGGCTATTCGGTGATCGGCATGACCAACATGCCGGAGGCCAAGCTCGCGCGCGAGGCGGAGATTTGTTACGCCACCGTCGCGATGGTGACCGACTTCGACTGCTGGCATCCGGGCCACGACGCGGTCACGGTGCAGGACGTCATCAAGATTCTCGGCTCCAACGTGGATCGCGCGAAGCAACTGGTGGCGCGGCTTGCCAAGGATTTCCCGCGCGAGCACGAGCAGTGCCCGATCGGCTCCGACCGCGCGCTCGACACGGCGCTGATCACCGCGCCGGAAGCGCGCGATCCGGAGCTGATCAAGAAGCTCGACGCCGTGGCGGGCCGGGTACTCACTCGCTAGACTGGCGACGAGGCAAGCAAACGACATGAACGTTCACGCGGTCGCAGGCGACAAGCCGCCGTTTCGCGCCGAGCATATCGGCAGCTTGTTGCGGCCCTCAGGTTTGCTCGACAAGCGCGCGCGCTTTGCGCGTGGCGAGATCACGCAAGACGAACTGACCGACGCGGAAAACGCCGCGATCGCCGAAGCAATTGCGCTGCAGGAGCGGCTCGGTCTGCGTTTCGTCACCGACGGAGAATTCCGCCGCCGCTCGTACCACAGCTTCTTCTATCGCCAGCTCGGCGATCTCAGCATCGACACCATCGCCGGCGCCGGGGCTGCGCAAGGTGGCGGGCGTGGAGCGCAGCCGGTTGCCGTCATCAAGAGCCGGGTGCGCTGGACGCATCCAATCAACGTCGACGATTTCAACTTTCTCAAGCGCAAGACCGTACTGCTGCCGAAGATCACCATTCCCGGCCCGTGCGCGCTGCATTTCCGCGGCGGCGACGCGGCGGTGCTCGCGCACGCCTATCGCGACCTCGATCAGTTCTGGGACGATACGATCGAGGCTTTCGGCAAGGAGCTCGACGCGCTGGCGCGGGCCGGCTGCCGCTATGTGCAGATCGACGAGACCGCCTTCGCCAAGTTCGGCGATCCCGATGTGCAGGCGGCGCTTGCCGCGCGTGGCGACAACTGGAGCGAGCTGATCGATCGATACATCGCGATAACCAATCGCGTGCTGCGGGCTGCGCCGAAGACGCTGCACATCGGCATGCATCTGTGCCGGGGAAATCGCGGCGGCCACTGGCACGCCGAAGGCAGCTACGAAGATGTCGCCGAGCGGTTGTTCAACGCGCTCGAGATACCGTTCTACTTCCTCGAATACGATACTCCGCGCGCAGGCAGTTTCGCGCCTCTGCGCTTTGTCCCCAGGCACAAGTCGGTCGTGCTCGGGCTGGTTTCAACCAAGACACGCGCGATAGAGGAAAAGGCGGCGTTGCGCGCGCGCGTGGAGGAGGCGAGCCGTCACGTTTCGCTCGAACGCCTCGCCGCGAGCCCGCAGTGCGGTTTCGCCAGCGTCGAGACCGGCAATCCCGTGACGCCGGAAGTTCAGGAAGCTAAGCTTCGCCTCGTGGCCGAACTGGCGCGGGATATCTGGGGCGAATCCTGAAAACGAGAGGGAGGGTGATATGCGGCGGCGGATCGTGAGCCTGGCGCTCGGTTTCTTTCTGGCTTGGACGGCGTCGGCGGCGCAGGCGCAAGATTATCCGGACCATGCCGTGCGTGTCCTTGCCGCATCGGCTGCCGGCGGAAATCCCGACGTGCTGGCGCGTCTGCTTTCGCAGCGGCTGTCGGAAGAATTGGGCCAGCCGTTCGTGGTCGAGGACGTGCCGGGCGCCGGCGGCATCCTTCTGGCCAAACGCATCGCGTTGTCCACACCGGACGGCTACATGCTGATGATCAACGACTCCGGCGCACTCGCGATCAATATCACCATGAACCCGGAGGCGACCTATACGCTGAAGGATTTCACGCCCGTCACCGCGCTCGCGACGGTGCCGACGGTGTTTGTGATCGTTCCTTCGCTGCCGGCAAAAACGCTGGATGAGTTCATCGCGCTCGCAAAATCGAAGCCGGACAAATTGAGCTTCGGCTCCGCCGGCGCCGGTTCGATCCATCATCTCACCATGGAGATTTTCGCGGAGCGCGCCGGGATCAAGCTTCTGCACGTGCCTTATCGCGGCGGCACCGCGCTGGTGAATGGCCTGCTCACCGGCGAAATCCAGGCCGGATGGTCTGGGCTTCCCAATGTCATCTCGTTGATCAATACCGGCAAGCTGCGCGCGCTTTGCGTGAGCGTGCTCACGCGCGCCGCCTCGCTGCCGGATGTGCCGACCTGCGACGAGGCCGGCGTCAAGGGCTTCGACATCGCCGATATGCTGGGCTTGCAGGGGGCGGCCGGGATATCGCCTAAAATTGTCGCGCGCTTGCAGTCGGCGGTCGCCAAAATTGTCCGCGAGCCTGACATGGCGAAGCGCATGGCGACCCTTGGCATGGTGATGCAGGAAAACGGCACGGCCAATTATGCCCGCTTCATGCAGGATGACCTTGACCGCTATGCCAAGGTCATCGACCGTCTCAACCTGAAACGCAAATAGCGATTGCCAAGAAGGGGGGAGGACTGAATGCCCGAAGTCACCGTCAATCTCGCCGCCGGCCGCACCGACGAGCAGAAAAAGGCGCTTATGCTGGAGATCACCAACGCCGTGGTGAAAAACTGCAACGTCCCGGCCGACGCGGTCGTCGTACAGATCAACGAAACGACGCTGAACAACAAGATGAAGGGCGGATTGACCTTTATCGAGCGGCAGAAAAAGTAATCCGCCCGATGGCAACAATCGAAAACGACCTGCGCGACGCGATCCGCTCGATCCCGGACTATCCCAAGCCGGGCATCATGTTCCGCGACATCACCACGCTGCTCGGCAATGCGCGTGCGTTCCGCCGCGCGGTGGACGAACTGGTGCAGCCATGGGCCGGCTCCAAGATCGACAAGGTCGCGGGCATTGAGGCGCGCGGCTTCATCCTCGGCGGGGCGGTGGCGCATCAGGTCTCGGCCGGCTTCGTGCCGATCCGCAAGAAGGGCAAGCTTCCCCATAAGAGAGTGAGCGTCACCTATTCGCTGGAATACGGCGAGGACCAGATTGAGATCCACGCCGACGCGCTGGTCGCGGGCGAGCGCGTGGTGCTGGTGGACGATCTGATCGCGACCGGCGGCACGGCGGAAGCGGCGGTGAAGCTGTTGCGCCAGCTCGGCGCGGAAGTTCTGGCCGCTTGCTTCGTCATTGATTTGCCGGAGCTCGGCGGCGCGGAGAGGCTGCGCAAGCTCGACGTGCCGGTGCGCACGCTCATTTCATTCGAGGGGCATTGAGCTAGTTCTGCCGCGGCCCCCACGGTCCGCCGGGCGGCGGCTCGGTTCCCCACGGTCCGCCGGGCGGTGGCGGTGAAATCTGCGCGGGTTCTCCTTCGCTCGCATCTTCCAACTCGGCAATCGGGCCTGGATCGTGGCCGCCGGCGAATTTCACCAGCGCCTCGACGCGCTTGTCGACCGACGGATGCGTGTCGAAGATATTGGAAAATCCCTCGCGCGGATTGTCGATGCACATTTCCATCACCGCCGAATTGGCGCCGGGGATTTCGCCGCGCCCTTCGATCTTGCGCAGCGCGGAGATCATGGCGTCGGGATTTTTGGTCAGCTCCACCGAGCCGGAATCGGCGAGATATTCGCGCTGGCGCGACAGCGCGAAGCGGATGACGATCGACAATATCCAGACCACCGCGATGATCGCGAGCGCGATCACGATGACGAGGCCGGCGCCGCCCTTGCGGTCGCCGTCGCTGCTCGAACGGCGTCCGCCGCCCCAATACATGCCCTGGAAAAAGATACGGAACACCATCTCGCCGAAGAATCCGATTACGCCGGCGATCACCAGCGCGATCACCAGCATGCGCACGTCGCCGTTGCGGATGTGCGTGAGCTCGTGGCCGAGCACCGCCTCGATTTCCTGATCGTTGAGGCGCTCGATGAGCCCGCGCGTTACCGTGATGGAATATTGCTTCTCGTTCAGTCCGGTGGCGAAGGCGTTGAGCGCTTCGTCGTCGGCGATCTTGAGCTTCGGCATGGTGATGCCGCGCGAGATGCAGAGATTTTCCAGGAGATTGTAAAGCCGCGGCTCCTGCTGGCGCGTGACCGATTGCGAGTCGGTGATCGAGTCGATCATCGACTGGTGAAAATGGTAGGCGATGAAAATCCAGACGATGGCGCCGGCGGTCGCCCACGGCGCGGCTTTGAGGAAATCGTATTCCGCCGCGTGGATAAGATACGCAAGCGGCAGGCCGCGTCCGTCGGAGCCGTAACCGCCGGTGAGACCTTCGGCGAGCAGCGCGCCGGCGAACACCATCACGTAAACGAGGAAGAACAGCCCGATCAGCAGCACGATCGAGCGCCGCTTGTTGGACTGGATGTGGGTGTAAAGACCGTAGGCGGCCATGAGCGAAATGCCTTGAGGACGTCATGGCCGGGCTTGTCCCGGCCATCCACGTCTTGCTTGCAGCAAAGAAAGGCGTGGATGCCCGGCACAAGGCCGGGCATGACGAATTAAATCTAGAACTTCACGCTCGGGGCCTGTTCGAGTTGTGCGCGGTCGCCGCCGACGTCGAAAAACTGGCGCTGGCTGAAACCGAGCATCGCGGCGAACAAGGCGGCCGGGAACACCTGGATGCCCGTATTGTATTCCTGCACCGCGTTGTTGAAGAACCGGCGCGAGGCCGCGAGCTTGTTCTCGATGTCGGTGATCTCGCTCTGCAATTGCTGGAAGTTCTGGTTGGCCTTCAAGTCGGGGTAGGATTCCGACAAAGCGAACAATTGCCGCAATGCCCCGCTCAGCATGTTCTCAGCTGCGACCTTTTGGTCGACGCCGGGCGCCGCCATCGCCGCATTGCGCGCCTGGACCACCGCTTCCAGAGTTCCGCGCTCGTGCGCGGCGTAGCCCTTCACCGTCTCGACCAGGTTCGGGATCAGGTCGTGCCGCTGCTTGAGTTGCACGTCGATGTCGGCGAAGGCCTGGTTCACCCGCTGCCGCATGGCGACGAGGCCGTTGTAGATGCTGATGATCCAGAGGATGAGGACGACAACGACGCCGAGAATAACCCAGCCGGTGGTGGACATAATCTGCTCCTCAAGGGCGCGAAACTGTGACTGCGGCTGAGCCTATCGCACTTGGCGAGCGGACGGCAGCGGTCGGTAAGACCCTACCGGAACTTTTAGGTGGCCTTTACTCGGGTACCAGACGGGCGCATCCGGACAAAAAAAGACCCCACGCCGGGGGGCCTGGGGTCTTCTCGCCGACGGCTGTTCGGGGGGTAAGGGGGGGCGCCGCCGGCTTAATTCTCAATTCACGGCGGTTAACGCGCCTCCCGGGTGATCGTTCCGAAATTTTTTCGGGTCACGGAGACTTTATCCACATGGCCTGGACGCGGTCTTACGGCGGTCACGATCCGGGGGTTCCCTAGCGCACATATGGGCGGGGATCGGAGGGTCTGACATGAGTTCGGTGATGATCAAATGCCCTGCCACCGGCCGCAGCGTCTCGACCTCGATCGAGACCGCAGCCGTGGTATTCCGCAAGTTGCCTGAAGTTCCCGGGCGCATGCTGTGTCCGGCGTGCGGGCAAGAGCACGTCTGGGCCATGAGCGGCGCCTGGCTGGCCGAAGAGGCTGTTCCCGCACCTGCGCTTGCGCCGGAAAAGCCGGCAGCGGCCTAGCCGGCCTCGCGGATCTTGACCGCGGCTTCGAGATCGACCGAAACGAGTTGCGACACGCCGCGCTCGGCCATGGTGACGCCGTAGAGGCGGTTCATCCGCGCCATCGTGATCGGATTGTGCGTGATGATCACGAAGCGGGTGTCGGTCGACTTCTTCATCTCGTCGAGCAGGTCGCAGAAGCGCTCGACGTTGTGATCGTCGAGCGGCGCATCGACTTCGTCCAGCACGCAGATCGGCGCTGGATTGGTCAGGAACACCGCGAAAATCAACGCCAGCGCGGTGAGCGCTTGCTCGCCGCCGGACAAGAGCGACAGCGTCGTCAGCTTCTTGCCGGGCGGCTTCGCCATGATTTCGAGGCCGGCCTCGAGCGGATCGTCACTTTCGATCAATTGCAGTTCCGCCTGGCCGCCGCCAAACAGCCGCGTGAACAAATGCTGGAAGTGCTTGTTGACGACCTCGAACGAGGCCAACAGCCGCTCGCGCGCCTCGCGGTTGAGGCTCTGGATGCCTTGCCGCAATTTCTGAATCGCGGCGATGAGGTCGTCGCGCTCGGTGGTGAGCTTGCCGTGCTGGGTCTCGATCTCGCGCAGTTCCTCTTCCGCGCGCAGGTTGACGGCGCCGAGCCGCTCACGCTCGCGCCGCAAGCGCTCCAGCGTGCCCTCGATCTCGGCGACATCGGGCACGGCCTCGCCCGGTTTTAACCCCGCAAGCTCGGCGACGCCGGCCGGCTCGATCTCCAGCATGTCGTGGATCTCGCGCGCGATATCCGACAGCCGGCGCTTGGAGCCTTCGAAGCGTTCTTCCGCCCGGGCAAGCTCTTCTCGCGCAGAGCTGGCGGCCTCCAACGCCGCGCGCGCGTCCTGATCGGCCTGGCTCTGCGCGGCTTCCGCCTCGGCGAGCCGGTCGGCGCAGGCGCGGCGTTCGGTCTCGGCGCCTTCGACCTGGGTGATGAGGGCGGCGCGCTTTTTGGCGAAGACGGCGGGCGCGTTCTCGAGTTCCGCGCGCTCGCGCTTGGCTTCCTCGATGCGCTGCTCGAGCGTGGTGATCTGATTCTTGGCGCCGTCGCGACGCTCGTTCCATTGGGCGGTGTCGGCGGCAATCGCGGCGAGGCGGCGGTCGGACAGCTCGGCCTCGCGCACGATCGCCTGCTGTTCGGCATGCACTTCGGCGAGCGCGGCGCGCTTGCCGGTGATGTCGTCGCGCACGGCGGCGAGCTTCGTTTCGATTTCGGCGGCGGGCGCGAGGCCTGCGAGCGACTTCTCAGCATCGGTCTTGCCGGCAAGCGCTTCGTCGCGGCTGGTGGTGAGCCGCGTGCGCGCCTCGGCCAGCGCGGAAAGCCGCGCCGCCTGGCGGTTGAGGTCGCGCTCGCGCGTGCGCGTTTCGGTTTCGGTGGCGCCGGCGGCCTCGAAGGTCGCTTGCGCCGCTTCGAGCGCGCTGCGCTTGGCATTGAGCTCGCTGCGCGACGACTGCAATTCGCCGTCGATCTCGGTCAAGCGGCTGCGCTGCGCAAGCCGCCGCGCCGCGCCGGTCGGCGCATGCGCCGCCGCCGAATAACCATCCCAGCGCCACAGGTCGCCTTCGCGCGACACGAGACGCTGGCCAGTCTTGAGCGCGGGCGCGAGCCGGTTGCCGGTCTCGCGATCCACGACGCCGATCTGCGAAAGCCGGCGCGCGAGCTGCGGTGGCGCCTTGACGAAACGGGCAAGCGGCTCCGCGCCGCTTGGCAGCGCCGGATCGGCGCCGTCGGCGGCGACGGTCTTCCAGTGCATCGGCGCGGACGCATCGGTCGGCGCATCGAGATCGTCGCCAAGCGCTGCACCGAGCGCCTTCTCGAAGCCCTTGTCCACGGCGACGTGGTCGATGATCGGCGGCCACAGATTGCGGGTCTCGACTGCCAGCACTTTCGACAGCGTCTTGGCTTCGGTTTCCAGCCGCTGCACGCCGCGTTCGGCTTCGGCGAGCGCGGCGCGGTCGGTTTCGAGCTGTTGGCGCGCGACGTTGTGCGCGGCC
>JBAUHH010000309.1:0-4855 GCA_049680165.1 Pseudolabrys sp.
TGGAAGGCTACATCGCCTGCTGCGAGGCGATCCGCGACATGGATTTCCGCAGCTCCAACCCGCGCGTCACAACTCCGACGCTGGTCATCGTCGGCAAGCACGACCCGGCGACGCCACCAGCCGCCGGTGAGGAAATCCAGCGTCAGATCAAGGGCGCCAAACTCGCCGTGGTCGACGGCGCGCACATCGCCAATCTCGAGCAGCCGAAGGCGTACACCGACATTGTGCTCGACTTCCTGAAGGGATAGCGCGCGTCATGGAAGACAAAGAACGCCACGAACGCGGCATGGGGCGGCGCCGGAAAGTTCTCGGCGCGGCTTGGGTCGACCGCGCCAATGCGCGCAAGAACTCCTTCAACGAGGAATTCCAGGATCTCATCACCCGCTACGCCTGGGGCGAAATCTGGACGCGTCCGCATTACGACGAGCGCACACGCCGCGTGCTGGTGATCGGCACCATGATCGCGCTCGCGCAATGGGACGAATTCCGTCTGCACGTGCGCGCCGCGCTCGCCGAAGGCGGCTTCACCGAAGCCGACATCAAGGAAATCATCTTGCAGCAGGCGATCTATTGCGGCGTGCCGGCGGCCAATCACGCCTTCAAGGAAGCCGCTGACGTGATCGCCGAATTGGCGAAGCCCAAATAAAGCGGGCGCCCCAAGGGCGCCCGGGATCAACTGAAAGCCACCGGCGTCTTAGCGCCAGGGCGAGAACCAGCGCGAGGTCTCTTTCGCGGTGGCCGGCGCGGTGACGGCCGGCACGGCGCCAAAGCGCTCGATGATGCAAAGCGCGGCGGCAAGCGCCGCCAGCAGCAGCGGAATGATCTGCTCGCGCGCGGCGTCGACATTGTGGGTCCACACGACCGGCGCGGCGGCGGCAAGGCTCGCGATGACGGCGAGCATCAGGCCCGCTTCGAGAACGTCGGTGTCGCTCTTGCGGCCGAACAGCGAGCGCACGCGCTCGAGCAGGTGCCAGGCGCATACGCCGGCGACGATAAGCTTGAGCGCGCCGAACACGGCCGCGATCTTGATCAAGCCGTCGGGGCCGGCGCCGATCATGCGGCCGAGGCCGAACACGAATTGCGAATGCAGCGGATCATCGAGCCCGTAGGTCGAGGAGGTGAAAATACGGAACGCGTCAAAGCCCCAAACGAGGATGAAGTAGACGGCGATCGCCATGATCATCATCGTGATGGCGCCGGGTGCCTTGCGCATGTCGCGGTTCCTCCTGAAAAGAGAAACCCGGCGTAATCGCATCAAATGCTAATTTCAAAGCAAACCAAAATTTTACCTTACTTGTTAGCCGCTTAACCACGGTGCGGCGCGGTTTCCGGGCGTAATCGGGCGCAGAAATCGGGTGGGTTCCCGGAACGTGCTCGCTTATGTCGACCTTATCGACCACGTCCCCGACACAGGTACCGCATGACCGCTGCCGTCATCAAAAGCCAAGCCGAAGCAACCAGCCGCCACCCTCGCCTCGTCCTGCTTACGGCGTCGCTCGCCGTGCTGCTGGCGCAGATCGACACGTCTGCCGTCAACCTGGCGCTCAAGAGCATCGGCAGCGACCTGCATGCGGGCGTGAGCGAAATGCAGTGGGTGATCGACGCCTACAATCTCGTCTATGCGAGCCTGCTGCTGACCGCCGGAACGCTCGGCGACCTTTACGGCCGCCGCCGCGTGTTCGCGCTCGGCGTCCTCCTGTTTTCCGCCGGCACGCTCGCGTGCGCGCTCGCGCCCAATGCCGCGACCTTGATTGCCGGCCGGTTGGTGAGCGGGTTGGGCGCGGCCTTCGCCGTGCCCATGTCGCTGGTGCTGCTCACCATCGCCTATCCGGGCCGCGAAGAGCGCGCGCACGCCATGGGCATCTGGGCAAGCTGCAACGGGCTTGCCTTCATCATCGGCCCGACGCTCGGCGGCTGGCTGCTCGCCAGCATGGGCTGGCGCAGCATTTTCTATCTCGCGCTGCCCGTATGCGCCGTGACGCTGGCGCTGACTTATTACGCGGTTGAGGAATCTTCGTCGCCGAAGGGCCGCAAGCTCGATCTGCCCGGCCAGGGGCTCGCCATCGCCGGGCTTGCCGCCTTCGCGTTCGCGGCCATCGAAGGATCGCACTGGGGCTTCCTCTCGACGCCGATCCTGTCGATCTCCGGTCTCGCGCTGGTCGCGCTTGTCCTGTTTGTGTGGGTTGAAACCCGCACCGCTGGCCCGCTGCTGCCGATTTCGTTCCTGCGCCGGCCGGTGTTCTCCGCGGCGCTCGCTTCCGCGGGGCTGATGACCTTCGGCATGTACGCGCTGCTGTTCATCATGCCGCTTTATTTCCAGATCATGCGCGGTGCGACGCCGCTTGTCGCCGGCTTCGAGTTGCTGCCGATGTCGGTGAGTTTCGTCATCGTCTCGCAGACCGTCGGCTATGTCACCAACCGCTTCGGACCGCGTCTCGTGATGACGGCCGGAATGGCTTGTATGGGTTTCGGTGAACTGGCGCTGGCCTTTATCGGCCCGGACACCAGCATCGTGCAGACCTCCATCGCGCTATTCGTCGTCGGCATCGGGCTTGGGCTCAACACCGCACCCGTGAACGGCGTCGCGGTGGCGGCGCTGCCGCCGGAGCGCTCCGGCACGGCGTCGGGCGTGCTCAACACCGCGCGCATGGTTGGCGCCACGTTCGGCGTCGCCATCCTCGGCGCGGTATTCGCCGCCTATGCCGGCCAGGAGCCGGCCATGAACGCGGGATTCCTGCCGGGTCTGCGCGCCGCGCTTGTCGGCGGCGGCATCGGCGAGCTCATCGGCGCCGTGGTGGCGTTCGCCTTCATCCGCGGCGATTCCCTGAAGACAAAAAAGTAATCAGCCGCGGCCTTCGCGGAATGCTTGCGGCGTCGTGCCGGTTTGCTTGCGGAAGAAACGCGTGAAGTGCGACGGGTCCGAGAACGTGAGATCGTAGGCGATCTCATGGATCGGCTGGTTGGTGAAGACGAGCTGGCGTTTCGCTTCCGTCAGCACGCGCTGACGAATGAGATGCCCTGCGGTGACGCCGGTCGAGCGCTTCACGTGATCGTTGAGACGATCCGGCGTCATCGCCAGCTTTTTGGCGTAGAAACTGATCAGGCGTTCTTTGCGGAAGTGCTCCTCGACCAGCTTGCGCAACTCCTCGACGCGCGGATCGGCGGACGCGAGCGTCACCGCGCCGCTGCGCGCGCGGCTCACCGCCAGGCGCACCACCTCGATGGCGATGAGCGCGAGCAACCCGCGCATCGCCAGGCGATAGCCTTCGCGGGCGAGAAAGCTCTCCTCATGCAATTCGGCGCACAGTGTCGAAAGCCGCCTGGCTTCCGCAGCAGCGGCAAGCGGCACCAGCGGATGCGCGGCAATTGCCCTGAGTCGCGCCAGCGCCTCGTCGGAACGCTCGCCGAGCGCAGACGTGACGTCCTCGGTGAAGCTGACCACCCAGCCGTCGGTGACATTGGCGTTGAAGCGGAAGCCGTGCGCGGTCGTCGCCGGCACCAGGATCGCTGCCGGCGCGGCAAACGGCACGATCGCCGCCTCGTAGGTCATCTCGCCGCCGCCGTTCTCGATCACCAGGATCTGAAACAAATTGCGGTGGCGATGCGCGCGGATGGTCCAGTCGTGGATCGAGGAGCGCGAGGAAATGGTTTCGATGTGAATGAAATCGAACGCGGAATCGTCCGGCGGATCGCCGTAGAGATGAAAGAGCGGTAGCGCCGATGTCGCCATGGCGCGTCAAGCATAAGCAATGCGACCGCCAAGGCCAACGCGGCATCGGCGACGGTGGACAACGAAAAAGCCCGCCGTGAAGCGGGGCTTTCCCGATCTAGACGCGAACGAACCTAGTGCTTCTGCTCGTTGCCGGGGTGCTGCTGGTCGTCCTTGCCCGGGCGCTGCTGCTGTTGCTGGCCCGGCTTCTGCTGCTGACCCGGCTTGAGGTTCTGCTGCTGCCCAGGCTTCTGATTTTGGTTCTGGCCCTGGTTCGGATTCTGACCTTGGTTCGGATTCTGGCTCATGGGCTACTCTCTCGTTTGTTGGAGTTGTTGTGAGTAAGAGCACTCCTCCCGAACAACGCGGACAACGCACTGGCGCGAACGTTCGTTCCGCGAGCGGCCTCGCGCGCCGATACCAAAGGCGTCAGATCGCGAGCGTTGGAACTTTTAATGACCGGCGCGAGTTCAGCCCGAAACCAACGCGAAGGGACTGAGCCATGGGACGTTATCTGCTGCTTTGGTTGCTGGGAATTCCGCTTCCGATCCTTGTGCTGATCTGGCTGTTTAGCGGCCTGCACTAAGGTCGGCGCAAACATCAAAAGCCGGGCGCGGTACTATTATCCCCCCGCCTTTTTTCGTTCCGGTCGTTGCGAAACGGCTGCGTCAGCAAATGATCGAGCCGCAACTCGCGCAGATCACGGAAGATCGGCAGCCCGATCGCGACACCCTCGCCTGCCGCCGGCCGCGCGCAATATGTGCCGAACAGGCGATCCCACCACGGCAAATTAAATCCGAAATTGCTGTCGTGCTCGGTTCGCACGACCGAATGATGCACCTGGTGCATCTGCGGCGTCACCACCAGCCAACGGATGACCGGTTCAAGCTGCGGCGGCAATGCCACGTTGCTGTGATTGAACATCGACGTGGCGTTGAGCACCACCTCGAAAATCAGCACCGACACGGCCGGAATGCCGAGTGCCACCACCGCCGCGATCTTGATCAGCGCCGACAGCAAAATTTCCAGCGGGTGGAAACGCACGCCCGTGGTCACGTCGATATCGAGATCGGCGTGATGCATGCGATGCAGCCGCCACAGTACGGGCACGTAGTGGAACACCCGGTGCTGCGCGTAGATGACGAG
>JBAUHH010000310.1:0-4640 GCA_049680165.1 Pseudolabrys sp.
GATGGTCGGTCGCAAGAGCGTGGGCGAGAAGGCTTATGCCGACGTCATGCAACAATTCGCCAAGGGCACGTACCGGCCGCTGCCGTACAGCGTGTTCAAGGCGACGGACGTTCTCGAAGCCTTCCACCTGATGCAGCATTCCGGCCACATCGGTAAGATCGTGGTCCGTCCGCCGACGCCCGGCTCGGTGCGCGCGGCCAACAAGCCGCTCGCCATCAGCGGGCAGGGCACGCACGTCATTACCGGCGCATTCGGCGGCTTCGGCCTCGAAACCGCGAAATGGCTGGTCGAGCACGGCGCCAAGCATCTGGTGCTGATTGGCCGCAAGGGCGCCGCGACCGAGGAAGCAAAAGCCGCGGTCGAGAGCTTCACACGGCGCGGCATCAAGGTGCTCGCCGATCCGTGCGATGTGACCGATGCACGCGCGCTGCAAAAGCTGTTCGAGAAGATCCACGCGACCATGCCGCCGGTCGTCGGCGTGATGCACGCCGCCATGGTGCTTGGCGACACGATCATCGCCAATCTCGACGAAGAGCAATTCTATACGGTGCTCAAGCCGAAGGTTGAGGGCGCCAACAATCTCGACATGATCACGCGCGGCATGCAACTCGACTACTTCCTGCTGTTCTCGTCGGTCACGACGCTGATCGGCAATCCGGGCCAGGGCAATTACGTCGCCGCCAACGCCTATATGGAAGGCCTTGCGCGCCGCCGCCGTCAGGAAGGCCTGCCGGCACTGGCGATCGGCTGGGGCCCGATTACCGACGTCGGCGTCGTGGCGCGAAACCAGCGGCTGCAAAGCAATTTGCAAAAGCTGACCGGCGTTACCGGCATGCGCGCGCGCGAAGCGCTCGACCTGATGGCGCAGGCGCTGGAGCAGCCGGCGACGCAAGCCGAGCTCGCGGTGCTGACGATTTCGCCGAACAACTCCTCGTTCAGCAGCGACCGCTTGCCGGTGCTGCGTTCGCCGACCTATGCCAGCTTCATCCTCAATGCCCAGGGCAGCGAGAGCGACGTCGGCCGGGTCGACCTGCGCGCGCTGCTCAAGAGCGAAGGCATCGAGGCGGTGCGTCACAAGGTTGGCGGCATCATCGTCGCGCAGCTCGCGCGCGTGCTGCACGCCCGCGAGGAAGACATCAGCCGCACGCGTCCGCTCGGTGAGATCGGCCTCGATTCGCTGATGGCGCTCGAACTGGTGCTCAATCTCGAAGAATGCTTCGGGATGCGCATCGCGCTGTCGGGCTCAGTCGGCGTGCTGACCATCTCCGGCGTCGCCGAGGAAATCATCGCGCATCTGAACGCCGATCATCCGCGCGAAGACGTTGCCGTCACCGCACTCGCCGAACAGCACGCCGAGACGGTTGACGCGAGTCAACTCGAGGCGCTCAAGACCGCGGTGGGTGAAGATACCCAGAAGGTCAAAAGGCTGCTCAATTGAGCCAGGAATCGCCACTCGCTGGGAAGGCGCGCGAACAACTGCTCTCGCGCGTCGACTCGATGCGAAAGATGGCGAAGCCGCGGTTGGCTGAAAGCCCCGCTCCTGCGCCCGTGCACGCGCGGTTCACCGACTTTTCGACGCTGCCCGGTTATAGCGAGCTTCGCTTCCAGCGCTCTGTCGGCGAAAAATTCAAGCTCGAAAATCCGTACTTCCGGATGCACGAAGGCCTCGCCGGCGCGCGCACGGTGATCGACGGGCGCACGCTGCTCAATTTCTCCTGTTACGACTATCTCGGCATGAACGGCCACCCGGAAATCGTCGCGGCCGCGAAGGCCGCGATCGACCGGTACGGCATCTCGGCCTCGGCAAGCCGGCACGTGGCGGGAGAGCGCCCTGTACACCGGTCGCTCGAGCGCGCGCTGGCCGACCATTATTCCGCCGAGGAAGCGCTGGTGTTCGTCAGCGGCTACGCCACCAACGTGGGCGTCATAGGCCAGCTTTGCGGCGCGAAAGATCTCGTGATTTCGGATGCCGTCGTTCACAACAGCGCCGTCATGGGCAGCGTGTTGTCGGGCGCCACGCGCCGCAGCTTCGCGCACAACGATCTCGACGATCTCGACCGCATCCTGTCCTCGATCCGCGGAAAATTCGAGCGCGTGCTCATCGTCGTCGAGGGCCTCTACAGCATGGACGGCGATTTCCCGGACCTGCCGCGGCTCATCGAGATCAAGAAACGCCAAGACGCCTGGCTGATGGTCGACGAGGCGCACGCGCTGGGCGTGCTGGGCGCGCGCGGCTACGGCATTGCCGAGCATTACGGCGTCGACCCGGTCGAGGTCGACATCTGGATGGGAACGCTGTCGAAGACCCTGGTCGGCTGCGGCGGCTACATCGCCGGCTCGGCGATCATGGTCGATTACCTGCGCTGCATGGCCGGCGCCTTCGTTTACAGCGTCGGCATGCCGCCGGTGATCGCGGCGACGGTCGAAAAGGCGCTGGAAATCCTGCACCGCGAGCCGGAGCGGGTCACGCGGCTGCAACGTAACGGCCGCCATTTCGAGAACTACGCCAGGAAGCAGGGCCTCAATCCCGGCACTGGCCAGCATACGTCGGTGTGCCCGATCATCGTCGGCGACTCGATCCCGGCGGTCCTGCTGTCGCAGTTGCTGTTTCATCGCGGCGTCAACGTCCAGCCGGTGCTCTATCCGGCGGTGCCGGCAAAGACGTCGCGGCTGCGGTTCTTCCTCACCGCGATGCACACCGAGCAGGACATCGAGCAGGCGATCGACCTGACCGTCGAAGAGCTGTCGAAAATCCCCGAAAGCCTTCGTACGCTGAAATTTCCCGGTTACCCGGGCTGAGCAACCCGATATTCTGTCGCGCGGTTGGCGCCGCTCACGGGCGCGGGATGATCCATGGCGCGAACGGTCCTCATCACCGGAGCATCGAGCGGTATCGGCAGGGCGCTGGCGTTGCGCTACGCCGCTGACGGCGGCACGCTCGGCCTGCTCGGCCGCAATCTCGAACGGCTTGAAGCGATTGCCAAGGAATGCCGCCGCGCCGGCGCCGGCGTCGTCATCGGCGTCATGGACGTGCGCGACCGCGCGGAAATGATGAAGTGGATCGCCGCGTTCGACCGCAATTCGCCGGTCGACCTGGTGTTCGCCAATGCCGGCGTCATGGAAGGCACGCGCCCCGGCGGTGCGATCGAGCCGCCCGATCCCGCCCATGCCTTGATCGAGACCAATGTGCTGGGCGTGCTCAACACCGTGCAGCCGCTGCTGGCGCCGATGATGACGCGTGGCCGCGGCCAGATCGCGATCGTCAGCTCACTCGCCGGCTTCGTTCCGCTGCCGGACGCGCCGAGCTACAGCGCGAGCAAAGCGGCGATGCTGAGTTACGGCCTGTCGCTGCGCGGATTGCTTGCAGAACGCGGCATCGGCGTCAGCGTGATTTGCCCGGGCTACATCACGACGCCGATGATGCTGCGCGAGTCCGGCGTGAAGCCGTTCGAAATGCCGCCGGAGAAAGCGGTTAAGATTATCCGCCGCGGCCTCGCGCGCAACAAGGCGACCATCGTGTTTCCATTCTGGTTCGGGCTGTCGACGCGCATCAGCGGCATGTTGCCCGACCGCGTCCGGCGCTGGACCATGGGACCGTTCCGTTTCACAGTGTCAGATCCGAAGTGAAGCGGCTCAATCGTCGAATTCGAAATCAAGCGCGTAATACCACTGATCGAGATGGGCGCGGATGATCGGGTCGATCAATGCGTCGATCATGGCGATGTTGGCCATGAGATCGGCATCGCGATCACCGGTGTCGATCAGCTCCAGCGCCGGCAGTACCGTCACCTTGAAACGCGCCTCGCCGTGCACGCGCACGCTGTAGAGCGGAATGATGACCGCGCCGGCGAGCCGCGCCAGCCGCTGGATGTAGGCAATGTTGCCTTCCGCGCGCAGGGGCCGGCCGAACGCAGGCGCCCACACGCGGTCGCGCGCGAGTTCGTCGACATACATCAGGATGCCCTGCTTTTTCTTCTTCAGATATCGGACGGCCTGGAACGCCGCGTTCTTGTCGGCCGTGATGTAGTCGCCGCCGAGACGATCACGCGCCTGGTTGGCGAGCATGTGGTCGAAGCGGTTCTCCGGCACGATGGCGATGCTCGCCCCGCGCAGGCCCTGCGCCAGCATCGCCACCGGAATTGTTTCCCAGTTGCCGAGATGCATGCCGAGAAACATCAGCGGCTTTCCGGTCGCGCGCGCGGCGTCGAGATTCTCCAGCCCGGCGACCGAAATCCGGCCGGCAGCCCAAAGCCGGTCGAGCACCGAAAACTCCGCCATCGTGCGGCCGACGCAACGCCACAGCCGCGTCATCGCGGCGTCTGTCGAGGCCTCGTCGGCTTCGTCCGGCCGCACGTGCTTCCAGAGTTTGCGGGCGCGCGCGTCGCTCGGCAGATATTTGTATTTGACCAGCGGCCCCATCAGGCCGCCGAAGCCGGAGCAGACGTCGATCGGCAATAGGCGCAGCGCGTAATGCACGCCCATGTTGATGAGGCCGAAGAAGACGTCCAGCACCCAATATTGGAACCAGCCGGCCCGCGGCGCTTGGTCAGCCATGATGCACGGGGCAGCCTGTCGCGGCTTGCGGCGCCGCGGTTGCCGTCACGCCGGCGCGCGGCGCGCGCGCGTGCACCGACATCGGC
>JBAUHH010000311.1:0-6476 GCA_049680165.1 Pseudolabrys sp.
TGGAAGGCTTCGAGAACGTCCGTCGCCTTGAACACGCTGTACGGCAGCGGCCGGTACGTGCCCTTGGCGAATTGTTGCATGACGTCGGCATAAGCCTTCTCGCCCACGCTCTTGCGACCGACCATCAGTTGATCGAGGTCGACGCCGAAATAAGTGAGGTTCTTGCGGAACGGCCGCAGGCCGATATGCGTGTCGTTCACGTAGTCGCGCTTGCCGAGCTCGACGAAGCGGCCGAACGCGCGCAGGCAATCGATCGAGCGCTCCATCGCCTCGCCGGCGAGGCTGTTGAGCACCACGTCCACGCCAGCGCCGGTGATTTCCCGCACGTCATTGACGAAGTTGGTCGACCGCGAGTCGAGGATGTATTTGACGCCGAGTGCCTTGAGCAGATCGCGCTTTGCCTTCGAGCCGGCCGTCGCGATCACCTTGGCGCCGCGCGCCTGCGCGATCTGGGTCGCCGCCATGCCGACGCCACCGGCGCCGCCGTGGACGAGCACCCACTCGCTGCGCTTGAGGTTGGCGAGCGTAACCAGCGAGTAATAGGCCGTGACGAAAGCGACCGGGATTGTCGCCGCGTCCTCGCTGGAAATCCCGTTCGGCAATTTCACCGCCTGGGCGGCCGGAATGGTGACGTGCGTGGCGAACGCCAGACCCGCGAAGGCCGCGACGCGATCGCCAACCTTCAACGTCTTGACCGCCGAGCCGACGCGCGCGATGCGCCCGGCGCATTCGAGCCCAAGGTTCGGGCCGGTGTAGCCATCTTCGAGCATGTCGTCGGGCAGCAGCGACAGCATCCACATCAGGTCGCGGAAATTGAGACCGGTAGCCTCGACCACGATCTCAACTTCGTTGTCGGCCGGCCGCTTGCGCTCCGCCGGATGCCACGCCAAACGGCGGCCGACCGACGAACGGCGCTGCAAATTGGCAGCCGGAGCCGGCGGGACCGGCAGATGGTCGAGCGTGCGGTTGAGCGATTGCACGCGCACCGCGCGCGTCGTGTTGCTGTCGATCTGCAACTCGGTCTCGGCCGTGCCGGACAGAATGATGGTTCTGATCTTGTCGGCGGCGATATCGGCTGCGAGTTCCGGCGCGAGATCGATGCGCCGCACGTCGAGTTTCGGAAATTCGTTGGCCAACGTGCGCGAGAAGGCCCACGCGCCGGTTTCGACCGGGCGCACAGGCGACGATCCGGTGCCGAGCGCGCCCGAGAAAATGAGCCAGAGCGTCGCCGGTCCGCCGATCTTCTCGGCGAGCCGCTTGATATCCATGCAGCGCTGGGTGAGAGCCTTGACCGCGTCGACCGGGTCTTCCTCGGTCACCGGCACGAAGATGACGGCGCTCGGAACGACTGCCGGGACATCGGACAGCGCCGCCAGGCTGGCGACAAGTTGCGGCAAGTCCGCAGGTTCGGCGAGCTTGGCCGCAAGCGGCGACTCGCCGGAGGGCACGACCACCAGGGCCGATTGCGCGGCCACCGGCTGGGCGTCGAGCGGCACTTCTTGCGCAACGACTTGCGTGGCAGCCGATTCGGCGACGAGCAACGACGCGAAATCGGAACCGCACGCGATCAGGTTCGCCTCGGTCTGCGCAAAGCCGGCGCGTTCCAGCGCAGAAGCCCACTGTTCCGCCGATTGCAGCGGCCCGACCGGGAAGTCGGCCACGCCGGGCAGGAACCACTTCGAGTCGAGGCCGAACACGATGTCTTTGAACAGCGACGGCTGCGGCTCGATGGCCACCAGCAATCCGCGCGGCGCCAGCAATCCTTTGAGTTCGGCGAGACCGAGCTCGGCCGGCAGCCGGTTGAGCCCATCGACCGCGACGATCAGGTCGTAGGTCTCGAGCTTGGCCACGTGCTCCATGTTGAGCACGGGGAATTTGTGATTGCTCGTTAGCCCAAGCTCGGCGTGCTCGTAGCGGCGGCGATCTGGCTCGAAAACCGTGAGCTGGATATTGTCGCGCAGCTTGTCGAGCGCCGGCGCGAGCGGACCGGCGCCGATCTGCAACACGCGGATTGCGCGGTCGTCCGGCCAGATCCGATCGACGCCGAGGATCAGCCCTGACAGCGCGTCGCTTGCCTCGGCGGTCGCGATGTTGGTGCCGTCGTAGAAGTCGAACGCGGCCTTCGGGAAAATGGAATCGGTTGCCGGCGGAATCGCGCCTTTGGCGGCGATGTCCTCGACAAAGCCGGTGACCGCACCGGCCAGCAGCAGTTCGGCCGCGCGCGAGCGATGCTCGGCAGCGAGCGCTTTGACGACCGAAGCAGAGCTCGGCAGCGAATGATCCGGAACGAGCGACCAGGAGCCGCCTTCCTGCTTCGCCAGATTTGCGGCTTCGAGATTGAGCAGGAGATTGAGCAACCAAGGCCGCAGGTTCTCGGGCACTTTCCCGTTCGCGACCAGCATGTCGACGTCGACGGTGGTGCCGTCGGCGAGGCCGGAAGCGATTTCGTAAGCCGCCGCCGTCGCCCAGCCTTCCACCAGCAGAACGCCGTCGGCCGGACCCGAACCTTCGGTGGACATGAGACCGCGGTCGCGCGCCGCGGCGACGACGTCGCGGGCGGTCACCGGCACGCCCGTATTGGCGGAAATCATTCCATCGATGAGCTGGACGCGCTCGATCACGGCGACGCTGCCGAGCGAGCGCAGACGCTTGACCGGAACGGCCTGACATTGAACGCGGCGGAATACCGCCGAAATCTCGTCGCCGGCGCCATAGATATAGTAGTTGGCGATGACCGAGCGCTCGGACTTGCTGAGAATTTCGATGACGGCGCGTTCCGGCATGATGCGCGGGCGATAAAGCGTCGTCTCTTCCATCCGGACGGGGATGTAAGTGACGCCGCGCTCTTCGGCGCGAAGCTCCGGGAATACCGTGAACAGGCCGTGCGATGAGGCGTCGAGCCGCATCGGATCGATCAGGAACGGGCTCGAAGCGTTTTGCCGCTTCAGTGCGACGCTGATCAGTCCGTTCTCGTGGACCACGACCTCGTCGACCAGACGGAACGCCGGCCCGTAGTGCAGGCCGCTGCCATCGGCGATGCGATAGATTTCTTCGGTGTCGTAGCGGCGTCCCGCGGAGGCCCGCGCAGGGCCGCGCGGCGCTTCTGTGACGGTACCGTGATGCATCTTGCCGCGCGAGTGCAGCAGCCATGACGCATTCGACAGGCGCGGACGGCTGAATATCTCGATCGTGTTCGATCCGGGCGAAACGCGAGTCATCACCTCGCGGGTTTCACCATTGGTCAGATCGAGCGGCTTGAAGATTTCGAAATTGGTGATGATGACGTTCTCGGTGCGCATCCACTGTTGCGCGACGGCGAGCGCGATCTCGAAGAAGGCGGTGCCGGGGAAAATCGTCTGGTCGCCGACCACGTGATCGGCAAGCTCGGTGTAGAGCGAAGTGTCGATGTGCGAATGCCATTCCAGCGTGTCGGCGCTGCCGCGCGCGCCGGCGAACGGATGCCGCTCGAGCTCGACGCCGATCGCTTCGGGCGTCGCCGTGTAGCGGAATTGCTTCTGCTGCCACGGATAGAACGGCAGCTTGATTTCCGGTCCTGGATCGCTGCCGAAGGCGGTGCCGAGATCGATCTGCGCGCCGCCGACCAGCGCCTTGGCAAATGCCTTGTCGAACGGATCGACATTCTCGTCGTTGCGGTCGAGCACCGACAGCGTGCCGAAGCTGCCGACCTCGCCGGTCAGGCTGTCGCCGATATGCTTGAGCAATGTCGGGCGCGGGCCGATTTCGACGAAATAGCGCGCGCCGAGCTTGGCGGCCTCGCGCACCGCGTCGGCGAAATGCACCGGCTCGCGCACGTTGCGCCACCAGTACTGGCCGCCGAGCCGCGAGCCCGGAACGCAGGCGCCGGTCACGGTCGACACAAATGGCACATCCGCGTCGCGCGGCTGAATGTTCTTGAGATCGCCGGTCAGGGTCGTCTCGACCGGCGCCATCAGCACGGAATGGAAGGGATAATCGAGATCGAGATCGACCATCACGATGCTGCGCGAGCGGGCCATCGCCTTGAACGCCGCGAGCGCGTCGGCGGAGCCCACGATGGTCACCGCGCGCGGGCTGTTGATCGCGGCGATCTCGACCTGCTGCTCGCCGATCTCCTGCAACAATTGCGTGACGGCTTCCGCGGAAGCAAGCACGGCGGCCATGCGGCCGGCGCCGCGCACTAGCTCCTGGTGCGTGCTGCGGTAGTAGATGACCTTGATCGCGGTGCGCAGTTCCAGCGCGCCCGCCGCCTCGGCGGCCGCGACCTCGCCCACGCTGTGACCGATCACCGCCGCGGGATGCAGGCCCCGCGCGCGCAACGCCGCAGTCGAGGCGCTCTGAATGGCGAACAGCAGCGGCTGGCCGATGCTGGTGAGCGGCAGGCGGTCCGTCAGCGTGTTGCTGAACAGCGTGTCCTTCAACGACCAGCCGGCGATCTGCTTGAAGTAGCCGTCCACCTGGTCGAAATGCGCGCGGAAATGCGCGTTGTTGTTGTAGGCGGCGATACCCATGCCGACCCACTGGCTGCCGTTACCGGAATAGACAAAGGCAACCGCGTTGTCGGTCCCTACCGCTTCGCCGGTGGTCAGATTTGAATCCTCTTCGCCAGCAATGTAGGCGGTCAATGCCTTGACCACGTCCTGGCTGCGCGCGGTCGAAACCACGGCGCGGTGCGTCAGGTGATCGCGGCGATAGACGATCGCGCTTGCGAGCGTTGCGGTGTCCTGATCGGACAGATGCTCGACACGCCCGGCGTAATCTTGCGCCAGTTGCGCCAGCGCCGGGCGGCTTTCCGCCGAAATCGCGAAGAAGCCGGCTTCCGATCCGTTGTGCGCCTTTTCCATCGGCTGCGACTTGCGGCCGGCGGCCACGATCGCGTGCGCATTGGTGCCGCCGAAGCCGAACGAGTTCACGCCGGCGAACGATTGCGACGCGTTGGGCAGGAGCAGCGACTGGTCGCAGACCTTCAGATTGAGGCGATCGAAATCGATGTTCGGGTTCGGTTCGTTGAAATGCAGCGACGGCGGCAGGATGCCGTGATTGAGCGCAAGCACCGCCTTGAGCAGGCCGGCAAAGCCTGACGCCGGCTCGAGATGGCCGATGTTGGTCTTGATCGAACCGATCGGCAGCGGATTGGTGCGTCCACGGCCGATGCCGCGGCCCATGGCGTTCGCCTCAATCGGATCGCCCGCGGCAGTGCCGGTGCCGTGCGCCTCGACGAAGGCCAGCCGGTCCACGTCGATGGCGGAGCGCGAATAGATGCGCTGGAGCAAAGCCTCCTGCGCTTCCATGTTCGGCAACGAAATGCCGTTGGTGCGGCCGTCGGAATTGACGTCGGTCGCCAGCACGAGGCCGTGCACCGGATTTTTGCTCGCTTGCGCGGACGCCACCTTGCGGAGAACGAGAACCGCGCCGCCCTCGCCGCGTACGAAACCGTCGGCCTTGGCGGAGAACGCCTGGCACAGGCCGGTCGGCGACAACATGGAGGCTTGCGAGAACGCGATGAACGATGCCGGGCTCGCGATGATGTTGATGCCGGCGACGATCGCGGTGTCGATGCGGCCAGATTGCAGCGCCTCGACCGCTTGATGCAGCGCGACCAGCGATGACGAGCACGCGGTGTCGACCGTGACGCTCGGTCCGCGCAAATCGAAAATGTAGGAGATGCGGTTGGCGAGAACCGCGAGCGCAGTGCCGGTGGCGAATTGCGCGTCGGCGATCGCGTAATCGGAGAAGAAAGCGTGCGCGTAATCGGTTTGCGATGCGCCGACGAATACGCCGACGTCTGCACCCGCGATCGACGATGGCCGGATGCCGGCATCTTCAAGCGCTTCCCAGGTGAGTTGCAGCAGGATGCGCTGCTGCGGGTCCATCTGCTCGGCTTCGCGCGGCGAGATTCCGAAAACGCTCGGGTCGAATCCCCAGAGATCGTCGAGAACGCCGGCGGCCCACGTGTAGCTCTTGCCGGGCTCACGTCCGCGCGGATGACCAAATCGATCTAGGGAAAAGCGACCGGGAGGAACGCTCGAAACCGAGCAACGTCCCTCGAGTAGCAGGGACCAAAGTTCAGTCGTGGATTTCGCGCCAGGAAATCGAAGGGCCCAGCCAACGATTGCAATTTCGTCTCGCCGATGAAGATAATGTATCGAGCTCACGCAACGAACCCCCGCCCCTGTTTCGTCTCGTTTCGCAAGCCGTTCTGGCTACGCGTTACTGGGTCAGCCAGCGACCGGTTACTGCAATCCTTGGCCGTGTGTATACAGTAATACAAGCGTTTGTAAATGTAAGACCTTTTCGGGTCCGGCGGGTACTCTGAAGTGACTTTGAGGTATAGCTGCCGGCAAGGCCGAATGAGGGTCGTTCGTCCACTCGTTGCGTGCACCATTGGCACCTCATTTCGACGAAAATATGCCGGGCGAATGTTTTGATGAGGGGAACACGATAATGGCTGAGGCTGTCACCATCAGCCGCTCAAATAC
>JBAUHH010000312.1:0-1705 GCA_049680165.1 Pseudolabrys sp.
GCCGGCTGGGTCTGATCCTTGGCCTGTGTGCTGTTGACGAGGAATTCGCCGCCGAGTTTCGCGCTGCTTTTATCGAAGAGCTGGCCGTAGATGTCGTAGCCGAACGAAGGGTGCGCATTCGACGTCCACGCCACCACAAAGCCACCACCACTGAGCGCGGCAACCGACGGTGTCTGCTGATTGCGCGCCGTCGTGGTGTTGACTTTGAATTCGCCGCCGCTCCGCACGCTTCGCTTCGTGTAACGCTGTGCATAGATGCCGAGCGTCGAGCCGTCCTGTTTGTTCGACGCCCACGCCACCACGAAGCCGCCGTCGGCCAATCCGGCGACCGCCGGCTGCGACTGGTCGTTGGCGATCGTGGTGTTGACCTTGAACTCGCCGCCGCTTCTGACGTCGTTCTTGTTGTAGCGCTGCGCATAGACGCCGAAACCGGAAGTGTCCTGACCGTTCGAACTCCAGACAACAATGAAGCCGCCGTCAGCGAGCGCCGCCACAGCCGGTTCGATCTGATCGCTCTTGGTCGTCGCGTTGACCTTGAACTCGCCACCGCTCTTGACGCCGGCCGCCTTGAACACTTGCCCGTAAATGCCGTAACCGGAGCCGTCCTCGCCTTGCGATTGCCACACCACGACAAAGCTGCCGCCAGCGAGCGTGGCGACGGCGGGCGATTGCTTCACGTCGGTCTTGCTGCCGTTGAAGCTGTTGACCTGGAACGGCTTGCCGACGCGCGCATCAACGAGTTCCGTCACCATGGCCGACGCGCTCGCCGTCCAGTCTCCGCTTCCGCCATAGCTCGCGGTCACTTTATGGCTGCCGATCGCAAGCGCGCTCATGTTCAGCACGGCGTTGCCGCCGGAGAGGCTCACCGAGCCGAGTGTCGTCGCGCCCTCCTTGAACGTCACCGTGCCGTCGGGCGTGCCGTGGGCCGGGGCTGCCGCCGCAACGTTGACGACGAGGTCGACGAGCTGTCCCGGCGTCGCCGGATTGGGTGCCGCCACCAGCGTGCTCTTGCTCGCGCCCTTCCCCACCGTCTGTGTCAGCGCTGGGGAAACCGAAGCATTGAAGTCGCCGTGGCCGCCGTAGACCGCCGTGATCGCATGCGAGCCGACGCCGAGCGCTGACGTCGTTATCGTCGCCACACCGGAAGACAACGCCGCGCTGCCGACGGTGGTCGCCCCATTCTTGAACGTCACGCTGCCGGTCGGTGTGCCGCCGTCGCCGCCGAGGTATGCGGTGAAGGTGACCGGCTGCCCAAATACACTCGGGTTGGAGGAGCTCAAGACAACGGCACCTGTCGGAATGTCATAGGTATAGGCGCCGGCCGAGGTCGTGGTGCCGAGCGAGCCGGTGAGGCTGACGTCGACTGTGCCCGCGGCATGGGCCGGGGTGTTGGCGAGGATGAGCGTGTCGGAAACCACGGTTACGCCGGCCGCAGCGGTGCCGCCAAAGCTGACGCCGGCGACACTGGTCAAACGACTGCCGGTGATCTCGACCAGCGCGCCGCCGTCCACCGGGCCGGCGTTCGGGCTGACGCTCGACACGGTGGCGGGCTGCACGAACACCCACGCCGCCCCGTTCCCGGAGCTATCGCCCGGCCCGCCGACGACGGCGGTGTTGCCGTCCCCCGACAGCGCGACCGATGTGTCCTGCTTGGCCGCTCCACTGGCGCCGGAGCCGACCAACTTGCTGTTCTGCTGCGTCCAGG
>JBAUHH010000313.1:0-39382 GCA_049680165.1 Pseudolabrys sp.
GGCGTAACCGAACCAATTCAAGCCGAGCGCCACATCCGCGCGTTCGAGAAGCTGATCCTGAAGTGGAAATGCGAAGCGCTGCATCGCGTAAGCGGCAAGGACGCCGCATACGCAGGTGATCACCAAATACAAGACGCCATAGAGAATGGTTTGCGCGGCTTCGATGATGCGGGTCTGCGGTGCAAGCTGGCTTATGACGTCCAAAACCAGGACTCCGACGATCAACAGGACAATATTTGGAAGGGACGCGAATGTGAATTTGGTGGCTATCGACGCGACTATTCCAATCGCCAGCAACGCAAATGTTACCACGTTCGCGGCGCGCGAGACCGGACTGATGCGGGATTGAATGGTTGCGCCGCGATCCTTTCGCGTAAGCACACTGGCGGTCATTACAGATGCCTAAAGGGCGTCGAAGATTGCGGTTTTGCTGGCGGCCGCTCGGCTGATACGCCGCGTTAAATTGCGAACCGACCCTGAGCCAGCGTCATTAAAATTCCCTTTATGCTGGAACGGCCGGCTGGAGAAAGAGGATTCGAACTTGGGCATTTCCGATCCGATAACGCATTGAATCGAAACGAGTTTCGGAAGCGCGGCACATGCTGCCTCAGTGTTGCTTCCTTGACACGTGCGAGCCATCTGACTTCAGTGCGACTGAGATCGTCCGCGGGTTTGCCGCGCCGATTCAGCCGCCTTCCCGCGATATTTGGCGAGCACGGCTTGCAGGCCCGGAAAGTTGAAGCTCGGCGCCGGCGTAAAACTTTCCATGATGATGCCGTTCATCAGCGGGCCAAGCCGCATTTTGATCGGCGTTACCAGAAGTCCGATCATCGTACCGCCGAACATTTTCGGCGCGAGCTTCACTTCGTGTGCGGCGCTGACGATGCCGACCGTGTCGGGCGGATAGGCCGCAACGAACACGATATCGGCATTGGCTGCCTGAACTGCGCGAACCACCGAACTAAAATCGCTCGTGTTTGGCGGATAGGTTTTGTCGTAGACGATTTCAAAACCGCTGGCTTTGGCGTTGTCACGCGCGCCGTCCGCGCGGTCTTCGCGAATTCAGCGTCGGCAGCAACAATCGCCACTGTCTTTGGCTTCGGCTTTTGCGCCGCGGCGAGCTCGAAAAAGCCGCGCAAAAATGCCTTCACGCCTTCCGGCCCCACAGACGAACAGGGAATTATTCTGAACGGAACAGCGAATTTCATTACGCCATAGGGGATTAGCGATCCGGATTTCAGGTACAAACTGTTTGCCTTGCCGTTGACAAATATTGTTTTAAGCTTAGACTTTTTATGTCTATAATATATCGACGGATTTCATGCGCGCGATCTGCCTCGGCGGCGGGCCCGGCGGCCTCTATTTCGCGATTTCGCTCAAGCGGCGCGACCGCTCGGCGGACGTAACCGTAGTCGAGCGCAATCGCCCTAACGACACGTTCGGCTGGGGCGTCGTCCTCTCCGACGACACCCTCGGCAATCTGGAGAGGAATGACCCGGAAAGCGCGGCAGCGATCCGCAACAATTTCGTCTATTGGGACGACATCGCCGTGCATTATCGCGGCACGGTCACACGTTCCGGCGGTCACGGCTTTTCCGGCATCGGACGCAGAAGGCTGCTCGATATCCTTCAGAGGCGTGCCCGCACGCTCGGGATCAAGTTGCAATTTGAAACCGAGGCGCAGGACGTTTCCGCCTATTCCGACTACGACCTCATCGTCGCCGCGGACGGCGCCAATTCGCGCGTGCGCGCCGCGCATACAGATGTATTCAAGCCCGACATCGACGTGCGGGCGTGCAAGTACATCTGGCTCGGCACCCACCAGAAATTCGACGACGCCTTCACCTTCATCTTCGAACCGACCGAACGCGGCTGGATCTGGGCGCACGCCTATCAGTTCGATACCAACACCGCGACCTTCATTGTCGAGTGCTCGGAGGCGACCTGGCGGCGCGCCGGCTTCGACCAGATGACGACCGAGGAGACGATTGCAAGCTGCGAGAAGATCTTTGCGCGCTACCTCGGCGGACACGAACTGATGTCGAATGCGCGCCACCTGCGCGGTTCGGCCTGGCTCAATTTTACGCGCGTGCTCTGCGAGAAATGGAGCCACAAGAATATCGTGCTGCTCGGCGACGCGGCCGCAACCGCGCATTTCTCGGTGGGTTCTGGTTCCAAGCTCGCGCTGGAAAGCGCAATCGCGCTCTCGGACTATCTCAAGAGCGAAAAAGATATGACGGCCGCCTTCCGCCGGTACGAGGATGAGCGGCGGCTCGAAGTACTGCGGCTGCAAAGCGCCGCGCGCAACTCCACCGAATGGTTCGAAGACGTCGAGCGCTACTTGCATCTCGACGCGGTGCAATTCAACTACTCCCTGCTCACGCGGTCCCAGCGCATCGGCCATGAGAACCTCCGCCAGCGCGATGCCGACTGGCTCGCCGGCGCGGAGCGCTGGTTCGATGAACAGGCGACGGGGCAGGAGCCGAACACGCAGCGCGCGCCGATGTTCGTTCCGTTTCGCGTACGCGGCCTCGAGCTCAAGAACCGCATCGTCGTTTCCCCGATGGCGCAATACCGCGCCGTCGGCGGCACGCCGACCGACTGGCACCTCGTACACTATGCCGAACGCGCCAAGGGCGGAGCCGGGCTGGTTTTCACCGAAATGACCTGCGTCTCGGCGGAAGGCCGCATCACGCCCGGCTGCACCGGCCTCTACAAGCCGGAGCACGAGGCCGCGTGGAAACGCATCGTCGACTTTGTGCACGCTGAGACCGATGCGAAGATCGCCATCCAGCTGGGCCATTCGGGCCCGAAGGGTTCGACCCAGCTCGGCTGGGAAACGATGGACGCGCCGCTCCCATCCGGGAATTGGCCGGTGATGGGACCCTCTGCGGTGCCGTGGAGCGGCGAAAACCAGGTCCCGCGCGAGATGACGCGCCAAGATATGGACGTGGTGCGCGACGAATTCGTACGTGCCGCGCAGATGGCGGAGCGCGCCGGCTTTGACTGGCTCGAGCTGCATTATGCGCACGGATACCTGATGTCAGCCTTCATTACGCCGCTCACCAACACCCGCACCGACGAATATGGCGGCACCCTCGAAAACCGCCTCCGCTTTCCGCTGGAGATATTTCACGCCGTGCGCAAGGTATGGCCGGATCACAAACCGATGTCGGTGCGTATTTCCGCCAACGATTGGGCCGGCGCGGAAGGCGTCTCTCCGGAAGCCGCCGTCGAGATCGCGCGCATTCTGACCGAAGCCGGCGCCGACATGATCGACGTCTCGGCCGGCCAGACCTCCAAGCGCGCCAAGCCGGTCTACGGCCGCATGTTCCAAACGCCGTTCTCGGACCGCATTCGCAACGAAGCGGGTGTCGCCACGCTCGCGGTCGGCAATATCTATGATCCCGATCACGTCAATTCGATCCTGATGGCAGGCCGCGCCGACCTCGTTTGTCTCGCTCGGCCGCATCTCGCCGATCCGTACTGGACGCTGCACGCCGCCGCTCAGCTTGGCTACGAAGGCTCGCTCTGGCCGAAGCCTTACTGGCCCGGCCGCGACCAGCTGCACCGTCTCAAATCGCGGCCTGATGTCGCGACGGGAAAAGTGTGATGGGCGCCCAAGACCATCGTCTCACCGGAAAGCACGCGCTCATCACCGGCGGCGGCACCGGCATCGGTGCCGCTATCGCGCAAGCCTTCGCCAATGCAGGCGCGGCGATTTCGCTGGCGGGCCGCCGCAGCGGCCCCCTCACCGAGGTCGCATCGCGGCTGCCGAAGGCCGAAGCGATCACCGCCGACGTGACCGACCCAAAATCCTGCGCCGCAATGGTCGACCGCGCGCGCGCCGCGCATGGTCCGATCGATATCGTCGTAGCCAATGCCGGCGCCGCCGAAAGCATGCCGGCTTCGCAAATCACGTCCGAGCACTGGCAGCGGATGATCGGCGTCAATCTCACCGGCGCATTCAACACAGTGCAGGCCGCGCTATCCGATGTGAAGCGCGCCAAGGGCCGCATTGTGTTTGTCGCTTCGACCGCAGGCCTGCGCGGCTATTCCTATGTCGCCGCGTATTGCGCGGCCAAGCATGGTGTGATCGGACTCGCCAGGGCACTGGGCGTCGAACTGGCCTCGTCGGGCGTCGCCGTCAGCGCAGTGTGCCCGGGCTTCACCGACACGCCGCTGCTCGCAGCCTCGGTCGACCTCATCAGCAAGAAGACCGGTAAAACCGCCGCCGAAGCGCGCGCCGCGCTCGCACGGGAAAATGCCGGTGGACGCCTGATTACGCCTGAAGAAGTTGCCGACAAGGTGCTCTGGCTGTGCACCGCGGATGACGCCAACGGCCAGATCGTCGAGGTCGCCGCATGAGCGCGAAGAAGAAAACCCGAGCCAACGACCATTCGCTGAGCAAGCAGCGCTTGCGGCTTTGGTTGCGCATTCTGCGTACCGCGCGGGCTATCGAGGCGGAAGTCCGCGACCGGCTGCGAGTGGAGTTTGGCATCACCTTGCCGCAGTTTGACGTCATGGCCGCGCTGGAGCGATGCCCGCAAGGCATGAAGATGAGTGAGCTGTCGCGTTTTCTGATGGTGTCGAACGGGAACGTCACCGGCATCATCGATCGCCTGGTCGACGACAAGCTCGTCGTTCGCAAGGCGCCTGCCGAGGACCGCCGCGCCATCGTGGTGCGTCTCACGCCGCAGGGCGCCGCGCAATTCGCCGCGATGGCGAAGGAGCATGAAAGCTGGGTCAACCGCTTGCTCTCGGAATTCAATGAGGCGGAGGCGTCAACCGTCATTCATCATCTCGACGGCCTCTCCGGCCGCATCCGCAATGGAGGAGCGCGCGCATGAAGATGGCCGATTTCACGCCGCAGCATTTCAACTGGCGCGCAGCCGATGGCGTTGCGACCATCACGCTCATGCGGCCGGAGCGCAAGAATCCCATCACGTTCGAATCCTACGCGGAACTCGGCCAGACGTTCCGAAAACTCGGTCAGACGGATGACATCAAGGCGGTGGTATTCGGCTCGAACGGCGGCAATTTCTGCTCGGGCGGCGACGTGCACGACGTCATCGGGCCGCTGCTCAAACGCGACATGCCCGGATTGCTCGAATTCACCCGCATGACCGGCGAACTGGTCAAGGCGATGCGCGCCTGCCCGCAGCCCATCATCGCCGCGGTTGACGGCATCTGCGTCGGCGCCGGCGCGATGATCGCGCTGTTCTGCGACATGCGGCTTGGCACGCCAGCGGCGAAGACCGCCTTCCTGTTCACGCGGGTGGGGCTCGCCGGCTGCGACATGGGCGCTTGCGCAATGCTGCCGCGCGTGATCGGGCACGGCAGAGCGTCCGAGTTGCTCTACACAGGCCGCAGCATGAGCGCGGAGGAAGCGGAACGTTGGGGCTTCTTTAACCGCCTTGTTCCTGCCGATCAGCTCGATGGTGAAGCGCAGGCGCTGGCGAAGTCTCTCGCCGCCGGGCCAACCTTCGCGCACGGCGTGACCAAGACCATGCTGCATCAGGAATGGGCGATGGCGCTCGACCAGGCGATCGATGCCGAGGCGATGGCGCAAGCCGTCTGCATGCAGACCAAGGACTTCAAGCGCGCCTACGACGCGTTTGTCGCCAAGCAGAAGCCCGTGTTCGCCGGGAACTGACCGATGCCTGACGCAAGTTTTCTGTTCTGGCCTTTTTTCGAGGATCGTCACCGCAAGCTCCACGCGGACATCGAAGCCTGGGCCCGGAAGAATCTCGCCGACGTCGATCATCACGACGTTGACGCGGCTTGCCGCGATCTTGTGACGCGCCTTGGCCGCGGTGGTTTCCTGGAGCATACAGCGCCGGATGAAAGCAGCCGGGCAATCGACGTACGCACTTTGGCGCTGATCCGCGAAACGCTCGCGCGCCACGCCGGCCTCGCCGACTTCGTTTTCGCTATGCAGGGGCTCGGCGCCGGCCCAATCTCGTTGTTCGGCACCGATGCACAGCGCCGGGAATGGCTGCCGAAAACCCGATCCGGCAAGGCGATCGCCGCCTTCGCCCTGTCCGAGCCGGCCTCGGGCTCCGACGTCGCCAATCTCTCCACCACCGCAACGCGTGACGGCAGCAGCTATGTGCTCGATGGCGAAAAGATCTGGATTTCGAACGGCGGCATTGCCGACCTTTACGTCGTGTTTGCCCGCACCGGCGATGCGCCGCGCGCCCGGGGGCTTTCCACCTTCATTGTGCGCGGCGACAATCCGGGCCTGCAGATCGCCGAGCGGATCGAGGTGATCGCCCCGCATCCGCTCGCCCGCCTGTCCTTCCGCAACTGCCGCGTGGATGGCGCCGCGCTGATCGGCAAGGCCGGCGAGGGCTTCAAGATTGCGATGGCGACGCTCGACGTATTCCGCACCACGGTCGGCGCGGCGGCACTCGGCTTCGCCCGCCGCGCCCTCGACGAGACGGTAAAGCGCGCCGCCGCGCGCGAACTCTTCGGCGCACCGCTCGCCGAATTGCAGATGGTGCAAGGACACATTGCCGAAATGGCAACTGAGATCGACGCGGCCGCGCTGCTCGTCTATCGCGCCGCGTGGACGAAAGACAAAGGCGCCGAGCGCGTCACGCGCGAGGCGGCGATGGCCAAGCTCTACGCCACCGAAGCCGCGCAGCGCGTGATCGACGCGGCCGTGCAGCTTCATGGCGGCGACGGCGTACGCTCCGGCCATCCGGTCGAGGCGCTTTATCGCGAAATCCGGGCTCTGCGGATCTACGAGGGTGCATCCGACGTCCAGAAGATCGTCATCGCCCGATCGGTCCTTGCCGCGACGAGGCCATGACATGACAAAACTCACGAAACTAGGTCCGACCGCGCACGTCGACACGTTTACGCGCGACAATCTTCCAAGCCTTGCGCAATGGCCGAACGTCCTGCTTGACCGTCCCGAATTCCAATATCCCGAGCGCCTCAACGCGGCGGTCGAATTGACTGACAGGATGGTGGAGCGCGGCTTCGGCGACCGCATCGCCTTGATCGGCAACGGCCGCCGCCGCACCTACAAGGAGCTGGCAGACTGGTCGAACCGCCTCGCCCACGCGCTGGTCGAGAACTACGGCGTCAAGCCCGGCAATCGCGTGCTGACTCGCTCGGGCAACAATCCGGCGCTTGTCGCCGTCTGGCTTGCCGCAACCAAGGCAGGCGCCGTGGTCGTCAACACCATGCCGATGTTGCGCGCCGGTGAGCTCGCCAAGATCGTCGACAAGGCCGAGATTTCGCTTGCGCTCGCAGACAGCCGTATTGCCGACGAACTGGTCGCTTGCGCCAAGGAGAGCAAATTCCTAAAGCAGGTCGTCAATTTCGACGGCACCTCAAACCATGACGCGGAGCTCGATCGTATCGCTCTCGACAAGCCGGTGAAGTTCGACGCGGTGGAAACCGGCCGCGACGACGTCGCCCTGCTCGCCTTCACGTCCGGCACCACCGGCGAGCCGAAAGCGACCATGCATTTCCACCGCGACCTGCTGATCATCGCCGACGGCTACGCCAGGGAAGTGCTGCAGGTGACGCCTGATGATGTGTTCGTCGGGTCGCCACCGCTTGCCTTCACGTTCGGACTCGGTGGTCTGGCAATATTCCCGCTGCGGTTCGGCGCCACCGCGACGCTGCTCGAGAACGCTTCACCCGCCAACATGATTCAGATCATCGAGACCTATAACGCCACCATTTCTTTCACAGCGCCGACGGCCTACCGCGCGATGATGGCCGCGATGGATGAGGGCGCGGATCTCTCTTCGCTGCGGCTCGCCGTCTCCGCCGGAGAAACACTTCCCGCGCCCGTGTTCGAGGAATGGGTGCGCAAGACCGGCAAGCCGATTCTCGACGGCATCGGCTCGACCGAGATGCTGCACATTTTCATCACCAACCGGCCCGGCGACGCGGTGGCGGGAGCTACCGGCCGGCCGGTCGGCGGTTACGACGCCAAGATCGTCGATGCGGACATGAAAGAAGTCTCGACCGGCACGGTCGGACGGCTCGCGGTACGCGGGCCCACCGGCTGCCGGTATCTCGCCGACAAGCGGCAACAGAACTACGTGACCGATGGCTGGAATCTAACCGGCGACTCGTTCCTCAAGGACGAGGACGGCCGCTTCCACTTCGTCGCGCGTAACGACGATATGATCGTTTCGGCGGGCTACAATATCGCCGGTCCGGAAGTCGAAGCGGCGCTTCTCGCGCATTCCGACGTCGCGGAATGCGCCGTGATTGGCGCGCCGGATCAGGAGCGCGGCCAGATCGTCGCGGCCTTTGTCGTGCTAAAGGATAGCGTTGAAGGCGACGCTCAGCGGGTCAAAATCCTCCAGGACCATGTCAAAGCGACAATTGCTCCCTACAAATATCCGCGCACGGTGAAATTCATGGCGACGCTTCCCAAGACGCAGACCGGTAAAATCCAGCGCTTCAAATTGCGCGAGCAGGTCAAGCCATGAGCGACGTGGAAATCATCCAGCCGGACGGCTGGGCCGCGCCAAAAGGCTATTCGAACGGGATCAGCGCGCAGGGACGCCAGGTTTTCATAGCCGGCCAGGTTGGCTGGAACGGGCAATGCCAGTTCGAAACGGACGACTTCGTCGGCCAGGTCGAGCAGGCGCTCAAGAACATAGTCGAGGTCGTGAATGCGGCCGGCGGCAAGCCGGAGCATCTCGTACGGATCAATTGGTACATCACCGACAAGGCCGAGTACGTCGCCAACCTGCGCAACATCGGTGAAGCCTACCGGCGCGTGATCGGCCGGCATTTTCCGGCAATGACACTGCTTGTCGTTGCGGGATTGCTGGAGCCTCGGGCAAAGGTCGAAATCGAAGCGAACGCGGTCATCCCTTCCACGTCATAACCATGCGCGACACCGCAGCGCATGCAGCTTGCGAGGCCGGATCATTGCGCGGACGCGCGGTCCACGTTTGACAGGGCTTGGCGCTCATACAACTATAGGGCCAGAAACAACTCGAAATAATTCGGCTTCAGCACATGGGTGGGGAAAGACAATGTTCAAAGCAGTAGTGTTTGGCGTGATCACATCGATAGCCGTCGGGTCTACATGTCTGGCGCAAGAAGTAACCCTGCGCGCGGTGTCCGCATTCACCGAGAAGACTACCTATTCCCGCGGCTTCGAAAAATTCATCGAACGAGTCAATCGATCCGGCAAAGGTCTCGTCCAGATCAACTACATCGGCGGACCGAAAGCGATGCCGCCGTTCGAGGTCGGCAAGGCCCTGCAAGCCGGGGTGATCGACGTCGCCAACACAACAGGCGCCTTCACCACCAACGTGATGCCCGAGAGCGACGCCTGGAAACTGACCGAAAAGCCGATGTCGGAGCTGCGCAAGAATGGCGGCTACGATTACATGGCCAAGCTCTACGCCGATAAGATGAATGCCATTTTTCTCGCGCGTCTCGTCGACAACAATCCCTTCCATCTTTATCTGACAAAGCCAATTTCCAAACCTGACCTGACTGGGCTGAAGCTCCGTATAACGCCCGTCTATCGCGACTTCTTTCAGGCGATGGGCGCGACGGTCGTGCAGACGCCGCCTGGTGAGGTTTACACAGCGCTCGAACGTGGCGTGGTGGACGGTTATGGCTGGCCTATCACCGGCATCTTCGATCTCGGCTGGCACGAAAAGACGAAATATCGCGTCGATCCGGGCTTCTACACCGCCGAGGTCTCGGTGCTCGTCAATAAGACTGTCTGGCAGAAGCTCAACGACGCGCAGCGCGCCGTCCTGCTCAAGACGGCCCAACAAGGCGAGGCCGAGGCCACCGCCGAATTCCAGGCCGAGAATGAAAAGGACACCAAGCGGCAGGCCGACGCCGGCATCAAGACAATCAAGTTCGACGGCGCTGGCGCCGCGGAATGGCGCAAGAAGGCCTACGACGCCGGCTGGGCGGGCATCATCAAGCAGAGCCCCGAGCACGGCCCGAAGCTGCGAACGTTCTTTTCCAAGTCCAACTAGCCTCGCCCCTTTCGAGGACGCGGCATGGCACGGCTGTCATTATTTTTTGGGCGATTGCTCGACGCCTTGATGACGCTCGCCTGTTGTCTGCTCCTTGCGATGACCGTGATGATCGGCCTCGACGTGCTATCGCGTAACATCGGCGCGGGCGGCATTGCACCCAGCAATGAGCTCTCGGAAGACATTCTCTATGTCATCACATTGATGGCCGCACCGTGGCTATTGCGCCAAGGCCAGCACATTCGCGTCGATATCGTTCTGCGCGCGCTGCCGCTGCGCCTCGCCTGGGCGCTGGAATGGATCGGGGACATTGTCGGCCTGCTCTGTTCGCTCTACTTCGTCTGGTACGGCTTCCTGATCACCAAGGCGAGCTACGCCGCCGGCGCGATCAACATCAAGACCCTGGTCACTCCGGAGTGGTGGACGCTCGCGCCCCTGCCGATCGCATTCGCGCTCGTCGCAATCGAATTCGTGTTTCGCATGCATCGCCTCGCCGCGTCGAACGTCGGCATCCGCGATGACGCGATTTCGGCGGGTTGAGACGCGGCGATGATCATGTCCTGGCAAGCCGGCTCGCTGCTCCTTCTCGGCGGATCGACCGTTCTTCTTCTGATGGGAATTCCCGTCGCCATTTCGTTCGTCGCCATCAACATCGTCGGCGCAGTCCTGTTTCTCGGCGGCGAAGCGGGATTGCAGCAGGTCGCACGCAACAGCATCGCGGCGACGCTCAATTTCGCGCTCACGCCTATTCCGCTGTTTATCCTGATGGGCGAGGTGCTGTTTCACACCGGCCTTGCGATCAAGGTCATCGACGGTATCGAACGCATCATTCGGCAGGTTCCCGGCCGGCTTGCTGTGGTGACGGTGGTGGCGGGCACGATCTTTTCGGCGATCTCCGGCTCGACGATCGCGACCACAGCGATGCTCGGCTCGCTGATGCTGCCGGTCATGCTGATGCGCGGCTATAACCCGGTGCTGGCGACGGGGCCGAGTATGGCGATCGGCGCGGTCGACATGCTGATCCCGCCCTCCGCGCTGACGGTGCTGCTCGGCAGCCTTTCCGGCATTTCGATCTCGAAATTGCTCATCGGCGGCGTCGTGCCAGGCCTCGCCCTCAGCATCGCGTTCGTCGCCTACATCGTCATCCGGGTGATGACGCGCCCCGAGCTCGCGCCCGCGGCGCCGATCGAGAGCCGCAGCGGCTGGGCGCGCTACGAGTTGCTCGTGCTCTATGTCCTGCCGCTCACCTCGATCTTCGTCGTCGTTATAGGCGCAATGTCGGCGGGCTTCGCGACGCCGACGGAATGCGCGGCGCTCGGCGCGCTCTCCACTATTGGGCTCGCCGCGATCTACCGCGTTGTCACCACCGCCAATCTCATGCGCGCCTTGCGAGGGACGGTGGCGATTTCCGGGATGATCATGTTCATCATTCTCGGCGCCACGACGTTCTCGCAAATTCTCAGCTTCTCCGGCGCGACGCAGGGAATCGTCTCGGCCGTCCTTGAGCAGGGCCTCTCGCCGCAGGCGGTTCTTGCCGGGATGATGCTGCTGCTGATCTTCCTCGGCATTTTCGTGGATCAGGTGAGCATGATGCTCATCACGCTGCCGGTGTTCATGCCGCTGGTAGAGCGGCTCGGCTTCGACCACATCTGGTTCGGCGTGCTCTATCTGATTTGCATGCAGCTCGGGCTGTTGCTGCCGCCGCACGGCCTGTTGCTCATGACGATGAAGGGCGTCGCGCCGCCGGAAGTGACCATGGCGCACATCTTTCGCGCCGTCCTGCCCTACATTGTGATGAGCCTCATTTTGCTGGCCACGCTCATCATGTTTCCCGCAATCGCGACCTGGCTGCCGAATTTATGGGGCTGATGCCCCGGCAGGCCTCGATACTTGCGGCGCGTCATTCGCGAACGTCTCGACGGTCTTGATAACACCGTCGAGCGCCACGCCTTCCTCGTCCATGAGCGCCGATCTGTGAAGGCGGCGGACCCATTCGACCGCGTCGCTGCGCCCTTGGAGGGACACTACTGCACTTAATGACCTGTCGAACTTCGAAAGACCGCGCGCATGCGTGTCGGAATAGCCTTTGACGAGGCGGCGCAGCTTCAAAAGCTCCACCGCCAGCAGATAGTCGCTTGCGGCTACTGCCCGCGCGGCGCGCAACCAGGCATCGCGGTGCTCCACCTCGCGCCGGTGCCTGAGCGTCGAGCGCCGAAACCGGCGCATCCCGCCGAGCATGTACAGAAGCAGGAACCAGCGGATCGTCGTGCTGCGCACGCGCCGCCCTTTATTGACGAAGCGGTCGAGTGCGGCCAACAGGCGCGGCCGCCGCTCCATCCAGAGTCCCAGGCGCGTTGGCAACGTGCCCACGACTTCCTGGATGCGGGGGTGCATGAACTCGACCGTGTTCACGATTGCGTCGGGTGGAGCGACCGCCTCATTGCGAACGCGCTCGAACCGCTTGGCGCGCGTTTTCAAATCGGCAACGCGGATGACGTCGTCATAGGCCATGGCGACCGCGATGTATTTTGCCGCGTTTTTCACCAACTCCGCGTCGCTGTCGCGTTCGTAGGACAGGAAATCTGCAACGAGCGAGAGATACTCTCGCCCGTACGCGAGATCCTGGAAATCGACCACCCTCCGCAGTCCGGAGGCGAGCATTGCATGGGCGCCGGCGGGAAACCGGCTTCGCGCCGCGTCGAGGAGAGCGTCGAAATCGGCGTGGCCGATCGGATCGAGTGTCTCGATGCGTTTCGGATCGGCCGGAGCGATCGCCGCGCGCTTGTCTCCGGCCGCGATTGCCGCATCATGCCCGGCGGAAAAGCCCCGCAAGCTTCGTTCGACGCCGATGCCGGACGCACGTATCGCCGCCTCGTAGGCCTGCCGTGAAAATGGCAGCACGCCCGAGCCGGCGAGCGCGCCAAGCAATACCGCCGAGATGGCGCTGCCGGTTTGCTCGGCAAGGCTCGCCATGTCGAACGCAATAAAGCGCTTGGCGGCGGAATGCGCGGCCTGAAACACCTTGCCGGAATCGGCGATGCTGTCACCGAGACCCGTTGTCTCTTCGATCGCAAAGGAACGGTGGGATGACGTGATGAGCGCGGTACGCTCTGGCGTCACGAAGCCGCGTTGAATCGCCCGGCCTGCTTCCATCAGCTCGGCGCCGATGACGATGTCGACGCGGCCGGGCGATGGCATGAGGGACAGCACCGGATAGCGGCCATCCGCCCGGCGCTTGATCATCTCGACGTAATAAACGGTTGCGCCAGTCCTTTGCGCCACGCCGGGCACCGAGGTGGCTTGTGCGATCCAGCCCTCGCTTTCGGCAAGCGCGACGACCCAATCCATCAGGACGCCGCCGCCCTGCCCGCCCATTGCCAGAACGGCCATGGAGATTGGCTGAGTGGCGTCAAACGCGTTGACTGAGCGGAGCGCCGTCACGCCCTGACCGGCTGAGGAAAGGAGATACGTGCACGTTCGCGCCGGCGTTGCAGGAAGCCAATGACGGCCTTGCGCAGGTTCGCCTTCAATCGATCGATCTTACCCGGATTGTAAGTGATATCGGCGCGATAGAATGAAGGGCAGAGCACCGCCGCGTCGGCGACTTCACCGCAATTGCCGCAGCCCACGCAAGAGTTGTCAATCGACGCGACCGGATCGTCCTTGAGCGGATCGGCACTGCGCTTCACCGACAACGACGGACAACCCGACAAACGGATGCAGGCATGGTCACCGGTGCACACGTCCTCGTCGACGCCGAAGCGCTCGCGCACGACACGGCGTCCGTCCTTTACAGCCGTGTCAAACAGCGGCTTCGTGCGACGCTGCTTGTTCAGCATGCACTCCGATGAAGCGACGATGATCTTCGGGCCCGCTTCATCGCTCGTCAGAGCCTCTTTGAGCGTGTCGCGCATCTTTGCGACGTCGTAGGTGCGATCGACTTGCCGCACCCACTTCGCGCCGACGCCCTTCACGGCTGCGGTTATCGGATGCTTGGTCGAGCGTGACTTGTTCGCAGCGCGCGACGACAAAACGTCCTGGCCGCCGGTGGCGGAGGAATAGTAGTTGTCCACGACCATCACGACGCCGTCGTGCTGGTTGAACACCGCGTTGCCGATGCCGCTTGTGAGGCCGTTGTGCCAAAATCCGCCGTCGCCGATCATTGAAATCGGCCGCTTTTTGGCCTTGACGTTGAACGCCGATGCCGACGCCGGGCCGAGGCCATAGCCCATGGTCGTCGCGCCGATGTTGAACGGCGGCAGGATCGAAAAGAGGTGGCATCCGATATCCGCGGCCACGTGATGCGGGCCTAGCTCCTTTTCGACGAGCTTCATGGCGGAAAAAATCGGTCGTTCGGGACAGCCGACGCAGAAACCGGCCGGGCGAGCGGGAACGACGCCGGCAAGCGCCGCGATATCCTCTTGCGCGGTGATCGGCGGGCTGTTAGTCGCTCTGACGTTGTCCGGCAAGGCATCGGGCGCGACAGCCGACAAGAAGTCGCCGACGCCTTTCGACAGGACCGTCGCCGTGTACTCGCCCGCCATCGGCAGCACGCCCTTGCCGTAAAGACGCGTGCCGATGTCCGCCTTGCGCAGGATCGCGTGCAGGGCCTGTTCGATGTAATCCGGCTGCCCTTCCTCGACCACAAGAACCGCATCCTTGCCTTTGCAAAACGCGGCCAATTCGTCGCCGATAAGGGGATACGTCACATTCATCACGTAAAGCGGCACGCGCGTCTCGCCCCAGATATCGGCGAGGCCGATATCGCGCAGCGCGCGAATGACGCCGTTGTACATTCCGCCTTGCAGGACTATGCCGATATTCTTCAGATCGCCGGCGAACGTTTCGTTCAGCTTGCGGTCCTTGATGAACTGGATCGCGGCCGGCAGACGGCGCTCGATTTTTTCCTTTTCGTGCGCGAAGGCGGCGGGCGGAAGAACAATCCGATTGGTATCGCGAATGGGATTTTCCAACGCTTGCGCCAGCGTGAATGACGGCCGCCGATTTTCCTTCGTGCTGAAGCGGCCGTGCACGTGGCAGGCTCGGATGCGGACTTCCAGCATGACCGGTGTATTCGACGCCTCGGACAACTGGAAACCGTCTTCGACCGCTTTCACGATGCTTTCGAGATTGGGGCGCGGATCGAGCAGCCAGATCTGCGATTTCATGGCGAAGGCGTGCGAACGCTCCTGCATGATCGACGAGCCTTCGCCGTAATCTTCGCCAATGATAATCAAGGCTCCGCCGTTGACGCCGCCCGAGGCGAGATTGGCGAGGGCATCGGACGCGACGTTCGTGCCAACCGTCGACTTCCAGGTGACCGCGCCGCGGATCGGATAAACCGCCGAGGCGGCCAACGTCGCCGCTGCCGCTGCCTCCGACGCGGAGGTTTCGAAATGCACGCCGAGCTCGTTCAGGATTTCTCCGGCGTCCGACAGCACGTCCATGAGGTGCGAAATCGGCGCGCCCTGATATCCGGCCACGTAGCCGACTCCCGACTGCAACAACGCCTTGGTGATGGCGAGGATGCCTTCGCCATGAAACTCGGCGCCCTCGCCAAGCCGGAGCTGTTGCACTTCTTTTTTGAATGAGCGTTCAGCCATTGCGGTTTTGCGTGATCTTTGCCATCGGGCCTATTCTATCATCAAGCCGGTATTCCGCCACTCATACCGGCGCTATGGCCGGATCAAGGCGGCGTTAGATCACCAGCGAGCCGACGCTGGAGCCACCACAGACATAGAGCGTTTGGCCGGTGACGAAGCTGTTGGCGCGGTCGGAAAAGAACATCACCGCGCGCGCCACGTCGTCGGCCCGGCCCAGGCGCTTGACCGGAATGGCGGCGGCGAGACTCTGCTCGCGCGGATCGCTGGCGGGAATGATGCTGCGGAACATGTCGGTGCCGCCGATCGGCCCCGGCGCGACGGCATTGACGGTGATGCCGGATGGCGCGAGCTCCAGCGCCCAGCTCCGTGCCAGACCGATGACGCCCGCCTTGGTCGCGCCATAGGCGGTGCGATTGGCGAGCCCCAGCGCGCCGCGCGTCGACATCAGCACGATGCGGCCAAAGCCGCGCGCCTTCATGCCGGGCAGCACGCCCTGCGCAAGCGTCAGCGCAGCGCCGATGTGCAACTGCGTGAGCGCCTCCAAATCGTCGGGCTTGGTTTCCTCGATCGACGCCGGGCGGATCGTGCCAGCATTGTGCACGAGATGCGTGACGTTGAAGCGGCCGGCGAGATCGGCGGCGGTCTTGGCCAGCGCGGCGTTGTCGAACAGATCGATCTGAACTGCGTGCAGCTTCGCGTGCGCCTCTCTCGACGGCTGCCGGTCGAGCACAACGACCTCGTAGCCGGCATCCAGCATGTGCCGGCAGATTTCGGCGCCAATGCCCGACGCAGCGCCGGTCACCACCGCGACGTTCGCCGGCGCGCTCATGCTCCAGCCTCGATCAGCGCCAGCACGCGCAACGGACTGCCGGAGCCCTGCTTGATCTTTAGCGGCGCGGCGACGATGACCGCGCCCTTCGGCGGTAGCTTGTCGAGGTTGGTGAGGCATTGCAGGCCGTAGCGGCCTTTGCCGTGCATGTAGAAGTGCGCGGGATAGGGCGGGTTGAAGTGCTGCCCCTGACCGTAGTCGGTGCCGATGGTCTCGGTGCCGAAGCCGTGCACGTCACGCGCTTCCACCAGCCATTTGACGGTCTCGGGTGCAGGCCCCGGCGTGTGCGCTCCGTCGTCACTCATGCCGGCATAGTCGGGATAGGTCTTCTTCGACCAATCGGTGCGCAGCAGCACCCACTCCCCCGCGGCGACACGGCCGTGCTTTTTCTCCCACGCTTCAATGAAACCGGTCGTCAGGACGAAGTCCGGATCGGCCGCGCACTCCTTCGAGCAATCGATCACCGATGCCGGCGCGATGAAGTTGCGCGGATCGATGGTGTCCACTGCGTTGTTGGGCAGGTCCTTGCCGGAAATCCAATGGATCGGCGCGTCGAAATGCGTTCCCGTGTGCTCGCCGATCGTGATGTTGTTCCAGTACCAGGCGGGGCCACGCTCGTCGTAGCGCGAGACCTCCTCGATGCGGAACGGCGCGCACTGGCCGAATTCGGGCGGCAGCACGATGGTCGGAAATTCCTGCGACAGCGTTTGCGTCAGGTCGACGATGCGAACGGAGCCCTGTGCCACACGGCGCGCGAACGCGAGAAGATCGGAAGCCATGATCTCTCCTAACCTGCCATCTCGCGCTCGAGCGCCTTCGGGTTGACCGCGAGTCGCCCGCGAATGTCTTCCGCGATGTCGCCCACAAAAACGTCTTCAAGCCCACGTTGCAGCGCCTGCACCACGGCCTTGGCGAGCGTCGCGGGCGTCACCTTCGGCGGCGGCACCGTCTGGAACCATTCCGTCTCCAGCGGGCCGAAGAACACGTTCAACACCTTGACCCCGCCCGGCCGCAATTCGGCGCGCAAACATTGCGCGGCCGAAAGGGTGGCGGCTTCCGCCGCGGAATAGGCGCCGTAAGCCGGCCAATTCATCAGCGCATGCACCGACAGGAGGTTGACGAAGGCCGTGGCCGAATTGACTCCGTCAGCGCCGCGCGAGCGCATCGCTGGCCCGAAAGCCTGCGCCAAGCGCATCAAGCCGAAATAGCGCACGTCCATCTCCTCGCGCGCGATGGTCAGTCCGTGCCGCTGCGCGATCCCGCCCGGCCGCACGTGTTCCGCAGTGTTTACCAGAATGTCGACGCGCCCGCCGTTTTGCTCGGCCTGTTCGGTGACCGACTCCGTGTCGGTGATGTCGAGCGGCACGATCTCGACGCGCTCGATGGCGCGCAGGGCGTTCTGATCGGGAAACGGCTTCCATGGATCGGCGATGCCGACGAAGACGATGTTGGCGCCGGCCTCGGAAAAGGCTTTCGCCATTGCTTGCCCAACGGCGGTGCGTCCGTTGGTGATGAGCACACGGCGGAATTTCGGATCGCAGGTCATTTCGCGCAGTTGCGGATCGTCGGCCATGTTGGGGGTGTCTTTCTCCGGCAAGGCGATCAACACGGGCGCTCCGCCTTTGTCGAGTTTGAGGTTGAGGCGCACGCGCTCGCCCTCGCGGACATCGCCGTGCAGGTGCGACAGCACGACCGGCCCGCAGTCGAGCTTGGTCAGGCCGGCGCGCCAGGGCGTGCGCTCACGGAAATACGGATCGGTCGAAGTGTGGATCGTCGTCTCCGCGAGCACCTGTCCGCGGTTGTCGACCGGCACAAACGGCACGCGCGCCGAAAGGCAATTCGGGCAGGCGTCGCGCGGCGGATAGAAGACGGTCTTGCAGTCGGCGCAGGTTTGCAGCTCGAAGCGCCCTTGCGCCGCGGCGGCCGTCAGACCCTGCGCGGTGCGGCTGCGGATCGACTGCGGATAGAGGGGCTGCCGCGTCTTCTTGAGCGGATCCTTGCGCTTGGGGCGGACGAGCGGTGCGGTCACTTCAAGCCCTCGCGAGAACGGCGGCGCCGGAGGAAAGGCCCCGGTCGTAGTTGATCATACCGAACCCGGAGACGATGGCGCGCTCGGCGTTCGCCACCGGCGTGCCGATGGGAGCGCCGGTGAGCTGGCGCATCGCCTCGGTGAGGCCGAGATAGCCGCCGGCCGCCCCCGCCTGGCCGGCCGAAAGCTGGCCGCCGGAGGTGTTGTGCGGGAAGCTGCCGTCGGTGGTGAAGCTGTGGCTGCGGATAAAGTCCGGCCCCTCGCCCTTGCGGCAGAAGCCGAGATCCTCGAATTGCATGGTGACGATGACCGGATAGTCGTCATAGGTCTCGACCAGATCGATGTCGTCCGGTTTCACCCCGGCCATCTGCCACAATTCGTCGACGTCGAGCGCCCAGCCGCCGCGGTACTGGATCGGGTCGTCGGGAAAGGCATTGTGCCGCTCGACGGTCGAGAGCACGCGCACCGCCGGCAGCCCCAGCGATTTCGCCGCATCCGCGCGGCAGACGAGGAAGGCCTCGGCGCCCGCGCACGGCATGACGCAATCGAACAGATGCAGCGGATCGGAGATCGACCGCGCCGCCATGTACTCGTCGAGCGTCAGCTTCTTCTTCATCATGGCGAACGGTATCGCCAGCGCGTTGTCTCGCTGCGCCACGCAGAGCTTGCCGAAGTCCTCGCGCCTCGCGCCGTACATGTTCATGTAGTTCTTGGTGATGAGCGCAAAGGACGCATTCGCCCCGCCCGAGCCGTAAGGATAAACGGCGTCCTGCGCAAAGCGCGAGAACGTCGTCAGCGTCTGGCGGAAGGAGTCGACATGGTTGGTGTCTCCGGCGACGCAGGCGACGAACTGCGCATCGCCGCATTGCACCGCGCGCGCCGCGCGCCGCAGGCCGACCACGCCGCTCGCGCCGCCGAGCGGCACATGATCGAGCCAGCGCGGCGTCAATCCAAGATGTTGCGTGACACCGACTGCGGTGTCGGGCCCGACGGTAAAGCTCGAGAGCACGAGGCCGTCGATGTCTTGCGGCCGGATCTTCGCTGCCCGCGTCAGCTCGTGCAGCGCGCGGCCGATCCACCAGTGCGCGGTGTTGATCGAATAGCGCCGGTAGGGAATCGTGACGGGAACGCAGGCGACGACGCCGTCATAAGCCATCCGAGCCGGCGCGGCGTTCATGCACGGACCGGCGAGACGGCGGGAAGCGTAAACGGCGGGTGGCGCATCACATGAACAACTGGATGTTGCCGAAGGCGGCCTCGCTGTTGACGAGATCGATGCGCTTGAGCCTGATCTTCAGCGCTCCGTCTATCACCGTCAACGTGTGTGTCGCCCAGGCAGCGTAGAGCTGCTGATCGTCGTAGCGCGTCTCCACATAGTGCATCGGCGTCCAGGTAACGTATTCGTTCTTCGACTCATCGCGCCGGTCGACCTGTGGCCTTTGCAGCAAATGGTGGCAGCGACTTTTCGGTTTCTGCGAGAAGGTGCGGTTGCCCTTGAGCCGCTCGACCCGGATCTTCAACAGCAGCTTGTCTTCATGCATCAGCGAGGCGGTCAGCCGCGCATCGGTCTGCCCCCACTCCAGCGGCATCCAGTAGATGCCGTCCTCGGCGAACAGGTCGAGCCATTCCTCGAAGCGATGCTGGTCAATCAGCCGCGCCTCGTGCACGACGAAATCGATGAGCTCCTGATCCGTCGGCGGATTCATCGCCTGCCTGCTCACATCGACATCGTCATGAATTTCGACCATGCGTGGAACTGGTTGCGCATCTGCCATTCCGTGGTGCCGTTCGTCTCGGCGACGACGTCGGGTTGCTCCGACGGATCGTAAAGCCGCTGCACGTTGACCCATTGGTTGGCGTCGACGTGCAGGCCCTCCTGCGCGCGTTCGTACATTTCAAGGTCGTCGTGGCCGACGACCGAGGTCGGCGCGTTGATCAGCCGGTTGTACATGAGCGTTCGCTCGAGCAGCGTATCCGGCGCATCGACCAGGCGGAACGTCCAGGATTCGACCAACGTCTTGTTGGCGGCGAGCGGCTTGAACAGGCGAATGAGCTGGATCGGGCCCTTGATCATCAGGTTGGGGAAATAAATCGTGTTGTGCCGGTTCTCGCCGAGAATCTTCTTGGCGCGCTCCTCGCCATAGGCCGCGACCATTTTCTCGAAATAGCCGGAGATGGCCGAGTAATCCGAATGGATCGAGTGGTGCACGCCGGTGTGGCCGTGGCCGTTCGGCCAGACGCGGATGCCCATGTTCTCGAAGAATTCATACGGCGCCATGAAAGGCGCGTAGATCTCTACCGCCATCGGCTTCTTGGCGCCGGGCGGCGCGTTTTCCCAAACCTTGATCGCTGTGCCGGCCGAAGACTCGTGGGCGACCATTGGATGGCAGGTGTCGGTCTGGTTTTCGACCAGCATTTTCCAATTGCAATTGTGCATGTAACGTAGCACGCCGCCGGCGACTTCAAGCCTGCCGGCTGGCGAGCGGTCGACCATGTTGTCGAAGCTCGACAGGCTTTCACCGAAAAACTCCTCGAAGCCGAGGCCACCATCGTTGAGCTTGGCGAAGATGAAGCCCCGGTAATTGTGCGTGTGCCGCACCGGCGAGATGCCCTTGGCGGCGTGGCTCTCCTCGAGGCCGGTGTTTTCGTATCCTTTGCGCAGCGGGATAGCGAGCAGCGAACCGTCGGTGCGGAAGCTCCAGGCATGATACGGGCAGCGGAAGAACTTGCCGGCGTTGCCGCAGGTTTCGGTGGTGATGCGCGTCCCCTTGTGCGGGCAGCGGTTGTAGAGAACTTTCACGCTGTTGTCGGTGTGGCGCACCATCAGGATGGGTTGAAGCCCGATGGTGGTGCCGAAATAGTCGCCGTGATTTGGAACCTGGCTTTCGTGGCCGACATAGACCCAGGTGTTGGCGAACAGATGCTCCATCTCGAGCTGGAACACCTCCTCGTCTATGTAGACGTCGCGATGCACCTCGGCCGGACGGACAAGATTGCGGACGGCCTCGACATTGTCACGGTATCTCGACATCCCTTTGCTCCTTCCGTCGTCACAGATCGATGACGAGACGCGCCGTCTTCGACCGTGACACGCAAATCTGCATCATGTTCCCCTCGGCCTTTTCGGCGTCGGAAAGTATGTAGTCCCGGTGATCGGGCACGCCTTCCAATACGTGCACCTGACAGATGCCGCAGTCGCCGCGCTTGCAGTCGTGCAGCGGATCCTTGCCGGCCTCGATCAGCACGTCGAGGATGCTCTTGTCGGGTGGAATTAGAAAACTTTCGCCTGAGCTTTTCAACACGACTTCGAAGGATTGGTCGCCCGCCTGCGGCGCCGCTGCGGTGAAAAGCTCGAAGCGCAGGCGGCCTTTTTTCCAGCCGAGCGCCTTAGCGGTGCCGATGGCGGCGTCGATCATGCCGCGCGGCCCGCAGCAATACACCGGCTCGCCACCGCGCAGCGATGCGAAAAGAGCCGGGACGTCGAAGACGGCGCCGGCGGTGTCGTCGGTGTGCAGCGACAGCCGCTCGCCACACAGTTGCGCGATGTTGTCGACGAAGGCGAGGTGACCCCGCGCGCGTCCGGCGTAGTGAAGCCGGTACGGCCGGCCTTCGGCAGCCAGTGCCGCGGCCATCGACATGATCGGCGTGATGCCGATACCGCCGGCAACCAGCACCACCGGCTGCGGCCCCGGCTCGAGCGGGAAATTGTTGGCCGGCGGCAGCACCCCCACCCAGTCGCCGGGCCTGAGCGCGTGCATGTAGCGCGAGCCGCCGGCGCTCGGATCTTCAAGCCGCACGCCAAGCCGGTACGCATCAGGCCGCGTGGTGGCGTGCGGATCGCTACGCAGGTTAATCAGGGAATAAGAGCGGTCGTCGCCATTCGGCAAGCGCACGCGGATGTGCGCGCCGGGCTGCCACGACGGCAAAGGTTCGCGATGGGGGCGGGCCAGGCTGATGGAGCGGATCAACGACGTTTCGGCCCGCACCTCCGTCACGGTCAGCAGAAGTCCCTCGGTCTCGGCCATTTCCGAGATACTTTAGGTCTAAAATATCCCGCTTGGCAACGCCGCTAAAGCCCCTTCGGGTGGGTCATGAACTCCTCGATGATCTCCGGCGGCGGCTGCACGAACTCCGCCACGCGGCTGACGCCGAGACCGGCAAGCCGGCGTAGCTTGACCGCGAGTTCCGCCATCTTGACCGCAATCGGTATGCCGTTGATCACCGGCGCGCCGTCGACCGCGTGTTCGTGCAGCGCCGAGAACAGCAGCATCGGGATGCCCCCGCCTGGAATCAGCACCTCGCAGCCGCCAGCGACGAGTGGCTTCGCCTGCTCATCGAAAAGGTGGCGCACTTTGTCGGCGAGTTCCTGCGATTCATAGGCCTTCAATATCTGCCCCGGCTCGAAACGCATGGCGTGCACGCCGGTGACGCGCCGCTCGAGTCCGTATTTGGCGATCTGATGGTTGAACCAGGGAATGTAGCGCGTGTTGATGGTGACGATGCCGATGCGCTGGCCGAGTTGGCAACTGTGGAGCATCGACGCTTCGCCGAGCGCCACTACCGGTATCTTCACGACCGAGCGGGCTTCGTACAGTCCGGCGTCCTGGAAGTGACCGATGACAAATGCATCGTAGCCTTCCCGTTCGGCGCGGACCGCGTTGCAGATCACTTCGCGTGCGCACCGCATCTCGACGATCGGATGCGCGTAAGAGTCGTGCGGCGTTATGCCTTTGACATCGACCTCGGTGCCTTCGTCGACAATGTCTTTCAGATGACCACGCAGGCGGTCCCAATACGTCTTGCCATTCTCGTAGTCCACATAGCTCTGGTACCAGATGCGCATTCCCGCCTCTCTTTCGTGGGCGCGCGAGCCGCCAATCGCGTGACGTTGCCGCGCAAAGATGCTTTAAGTTAGAAGCATTTTCCGGAATGACCAATATGTCGGTCCGACAAACGTCCGCCATCCCGCTCGTCGACGACCTTTGCCGCCAGTTCGCGCCGGCTGCGCGGACGGTGCCTGCGATGCTGGAACGCCAGGCTGAGCGCCACCGGGACAAGCCGCTGGTATCCGCGGGCGGCGAGACCTGGAGCTACGCGCAAGCGCGCGAACAGGCGGCGCGTTTCGCCGCCACATTGCAGGCCGCTGGCATCAAACGCGGCGACCGTGTCGCCCTGATTTGCTCCAACCGTCTGGATTTCCTCCGGGTTTTTCTCGGTTGCGCGTGGATCGGCGCGGTCTCGGTGCCGATCAACACGGCCTCGCGCGGCCATCAGTTGCAACACCTCCTGTCAAATTCCGCAGCCGAGTTGCTAATCGTCGAAGGCACTTTCGCCGGCAATCTCGATCATCTCGATGCCGCCGCACTACCGCTCAAGACGATCTGGACCATCGATGCGGAAACGCCCGTCCGTGCGGGCGCCATCATCTCGGCGCCGATCCCTGCGCCCGGCGCCGCCTGTGCCGCGCAAATGCTGCGGCCGCGCGACCTGCTGACGATCCTTTACACCTCAGGTACCACCGGACCGTCGAAGGGCGTCTGCTGTCCGCACGCCCAGTATTTTTGGTGGGGCGTCAACACCGCGGCGCTGCTCGGCCTCGGCGCAGACGATCTTCTGCAATCGACCCTGCCCCTGTTTCACACCAATGCGCTCAACACGTTTTTCCAGGCGATGCTGATGGGTATCGCCGTCACGTACGAAAAGCGCTTCTCCGCTTCGGATTTTTATGCCGCGCTCGGCCGGTCGCAGGCGACGGCCACTTACGTGCTCGGCGCGATGGTCCCGATCCTGCTCGCGCGCCCGCATTCGCCGGAGGAAAGCGCGCACCGCACGTGCATCGCGCTCGCACCCGGCGTCCCGGCCCGTTTCCACGCCGAATTCACCGAGCGCACCGGCATCAAGCTGATCGACGGCTGGGGATCGACCGAGACGAATTTCGTGCTTGGCACCACGCGGGACAAGCAGCGGCCCGGCATGATGGGACCCGTGTTCGCCGGATTTCAGGCGCGCGTTGTCGACGATGACGACAACGACATCCCCGACGGCCAGGCCGGCGAACTGCTGGTGCGGGCTGACGCTCCCTACGCCTTCGCCACCGGCTATTTTGGCGCGCACGAGAAGACCGTCGAAGCCTGGCAGAACCTCTGGTTTCACACCGGCGATCGCGTCGTCCGCGAGGCCGACGGCTATTTCCATTTCGTCGACCGGATCAAGGATGCGATCCGCAGGCGCGGCGAAAACATTTCCTCCTTCGAAGTGGAGCAAGTGCTCTTGAGTCATCCGGCCGTCGCCATCGCGGCCGCCTTCCCCGTGCGCTCGGCGCTCGCCGAAGACGAGGTCATGGCCGCGGTCGTGCTGCACCCCGGACAGGCCGTCGACCCGCTCGACCTCACCAAGCACTGCGAGCCGCTGCTGCCGTACTTCGCCGTCCCGCGCTACCTGGAATTCGTAAGTCAGTTGCCGACAACCGAGAGCGGCAAGGTGCAAAAATACAAACTGACCGAACGCGGCGTCACCGCCGGCACGTGGGATCGCGAAGCGGCCGGCTACAAGCTCAAGCGCGCTTAAACGCCCGTCCTGACGGCATTATTGACATCCGAAAGTCAATAACTTTAAGATTAAAATAATTGGTAGCGCCGGCGGCAAGAGCAATCCCCGCGCGGTGGGAGCCGTTGCGATCGTGCGCGGTCGCGCCGTGACGGCCCGGTTCGAGCCGCCGAAAACGAGTTTCGCGAAAGGCCCCGCGAGAGGGCGATCGTCAATAGTCACGTAGGGAGGGAGAACACCATGAGAAAACTGGCTCTAGGCCTGGCAACTTTGGCCGGATTGTGCCTGGCCGCACCGGCCGGTGCGCAGGACATCACCGTCGGTTTCGTCACATCGCTAAGCGGCCCCGCCTCCTCGATCGGCCTCAACTACGAGAAGGGCATCAACGCTGCCTACGCCTATCAAAGCGAGGTCGACGGCCACAAGATCAACATGGTCAAGCTCGACGACGGATCAGATCCGTCGGCCGCGACGCAGAATGCGCGCAAGCTGGTTCAGCAGAACCACGTCGACATCATGATCGGCACGTCGAGCGCGCCCGGCACCAATGCGATGCTGACGGTCGCCAACGAGCTGAAAGTGCCGTTCATCGGCGTGTCGCCGGTGAACGTGAAGATTCCTGCCGAGGGGCATCCCTGGGGCATCGCCGTGCCACAGACGCCCAGCCTGATGGTCAAGGTGATCGCCGACCGCATGAAGCGCGAAGGCGTCAAGACAACGGGCTTCATCGGTTTCACCGACTCCTGGGGCGACCTCGTTTATAACGGCGCCAAGGCGGCCGAACAGAACGGCGACCCCAAGGTGACGAGCAACGAACGCTATACGCGCACCGATACCTCTGTCACGGCGCAGGCGCTGAAGGTGATGGCGACGAAGCCGGACGCGCTGCTCGACGGCGGTTCGGCGACGCAGGCCGCGCTGCCGCTCCTGGAAATGCGCAAGCTCGGCTTCAAGGGCAACTTCTACGGCACGCCGGCGCTGCTCAACCGCGACTTCGTACGCATCGGCGGCAAGGCCGCCGAGGGCGTGCAGGTTTCGGCCGGACCCGTGATCGTCACCTCGCAACTGCCGGAGTCGCACTTCTCGAAAAAGATCGGCACCCAATTCCACGAGATCTTCAAGAAAGTAAACGGATCGGAAGCGGACGACGGCTTCTCCGGCTATTCGTTCGACGGCTGGCTGATCTTCCTGAATGCAGCCAAGGTTGCGCTGAAGCAAGCCAAACCCGGTACGCCGGAATTCCACGAGGCATTGATGCAGGCGATCTACTCGAACAAGGATACCGCCGGCGTGCATTCCGTCTACAACTTCAATCCGAAATCCTACTACGGGGTCGACGAGCGCAGCCTCGTCGTTGTCAAGCTCGTCGACGGCAAGTGGGTGTATCAGCCCTGATTGAATAGTTCGGCTGTCGCGGCGATCTGAACATGAGATCATGAATTCACAGATCGCCGCGATACTCACCATAGATGGCGTCGCCACCGGCGCCATCTATGTCCTGATCGCGCTCGGCTTCGTCCTCATCTTTGCCGTCACGCGCATCATCTTTGTTCCCTTCGGCGATATCACGGCTTTCACCGCGCTCACGCTCGCCGATCTTGAAAGCAAGCACCTCCCCGGCACGGTATCGATGATCGCCGTGCTCGCTGTCGTTGCCGCGCTGATGGAAGCGGTCGCACTGCTGCGCGCCGGCGCCGGCAGCCGGATTCCGCGCGCGCTCGCTTACTATCTCGTTTTGCCGCTCATCCCGGTCGCTATCGTGTGGCTCACCGCCGGTATGGCGCTACCCGCCCCGTTACGGATTCTCTTCACGGTCGCGCTCATTCTGCCGCTCGCTCCGCTGCTCGACCGCATTGTGTTCCGGCCCATTGCGGACGGATCGGTACTTCTGCTGCTGATTGTCTCCGTCGCGCTTCACTTCGCGCTGGTCGGCATGGGCCTTCTGTTCTTCGGCCCGGAAGGCGTGCGCACCCAGAGCCTCATCGATTACAGCACGGAAATCGCCGGTACGCCGGTGTCCGGCGAAACCCTTCTGATCGTCGCGTCCGCCGCCTTCTTCAGCTTCCTTCTCTTCCTGTTTTTCAACTTCACGCTCTACGGCAAGGCGCTGCATGCCACGGCCATGAATCGGACCGGCGCGCGACTCATGGGAATCCGGCCGCACCAATCGGGCACGATCGCCTTTCTGCTCGGCTCGCTGCTGGCGGCGATCTCGGGAATCCTGATCGCGCCGGTCAACACGATCTTTTACGACTCCGGCTTTCTCATTGGTCTCAAAGCCTTCGTCGGCGCCATCATCGGTGGGCTCGTCAGCTTCCCAGTCACGGCGATCGGGTCGGTCTTTGTCGGTATTCTCGAGAGCTTTGCTGCCTTCCAGAGTAGCCCGTTCAAGGAAGTGATCGTCTTCTCGATCCTCATCCCGGTCCTGCTGTGGCGATCGTATTCGTTCGTCCACTCCGACGAAGAGGCGGAGGAATGAGCGCGCCGGCCAACAGAGTGATCGCCGTCGCTGTCCTGATCGCGCTTCTGGCGGCGCCCTTCTACCTGGCGCCGTTCACGATCACCCTCTTGAACTACATCGGAGTCTATTCGCTCGTCGCGCTCGGCCTGGTGCTGCTGACGGGCATCGCGGGCATGGTGTCCTTCGGACAGGCCTCGTTCATGGGCATCGCCGCCTATGCCACCGCATGGACGAGCGCCTTGATGGGCTACTCGCCCTGGCTCGGCCTCGTCCTCGCCGTTGCGGTGACCTGCACGGTCGCTGCCATCCTCGGCGCCGTGACGCTGCGATTGCAGGGCCACTTCCTTTCGCTCAGCACCATCGCCTGGGGCCTCGCGCTCTACTTCACGTTCGGCAACATCGCGGGGCTGGGCGCCTACAACGGCATCTCCTCGATCCCGCCGGTCACGATCGGCAGCCTGCCGCTCGTCGGCAGCGGCCAGATTTTCTATCTGATCTGGGGCATGTTGCTGCTGAGCATGCTGGCCGCGCACAATCTGCTCGGATCGCGTGTCGGCCGGGCGATGCGCGCGCTGCGCGGCGGCGATGCTCTGGTCGAGTCGCTTGGCGTGAACGCGCTGCGCATCCGGCTGGCGACCTTCGTCATCGCCGCGCTGCTCGCGGCGCTTTCCGGCTGGCTCATCGCGCACATGAGCCGCTTCGTGAGCCCGACACCATTCGACGTCACCATGAGCATCGTGTTCCTCATGATGGCGATGGTCGGCGGCTCCGGCTACCTGCTTGGCGCCGTGGTCGGCGCCGCGTTGATCACGCTGCTCAAGAACTGGATTCAGGACATATTGCCGATCCTCGCGCCGAGCACGTCCGGGCAGCTCGAGATCGTCGTGTTCTCCGCGCTGTTCATCGTCTTCCTGCAACGCGCGCGCGACGGCATCGTGCCTTACATTGCGCAGTGGCTGCCGGAAGCGGAACGCGACCGGCCGCCGAATGCGGAACCGCTACCACGGCGCGCGCAGCCCGAGAAGGGACGCGTCCTGATGACGGTTAGCGCCGCCACGCGCAGATTCGGCGGCCTCATCGCGGTCAACGACGTAACCTTCGACGTGCGCACCGGCGAAATCCTGGCACTGATCGGCCCCAATGGCGCCGGCAAGACGACCATGTTCAACCTCATCACCGGCGCGTTGCGCGCGAGCAGCGGCCGGATCGTCTTCGCCGACGAGGACATTACCGAGGCGGCCGCCCACAGGATCGCGCTCGCCGGCATCGCGCGCACGTTCCAGCACGTCAAGTTGCGGCCGAAGATGTCGCTGCTCGACAATGTCCTGCTCGGCGCCTATGGCCGCACGCGCGCGGGCTTCCTTGCGGGCGCGCTCCGCCTCGACGGCGCGGAAGAGCGGCGCGCGCGCAGCGAGGCGATGCGGCAGCTCGACCGTGTCAGGCTCGGCGGCCGCCCCTACGATCTCGCCGGCAACCTTCCGCTCGGAAATCAGCGCCTACTCGAGATCGCTCGCGCACTTGCCGCCGATCCCATCCTGCTGGTGCTCGACGAGCCGGCCGCCGGCCTTCGCCGGCAGGAGAAGCTGGCGCTCGCCGATCTGTTGCGCAACCTGCGCGCCGAGGGGCTCACGATCCTCCTGGTCGAACACGATATGGATTTCGTCATGGGCCTGGTCGACCGGATCGTCGTGATGGATTTCGGTTGCAAGCTCTGTGAAGGAGCGCCCCAAGCAATCCGCGCCGATGCGCGCGTCCAGGAAGCCTATCTCGGAGGCGTCACCTGATGGCCCTGCTCGCGATCGAAAATGTCAGCGTGTGCTACGGCAAGGCCGAGGCGGTCCGCAACGTCTCACTCACGGTCGAGCGCGGCCAGATCGTCACGGTTATCGGGCCAAACGGCGCCGGCAAGACCAGCCTGCTGACGACGGCGATCGGCTTGCTCAAATCGACGGGCCGCATTTTGTTTGACGGCGAGGATATCTCGGCTGTTGAGACCGAGCGGCGGATCGAGATGGGATTCTGTCTCGTGCCGGAAAGGCGCGAACTGTTTGCCGGCATGTCGGTATCCGACAATCTCCGGCTCGGCGCTTATAGTCGCCGGACTGATGCCGCGACGGTGAAGCGCGCGATGGACGAAGTGTTCGACCGCTTTCCGCGCCTGAAAGAGCGCCACGCGCAGAAGGCCGGCACCTTGTCCGGCGGCGAGCGGCAGATGCTCGCGCTCGGCCGCGCGCTGATGGCGAAGCCGCAACTCCTGATGCTCGACGAGCCGAGCCTCGGCCTCGCCCCGCTCATTACCCGCGAGATTTTCCGGATCATCGCATCGCTGCGCGAGCTCGGCGTTTCGATTTTGCTGATCGAGCAAAACGCGCGGGCGGCGCTCGAGACCGCCGATTTCGGCTACGTGATGGAAACCGGCGAGATGGTCCACTCCGGCCGCGCATCGGACCTGATCAACGATCCGCGCCTGATCGCGACTTACCTTGGGCGCCACGAGGCCGGCTAACGGCCTCACTCCCCCGTCACGGGCGGACGCGCTAGGCCGGCCTCGTTCAAGGCGCGGAGAAATGCGGCGAGCCGCTCGCGGCGGTAGGCGCGTACATCCATCCCGCCGTAGTCGTAGAAACCCTTGCCGTCGCGCAGGCCGTTGCGGCCCTCGGTCATGTTGTCGTGCACGATCTTCGGCGCCTCGAAGCGCTTGTCCTGCATCGCCTCCGCCATGTAGCGGCTCGCGTAATAAAGAATATCGCCGCCGCCCCAGTCGATGAATTCGAGCAGGCCGAGAATCGCGAAGCGAAAGCCGAAGCCGTATTTTACCGCCTTGTCGATATCTTCCGCGCTAGCGACGCCCTCTTCCACAAGCCGAGCGGCCTCATTCATCGCCAGCGCCTGGATGCGCGGCACGATGTAGCCCGGCGACGCGGCGCATTCGACCGGCACCTTGCCAATCGACGTCAGCAGCGCCTTGAATTCCTCGATTACAGCCTTGTCGGTTTCATTCGTCGGGCTCAGCTCGATCAGCGGCACGATGAAAGCCGGATTGAGCCAATGGGAGTTGAGAAAGCGCCGCGGACGGCCACTTAGCGCCGACAGTTTCGTCGAGAGAAATGTCGACGTGGTCGAAGCGACGATAGCCTCCGCATCCGCGTCACGGTCGATTGCCGCGAGCGCTGAGCGTTTGGCCTCCTCGGTCTCCGGCACGGCTTCGAAGACGTAGCGCACCTCTTTGAGGGCGCTGCCCGTCTCCTCGTAAGCGTGCAGCGACACCCGCGCCATGATGCCGTCGATGGCCGTGGCGTCAAAGCCGCCCAGTTCTGCGATCGATTCCAGCGTGCCGTAAATCTCGCCGCGCCCTTCCGTGAACAGGCGTTGACGGGCTGCAGCATCGCGCGGCTTGCTGTCGATCAGCCGCACCTCGTGTCCGGCATAGGCGAATGCATGGGCAATGCCGCGCCCCATGCGGCCAGCGCCGACGCAGGCAACGACCGGAAAACGGCTAGCCGGCATCACAGGCCCTCGCGCAACAAGTCCGCAAGCGCGGCGCGGCTTTTGCCGGCAAGGCCCAACGTCTCCATCGTCCGCCCTGTCTTGCGGAAGTCGTTGCCGCTGGCGGCGCCGGCAACAGCCAGAAGGCCGGCGCCGACCGGGCAAGCGACACCTGCCCATTCCGCGAACGACACGATGAGCGCAAGACCGAGGCCGACGTCCTCTCGCAAGTAACGATGCGCCTTAAGGTCGAGACGCTCGTGCCAATCGCCGGAGTCGACCAGCTTGTGGTGCGCAAGCTTTCCGTACATCCAGTTCGACGTGTTGTAGTGATCGGCGAGCGGAAAGTGCGGCGGGCGATAGCCGAGCGCTTCGCGCAAGGCGATGCGCTCCGCATCGAGCGCATCGTGCACGCGGCGGATCGAGGCTTGGGTGCCCTCCTTGTGGATGTCCCAGCGGTCGAAATGCTCGATCGGTCCGGCGTTCATGACGATCAGCGGCGGATGGATAATCGGCCCGGCGTTCATCAAGGCGGCCGACAGCGCATCCTCGACCGGCTCGATCGCATCCGGAAATGCCGCGGCGATCGTCTTGAGCGCCGCCGCGCTCGATCGCGCCGGAAACACGCCGGTCGGCAAGCGCGTCGCGCGTGTCGTGATCGCGACTTCGTTTGGCCCCCGCTTGCGCGTCAGCCACGGCAGCGTGCCGGTTTCGGCAATCGCCACGTCGGCGCTGCAACCGTTGGCGCGCAGCACTTTGCTCATCAGGTAAGAGCCGAAGGTGCCCGGCGGCAGATAGATCACCTGCCCCTCCGCAAGATGCGGCGCGAGGGTGACGGCGAGGTCTTCCTGGGCAAAGGCGGGGACCGGCGCGACGATCAGCTCCGCCCCGCGCACCGCCTCGCCGATGTCGGCGGTCGGCCGCGCAATGCGCACGTCCCGCACACCCTTGAAGTCGCGCAGGCGGATCGTAGCGCCAGCGAGCACCGCCTTGAACGCGGCGCGATCGCGCCGCCAGAAGCGCACTTCGTGGCCGGCTTCCGAAAGATCGGCGGCCGCCGCATACGAACCATTGCCGCCCCCCAGCACTGCGATTTTCATTGCACGCCCGTCTCACTCGGCATCGACAAGATGTTTCAGTCTTAAAACATTGTTCGGCGAAGGGCAAAAATGGGCGGGATTGCGCAGCGACACAGCTACTGGACGGCGATGATGGGGTCGATTTCCTCCACCTCAGCTCAATATCCAACCTGGAGCATGAGCGTCTTCTTTCACTTGCTCCAGTGTGCTTGTTCCGGCGATCACGCTGGTAACGAGAGTGTTTTGTGCAAGCCAGTTGTCCAGCAAACGCGTCTCGCGCGCTCCAGCCATTTAGTGGGACATCGAACTCGTAGGAAAACACGAGAGACATTTTGCCGAAATCTGGAGTTTCGGTTCAAATCCCCGATTCCCAGAGACCGGCAGCCTGTTAGAAAAGGCTAATTTTTGCGAGCATTTTTGAGTTTTCAACCACTCAAGGCCCAGAGACTGGACTGTTTGGCTGGCGACCCAGTGCTGATCGGACGAGTCTCTGACGGAAATTCCCTGCAAACAGGGAATTTTACAGGGTATCTCGCGAGGCATGCGGATCTCGAAGCCACCCCGGCGCAGAAAACGGCGCTTTATCGGGGTTCGTGCGCAATTCCCTGGATTCAAGAACAGGGAAAAATTCATCGCCAGCAGGGATCGCTATTTTACGAACACGCAAAACTCTCTAGCGCGATAACTCATCGTGGCCAAAAGCAGATCGGCTCGTTGCGACTGTATCTTGGCGGGATGTTGGCTCAAACGCCGCTCTCGGCGGCAAGGACTCTGATCCAGTCGGCGCAATTGGATCTAAATTTAGATAGTGGCGTATGGCCCGACGGGCCCGTCGCTCGCCGAGCTAGTCCGCCAACGCTGACGTGTATTCAGCTTTTTCGAAATTTCAGTGACTATTGAAATATTGCTTGACGCTGTGTTGATATTTCTATAATCATTGAAATATGAAAAACACCGATGCCGCTATGGCGCTGGCCGCGCTCGCGCAAGATAATCGCCTAGACGTGTTCCGCTTGCTGGTTCAAGCGGGGCCGGATGGGATGCCGGCTGGCAATGTCGCCGCGAAGCTCAAGCTCGCGCCGAACACTTTGACATTCCATTTTGACCGCCTGCGTGACGCAGGACTAGTCACGGTGCGTCGGGACGGGCGCTCGATGATTTACGCCGCGCGATTTGAAGTGATGAACGCGCTGCTAGCCTTCCTTACGGAGAACTGCTGCCAAGGCGCTGCGTATCAATGCGCGCCTGCAGCTTGCAAGCCATCGCGCGCGAAACGCGCCAAAGAAACGGCCTAACAGGAGCTCCGCCATGAAGCGGATGCACGTTCACGTCTCGGTCGAGGACATCAATAACGCCATCGGCTTCTATTCGGCGCTGTTCGCGGCCAAGCCCTCTGTTGTGAGAGACGACTACGCAAAGTGGATGCTTGATGATCCGCGCGTGAACTTCGCCATTTCGACGCATGGCGCGATGCCGGGTCTCGATCACCTTGGCATTCAGGTCGAGAGCGAAGGTGAATTGCGGGATGTGTATTCCCGGCTCCGCGAAGCTGGCAGCAACGTTGTCGAGGAAGGCAAGACGACTTGCTGCTATGCCAAGTCGGAAAAGTCTTGGATTGACGACCCTGCAGGTATTTCGTGGGAGACGTTCTACACGACCGGCGAAAGCACCAATTACGGCGACAGCTTTGACAAAGAAGCTCGCATTGCTCATGCGAAGGCGTGTTGCGATCCTGTCGCGCAGCCTGTCGCAGAACAAGCAAGCTGCGGATGCGCGACCGCTTGAGCCATGCCCGACAAGGTTTACAATGCGCTGTTTCTCTGTACTGGCAATTCGGCCCGTTCGGTCATGGCGGAAGCCCTCCTAAATAAATTGGGACGTGGAAAATTCCGCGCCTACAGTGCCGGCAGCCAGCCCAAGGGCGAAGTCAATCCGCACACGTTCCAACTGCTGAAAAGCCTTGGCTATGACACGTCTGATTTTCGGTCAAAGTCGTGGACGGAATTTGCGAAACCAGGCGCGCCCGCGCTCGATTTTGTTTTCACCGTTTGCGACAATGCGGCAGGCGAGGCGTGTCCGGTGTGGCCCGGCCAGCCGATGACCGCGCATTGGGGCGTCCCCGATCCCGCCGAAGCGACCGGCTCAGAAGCCGAGATCGCGCTAGCTTTCAAGGATGCCTACCGGATGCTGAACCAGCGCATAGGCATCTTTGTTGCGTTGCCGATTAGCAGCCTCGACGCTCTTTCACTGCAAGCGAAGATTAAGGAGATTGGCCGCGTTTCCGACGCGATTGCCAGAGAGCCGACTTGACGCCGTCCACCGCACAACGTGCTGTCTCGGAAATGATCGGGACGGCGTTTCTGCTCGTGGCTGTGATCGGCTCAGGCATCATGGCTCAACGTCTTGCGGGCGGTAACGGTGCGCTGGCGCTCTTGTGCAACACACTGCCGACCGGCGCGATCCTCACCGTGCTGATCCTGATCTTCGGCCCCGTTTCAGGGGCGCACTTTAATCCTGCCGTAACACTCGCATTCGCTTTTCGCGGCGAGCTGAAATGGCAGATGACGTGGACCTACATTGCCGCTCAGCTGATCGGCGCCGTGCTTGGCGTTTGGGCCGCTCACATCATGTTTGAGTTGTCGGTTTGGCAATTCGCCACCAAGGTTCGCACCGGTTCGGGCCAATGGTTTGCGGAAGCGGTTGCGACTTTCGGATTGCTGCTTACGATATTTGGCTGCGTTGCTCGCGCACCGGCTGCCGTCGCGTATGCGGTTGGTCTCTACATCACTGCAGCCTACTGGTTCACGGCGTCGACATCGTTTGCAAACCCCGCTGTCACCTTGGCGCGCAGCTTGTCGGATACGTTCGCAGGCATTGCACCCACGAGTGTGCTTGCATTTGTCATCATGCAACTGGTCGGGGCGGCTTTTGCGACCGCTCTAGGTCGCTGGCTTTGGAATATCCCTTTTCGTCCAACTTCTCGTATCTGAAATTTTGATAGCGATAGGCGATATCAAATAGATTTGCCGACGATGGCGCCTATTCCGGCGGTCAATGTCATTGCAAAGGCTCCCCAGAAAGTCACTCGGACCGTGGCGCGCAAGACGTTTGCACCGCCTGCTCTGGCGCCGACCGTTCCCAGAAGAGCGGGGAACACCAAAGAGGCGACGGACACGCGGCGACGTGGAATCGCTCCACGAGCGGGGTGGGCCGGACATCCTCGCAAGGCCGGAGAGTTGGGCGATGTTTTCACCGGCCGAACTATTGAAGCAGTATTTAGGTGAAGCATTTAATCAAGAAGGTGTGCCGGATTCAGGAAATGTTCGAACTTGGGAGAAAGAGGGCCGATCTGAGTGGCGCATCGCCGCTGTATTCAACGTGGCTAGAATTATCGACGCTGGCGCGGTGGCGCTAGTGCGTTCCGGGGATGAGGACGCGCTGGCTGTAAATGCCCTGGCCGCTACCATCGTTCGCCGATGTCCACGCCGCGACGAAATTACCGTTGGCGAATGCCGCGACCGCCGGCTGCGACTGGTCGCCGGCCGTCGTGGTGTTGACCAGGAATTCAGCGTTCACCTTGGCGCCGGCATCGTTGAACGCTTGTGCGTAAACACCTTGGCCCGAGCCGTCCTGACCCTTAGACGCCCAGCTCACGACATAACCGCCGTCGCTGAAGCCTGACACCGCGGGCGCGCCCTGGTCGTTTACTGTCGTCGTGTTGACGCGCGTTTCGGCGCCGGACTTAGCCCCGGTCGCGGTGAAGCGCTGCATGTAGACGCCAAGACCTGAGCCGTCCTGCAGTGCCGACTGCCACGCGATCACGAAGCCGCCATTGTCCAGCGGCGCGATTGTCGGCAACGACTGGTCGTTGAGCGTGGTCTTGTTGACCGGCGTCTGCTTGCCCTGAACCTTACCGGTCGCGTCATAGCGCTGCATGTAAACCCCGACACCGTTGGCGTCGGGGCCCTGCCACGTAACGACAAATCCGCCGCCGGTCAGACCGGCGACCGATGAATTGGACTGGTCGCCCGCCGTGGTGGTGTTGACCTTGAATTCGGTGCCGCTCGCTTTGCCTTTGGCGTCGTAGAGTTGGGCGTAGACACCAAGCCCCGAGGAGCCATCCTGGATCTTCGACGTCCACGTCACCACGAAGCCGCCCGACGTGAGCGGCGCAACAGAGGGCAACGACTGATCGCCGTTGGTCGTCGTGTTGACCTTGAACTCGGTGCCTGACTTCGCCCCGGCCGCCGTGAAAATCTGCCCGTAGATGCCAAGACCCGATTTGTCTTCGCCGGCCGATTGCCACACCACGACAAAGCCGCCGCTCTTTAATCCCGCAACCGCCGGCATAGTCTGGTCGCCGGTCGTCGTCGTGTTGACGAGTGTCTCGCCGCCGCTTTTAGCACCCGCGGCGGTGTAGCGCTGCATGTAGACGCCATAGCCCGATTTGTCCTCACCGCTCGATGCCCACACGATCACATAGCCGCTCCTGAGCGCGGCGACCGCCGGCAACTGTTGCGCCCCCGCCGTCGTGGTGTTGACTTTGGCCTCGCTGCCCACGGCGGCGCTGATTTTGGCGGTCGTGGTGTTCGAGCTGCCGGTCAGGTTGCCGTCGCCACTATAGCTCGCGGTGATGACGTGATTGCCGATCGCGAGCGTCGAGGTCGAGACATGCGCCGCGCGCGACGCGACGGTGCCGACGCCGAGCGAGGCCGCGCCATTCTTGAAACTGATCGAGCCGGTCGGCGTCACAACCGCCGGCGCCGTCACCGTGACATGCGCGGTCAGCGTCACCGCCTGGCCGGGTTTGCCCGTCGCCGGCGCGGCGCCCACCGTCAGCGTGGTCGCGCCTTTGCTGACCGTGATCGACTGCGTCACCTGCGCTGCGGCATTATAGGAGGCGTCACCGGCCTGGTCGGCGGTGACGGTGCAGCTTCCCACCGACGTGAAATGCACCGCGCCGCCCGAATAAAAGCACGGGCCGCTGGTGCCGAACGTCACGGTCAGGCTGGAATCCGCCGTCGCGGCCGGCGCATAGGTCGAACCGACCGGGGGGCTCGTCGGCGCGGTCGAGGTGAAGAGAATGGTCTGACCGGCTTTGTTGACCGTCTGCGTCAGCACCGGTGAGGTGCTGCCGTCGTGACTGCCGTCGCCGCTGTAGGCCGCGGTGATGCTGTGATCGCCGCCGGTCAACGCATCGGTGGTCAGCGTCGCATTGCCGAACACCAGCGCCGCGCCGGCGCCGAAGTTGGTGACGTCGAGCGGCGTCGGATTTGGACTTGCTGTCCCGCTGTTGCTGCTGCTGCCGAGCTGGCCATCCCTGTTATAGCCCCAGCATTTGACGGCGCCGGCCGCGGTCACCGCGCAGGTGTAGACGTTGCCCGCGGCAATGGCAACGATGCCGGAGAGGCCGGTGTCGAGCGGCGTCGAACTGATACCGCCAAGGCTGTTGCTGGTGCCGAGCTCGCCCAAATCGTTCAGGCCCCAGCATTTGACGCCGCCGGCCGCGGTCACCGCGCAGGTGTGATAGTTGCCCGCGGCAATCGCAACGATGCCGGAGAGGCCGGTGTCGAGTGGCGTGGAGTTTGGATTTTCCGTCCCGTTGTTGGCGCTGCTGCCGAGCTGGCCCTTCGTGTTATAGCCCCAGCACTGGACGCCGCCGGCCGCGGTCACCGCGCAGGTGTGAAAGGTGCCCGCGGCAATGGCAACAATACCGGTGAGCCCAACATCGATTGGCGTCGGGTTTGCATTGTTTGTCCCGCTGTTGGTGCTGCTACCGAGCTGGCCTTAATAGTTATAGCCCCAGCATTTGACGGCGCCGGCCGCGGTCACCGCGCAGGTGTGATAGTTGCCCGCGGCAATCGCAACGATGCCGGAGAGGCCGGTGTCGAGCGGCGTCGGATTTGCAGTGTCCGTCCCCTTGTGGGCGCTGCTGCCAAGCTGCCCGAAAAAGTTATCGCCCCAGCATTTGACGGCGCCGGCCGCGGTCAGCGCGCAGGTGTGCTCGAAGCCCGCGGCAATCGCAACGATGCCGGAGAGGCCGGTGTCGAGGGGCGTCGAGTTTGCATTGAACGTCCCGTTGTTGGCGCTGCTGCCGAGCTGGCCGACATCGTTGTCGCCCCAGCACTGGACGCCGCCGGCCGCGGTCAGCGCGCAGGTGTGGTTGGAGCCCGCGGCAACCGCAACGATGCTGGAGAGGCCGGTGTCGAGCGGCGTCGGGTTTGCAGTATCAGTTCCGCTGTTGGCGCTGCTGCCGAGCTGGCCGTAATTGTTATGGCCCCAGCATTTGACGCCGCCGGCCGCGGTCAGCGCGCAGGTATGGTCGATGCCCGCGCTCAGCGGATAGCCGACGCCCAGCGTGTTGACGGTGATGGCGCCGCCCAGCGCGCTGGCGCCATCCATGAACTGCACCGTGCCGGCCGGCGCACCGCCGTCCGAGCCGGATATGGTCGCGGTGAAGGTTGTCGATTGTCCGTAGTTTGTCGGATTGACCGAAGACGTCGGCGTCGTCGTCGCCGACGATGACTGCGCCCGTGCCTCATGCGCGCCGCAGACAATGACTGCGGCCGATGCGGCTAGCGCCAGCACCGCGGCAACGATCAGCCGCAGCGCGCGCTGGTCGCGCTTGTTATGGTGCCCCAAAAGGAGTGCCGCCCCTCTCCGGTACGACTCGCGGAATAACCGCAGCGATCGTCCCCGAACGACCGGCCTGGGCCCGGTTTGCCCCACCGCGATAATTGTCGTGCTTTACGGGTGCCGCCGTCAACAACGAACTGCCCGCGAAGGTCAATTGAAGCTTCTTGGCGTATGGCCGGCCGCTCACGCGACAGCGCTGCGTTGATGATCTGACCTGCTTTTTTGGAAACCGGACATTTGCATCCGGTGAGCACCTTACGGTCTGCCCCACCCCGTTCAACGAAAAACTCGTCACCTACCGCGTGCGCATCAACCGTGGCATTGTCCGCCGGGGACGCCGACCGCGACTAAATGTCCGCTCGATGCGGTATGAAGGAACGAGTCCTGACGATGGGGTAAAGTAGAATTATGGCAGCGCAAGAGAACTGGATCGATATCGGCAGCGCGGATGAATTGTCCAAGTCGCTGCTCAAACATCCCTGCCGCGCCTTGCGCGGCCCCGGCCGAAATTCATTCGGGTCGACATAGAACAAGGCCGGGAAAGCACAGGCGCAGCTCTTAAGATCATCGGGGTGCACGTCGATCATCAATGCAACCCAGTCCCATTTACGTTCATGCTTTCGAAGCACGTCGAGCTGGAACCATCCGGCCGATGGCCGGTCGAATTCGATTGTTGTCATGCTGATACCTAGATCATGGCCCGATCATGCGATTATCCGCAGGC
>JBAUHH010000314.1:0-2589 GCA_049680165.1 Pseudolabrys sp.
GTTATCCGGAGTTCTGGTGGGTGATCGCAGCGCTCGCCATCGTCACCGTGCTTACCGTGCAGGGCCTCGGCTATCTGCTGCCCACCAACCTGAAGCTCTATTTCGAGATCTCCAAGCCCAAGCCCGATGCTGACAAGCTCCGCCGCTGGATGCGCACTTATGTGCGGGTGGTCGCCGTGCAGGGCACCATGCAGGTGGCCATCATCGTGGTCATGGCCCGCTTTGCGACCGGGTTCTGAGGTAGCCGGTAACCTTGCAAGCCAGACTGCCAAAATTCTCACTAGAAAAGGCCCGCCCCGCGGGATATCGCGGGCATCGGAGGGATAACTCCGATGCGTCTGGCGCTCAGCCTGGCCGGTAACGCGGCCTTCGGGCTTCTTGCGGGTTACGGCATCGCCGATGCCGCGACGCTCTATGGCTTTGGCCCGCCGCTGTGCACCTGCGCCGGCCTGATCGGCGGCTGTGTCGCCGGCCTCGCCTCGTTCCTGTGAAACGCGCCGTGACAGCCACAATGCCCGACTCCGCCGACGCGCGTCCGCCCCTGCATTTGCCGACAGCGGTCGGCCTCATCGGCACCTGCGTCGTTTGCTTCGCCGCCATGCTCGGCAACACGTCGGAGATCAAGCTGCAATCGTTCGCCTTCATCCTCTGGATCGTCGGCCTCCTGACTCAAGCCGGCGCGCTCGCCTTGGCTTATGCGTATCGCCGTGCGCGGCGCGCCCGGGTTCCTGCGGACGATCTTGCGTCAGACTGATCTTTCGCCGCTTGACCGTCCGCGTCATGGCCCGGACAATCCGGCAACGGCGGAGCGTTTCTCCGCTGCCGGAGTGATTGCGGATGCCGCGCGAAGCCAACGGTGTCGATTTCTGGCGCGGATTCGCCCTGGTCACGATCTTCATCGATCACATCCCCGGCCTCGTTTACACGCACTACACTCTCGCCAATATTTCGCTCTCGGATGCCGCCGACCTGTTCGTGTTCCTGGCGGGTTGGTCATTGCGCCTGATGGCGGAAGGCCGCGGCGAGCACGCCATGCCGACACGCGCCGTCATGCTGCGGCTCGGCGGCCGCGCGCTCGAGCTCTACGCCGCGCAGGTGCTCATCACCATGATCGCGATCGCCATTTTGGCGATCACCGCGATCGTGGCGTCGAACCCGCTGCTGCTCGAATGGAATAACGCCGCCGCGGTGTTCAACGATCCGGTGCCGACGCATATCGGGCTCGCGGTGCTCACGCACCAACTGGGTTATTTCGATATCCTGCCGCTCTATGTCGTGCTGATGCTGCTGGGGCCGTTGTTCGCGCTGATCGACCGCTACGCGCCGCATGTGCTGCTGCCGCTCTCTTTCGCGCTCTACCTGATCGTGCTCGCGTTTCGCATCACGCTGCCGACCTGGCCGGAATCCGGCACATGGTTCTTCAATCCGCTCGCCTGGCAATTCGTCTTCGTCCTCGGCTTCGTGATGGCGAAGGACGCCGGCATCGGCGCGGTGGTGCGCCGGCACATCGTGGCGCTGCGGATTGTGGGCGTGCCGATCCTGATCGCCGGCGCGGTGATCGTGCTGTTCGACTTGTACCCCGACCCGACCAAGGTGCCGGACCCGAAATTGTTCTTCATCGCCGACAAGACCTACGTGACGCCGATGCGCGTCATCCAGTTCCTGGCCCAGGTCGCGGTGTTCTCGGTCGCCTTCCGCTATATTCGTGAGCTCGGCGGCTGGGTTTACACGCGATGGTTCGTCGCGCCGCTGATCGGGTTGCTGGCCATGCTCGGCCGCAACTCGCTTTACGTGTTCTGCATCGGCTCGCTGTTGAGCCTGATGGCACAGGTTTTACGCTACTTCTACCGCGGCTATGCCGGAATCGACACGGCCGTGGTAATTACTGGCATAGTCATCATGGCGATTACGGCATGGCTCGCGGAAGCTCGGCAACGCATAGGCACGGCGCGCTAATCCTGGCGCTCGCGCTCGCCGTTATCGCGCCGGCCTCGGCGCAAGCGCCCGCGCCTGCTTCCGCGCCTTCCGCCGCGCCTGCGCCGGCCACCGCGCCGTTTTCCAAGTACTGCCAGGTTGGCGCAACGTCGATTGCCGATGAATCGCCGCTGCCGAACGTCGCCGCCGTGCTGGCGCAACGCAAAACCCTGCGCATCCTGACGATCGGCGCCTCGCCTGGCCGCAACGCACAAGGAAGCTACAGCGGACTGATCGAATCCATCCTGGAAAAAGCGCTCAAGGGCATCGACGTCGTGATGATCAACCGTGGCGTTTCCGGCGAGCTCGCCGCCAATGCCGCGACCCGCATGAAAAACGAGGTTGCGCTCGAGGAGCCCGACCTCGTGCTCTGGCAGGTCGGCACCAACGACGCGCTCGCTTATGTATCGGCGGATGAATTCGCCGCCACGCTCAAGGACCAGATTGCATGGCTGAAGGCGCACAAGGTCGACGTGGTGCTGGTCGGCCTGCAATTCGCCAGCCAGATGCTGCGCGACGCGCATTACGCCGAGATCCGCGACACACTGCGCAAGGTCGCCGCCCAGGAAAACGTCATCGTGGTGCGCTTTTACGAAGCAATGCAAATCGTCAATC
>JBAUHH010000315.1:0-2197 GCA_049680165.1 Pseudolabrys sp.
GGCAGGTAGTCGGCGTAGGCCGCGCGCACCGCGCCGACCAGAAGCTTGTCACGCACCGGACGGCCGTTGACGAAAAGATATTGTCCGAGCGTGTTGGTGCGAGAGAGAGTCGGCAAACCGGCAAAGCCGGTCACGCGCACGCCGTCGCGCTCGGCGTCGATCTTCACCGCATTGGCGCGGAATTCAGGACCGAGCACGTCGCCGAGCCGCGCCAGCTCGTCCGCCGCGGCGCTCCACGTTACCGGCGCGCGCTCCTCGCCCGCGAGCGTGAACGCGACGTCGGGCCGGCTCATCGCCAGACGTCGCACCACGTCGCGCACGGCTTCGGCTTCGGTGCGGTCGATCTTCAAGAATTTCAGCCGCGCCGGCGTCGCGTAAAACAGATCGCGCACCTCGACCGTGGTGCCCTGCCCGAGCGCCGCCGGCTTCGGCTCGGATTTTTCGCCGCCATCGACCGCGAGCGACCACGCGTGCGGCTCGTTCTTGTGGCGCGTGGTGATGGCGAGCCGCGCCACCGCGCCGATCGACGGCAACGCCTCGCCGCGAAAACCAAGCGTGTCGATGGCGAGCAGGTCATCGCCCGCGAGCTTCGACGTCGCATGGCGATCGACCGCGAGCGCGAGATCGGCGCGCGTCATGCCCTCGCCGTCATCGGTGACACGAATCAGCCGGCGGCCGCCGCCGTCGGTCAGCACCTCGATGCGGCGCGCGCCCGCATCGAGCGCGTTCTCGACCAGTTCCTTGACCACGCTCGCCGGCCGCTCAACCACCTCACCGGCGGCGATGCGGTTGACGATGGCCTCGGATAATTGGCGGACGGGCATGTTCTCTCTTTCACCTCTCCCCGCTTGCGGGGAGAGGGAAAACGCGGCGATTCGGGTGAGCGGACTTTAGCCCTGCAAAGCCGGCGCCCGCGAGGCAAGGTGCGGAACTGCCCCCGTTATTCAGCATCCTGTCGTCCCGGACAAGCGAGCGGCAGCGAGCGCGAGGCGGGACCCAAACCCCGGTGGTCAAGATACGGACAGACAGCGATTATGGGTCCCCGCCTTCGCGGGGACGACAGACAGGCTTAATCGAGGTTTGGCCGGCCGCCGCGCAGGCGTTTGATGCCGGAGCGGTGCTTCTTGGCGTCCAGCCGCTTGCGCTTGGCGGCTCTGGGCACCTTGGTGGCGCGGCGCGGCACCGGGCGCACGGCGGCTTCCTGGATCAGCGCGAACAGCCGGTCGCGCGCATCCGAGCGGTTGCGCTCCTGCGTGCGATGCTGCTGCGCGACGATGACAATGACGCCATCTTTGGTCAGCCGCTTGCCGGCAAGCCGCATCAGCCGCACGGCGACGTCGTTCGGCAATGACGGCGATTGCCGCACGTCGAAGCGAAGCTGCACCGCCGACGACACCTTGTTGACATTCTGCCCGCCCGGGCCGGACGAACGCACGAAAGACTCCGACAGTTCGGATTCGTCGATGCTGATGTCGTCGGTGATGCGGATCATGGTGCCGTCCGAGCCCGCTGCAAACCCCGTTCGTTCCCGCGTAAGCGGGAACCCAGTTCTTACTCGCAAACGCTAGAGCCGGCAGCTCTGGGTCCCCGCTTTCGCGGGGACGAGCGGAGAAAGGTCAGCCCGCCGACAGGTACTTCTTCGCCAGCACCTTGCCCTCTTCCACCGCCGGCTGGTCGAAAGCGTCGAGCCCAAGCAAATGCGCGGCGATGATGGTCTCGAGCATGAAATGCATCAGCAGTTCGCCGAGGCTCGTTTCGTCGAGCTTCGCGATATGGATCGTGCGCACCGGGCAGCCGTTGTTGGCGAGCGTCTCGGCGGTGGCGCGCGCTTCCGCCGCCACCAGGTCGCCGATGGTCTTGCCGCCGAGTCCGGGTTCACCTGCGAGCTTCGCGAGCTCGCTGTCGATGCGCGGGCCGCTTCCCGCGCTCGCGACATCGACGATGGTGAATAACTTGTCGCGCGGACCGCCAATGTACAATTGCACCTGGCTGTGTTGATCGACCGGCCCAAGCGCCGCCACGGGCGTGGTGCCCCTGCCGTTCTTGCCGAGGCTTTCGGCCCAGAGCTGCACGTACCAATGCGTGAAGCGCTCCAACCGGTCGGCGTAGGCCATCATCACGCTGATTGACTTGCTTTTGGTTTCCGCGAGCGTCACCGCCAGCGCGGCGCCAACCGCTGCCGGAATGTCGGCCGCGG
>JBAUHH010000316.1:0-8627 GCA_049680165.1 Pseudolabrys sp.
CGCGAGGCGGGCATCGATCTCGGCGACGGCATGGAGGTCGTGAATGCGCGGCTCTCCACCCGCAACACCGTTTACACCAACTATCTGTACGAGCGATTGCAGCGGCGCGGCTACCTGTTGCGCGACTGCCAGCGCATGGTGAACCAGGACCGCAATCATTTCGCCGCCTGCATGGTGGCGCTCGGCGACGCCGACGCCATGGTCACCGGCGTCACGCGAAATTTCTCGGTCGCGCTCGAGGACGTCCGCCATGTGATCGACCCCAAGCCCGGCCACCGGGTGATCGGCGTGTCGCTGATCCTGGCGCGTGGGCGCACCGTGCTGGTCGCGGATACCGCCGTGACCGAGATGCCCACAGCCCAGGAGCTGGCCGACATCGCCGTCGAGGCGGCTGGCGTAGCGCGCCGGCTCGGCCACGAGCCCCGGCTCGCGCTTTTGGCATTTTCCAATTTCGGTCAACCACCTGGCGAGCGGTCGACACGCGTGCAGGACGCCGTCCGCATCCTCGACGGCAAGCGGGTGGATTTCGAATATGACGGCGAAATGGCCGCCGACGTCGCGCTCAATGCAGAGCTTGCCGGGCCCTACCCTTTCAACCGGCTCTCCGGACCTGCTAATGTGCTGGTGATGCCAGCTTTCCATTCCGCCTCGATCTCCACCAAGATGGTGCAAGAGCTTGGCGGTGCGACCGTGATCGGTCCGCTCCTGGTCGGTCTCGACCGGCCGGTGCAGATCGTCCAGCTCGGCGCGAAAGACAATCAGCTGGTCAATATGGCCGCGCTCGCGGCGTTCAATGTAAGCGGGTAGTTGCCGCGGGCTGCGGCGATGCAAATTCGTAAAGTGGGGGACGGCTTCCGTGAGTACGGACGTTGTGGGTAGCGCGCCCCGTCGGCGCGCATTTTGTAATGGCAGGAAACATTTCCTCCTGCTTGCGAGCACCGCGCTCGTCAGCGTCGTACTGGTCGAAGCCGCAGCGGCGGCCGACCAGGTTTACACGCCGCCGGCCGGCACCACGCAAAACGTCTCCACCGTCATCTCCGATGGTGGCACGGCAACCACAGTCAAAATGCAGGGCGCCGGCACGGTCGTGCTCCAGGCGACCAACACCTATTCCGGCGGCACCACGCTTTCGAAGGGCACGCTGGAAGCGACCAACAACAGCTCGGTCGGCACCGGCGCGGTGACGCTCGACGGCGGCGCGTTCAAGGCGGCGACCGGCAGCAGCCTGAACATCGGCAACAATGTGCTGATCAACAACACCGGCGGCACCGTCAACACCAATGGCACCACGCTGGAATTGTCGGGCAACATCGGCAACGGCAGCGGCGGTAACGGTGCGCTGAACGTCACCGGCAACGGCACGCTCGTGCTTTCCGGCAACAATTTTTACACGGGCCCAACCAACGTGCTCACCGGCACACTGGTCGCCGCCTCCGGCAACGCGTTCTCGCCGGCGAGCATGCTCACGATCAACAGCGGCGCGGCGGCAGTGATCAGCGACGGGCTGTTCGCCGCGATCGGGCCCTTGGCGGGCGGCGGCTCTCTGGTGATCGGCCCGACCGATCCCTTCACCAGCCTCGTTCTATTTATGAACGGAAAAAACACGACGTTCTCCGGGTCGATCACCGGCGCGGGAGCGCTCGAGGTCGATGGGCCGGGCACGCTGACGCTGACCGGCAAAAGCAACATCGCCGGCTCGCTCGACATCTGCTTTTGCGCCAAGGTCACGCTCGACGGCGGCTCGTTCAAGGCCGGCAACGGCGCGTTCATCGACGGCCTCTTCAAGGTCATCAATGGCGCAAACTTCACCAGCCGCGTGTTTACCGCCGTGGGCGGCAACATGCTGGTGAGCGGCAAAGGGACGACGGTGACCTCGGGAACGACCGCGGTCGGCGGCGTCACACCGGCCAAATTGACGATTTCCGGCGGCGCCGTGTTCAACACTGCAAACGGCGCGGAGATCGACTCCTTCGCGGGCGCGGGCGTTCCCGTGGTGACCGTCACAGGCGCGGGATCACAATGGAACGTGCATGGCGGCCTTTTCATCGGCGGCGGCTCGACTGGCGGGCCCGGCATGCTCACCATCGCAAACGGCGGCAAAGTCTATTCGCCGGCGTTCACGGTGATCTCGAACGACAGCACGCTCAATCTCGGCACCGGCAAGCTCGCGGGATCGCTCGTGACGCCGGAGATCGTCAACGACGGCGCGATCGTCGCGAACTTCACCGACACGCTGAAGCTCGGCGCCGAGATCGACGGCAACGGCACGCTCACCAAGAAAGGCGCCGGCACGCTGATCCTCACCAACGACAACACCTATTCCGGCAACACCACGGTCAGCGGCGGCACGCTGGAAGTCGACGGCACGATCGAAAACTCATTGATCAAGGTCACCAACGGCGCGAGGCTCACCGGCAAAGGCACCGTCTTCAACACGCAAATTGCCAAGGGCGGCACGCTTGCGCCCGGCAGCGGCAAGGCCGGCACGACGCTGACGATCGACGGCCGGCTGGCGTTCAAGGCCGGCTCGCATTACGCGACCACGCTCGGATCGTCCGGCGCGAGCAAGGTCAATGTCACCGGCAAGGCCAGCCTCAACGGCAATGTGATCGCAAACGTCGGAGCGGGCACGAGCCTCAGCAAGCAGTACACCATTCTGCATTCGGGCGGGCTCAACGGCACCACGTTCACCGGCGTCACCACTAATTCGAATTTCCTCGCCGGCCTGAGCTACACCACGACCGACGCGATCCTGACCCTGACCGGGGCGCTCGGCGCCGGCGGCGGGCTGGGCGGCAACCAGCAGGGCGCCGCCAACGCAGTCAATACGTTCTTCAACAATAGCGGCGCGCTGCCGGCGAACTTTTCCGCTGTCTACAACCTGACCGGCGGCGCGCTGTCGCAGGCGCTCGCACAGCTTTCCGGCGAAGCCGCCGTCTCCGGCCAACGCGGCGCGTTCCAGATGATGAACGAGTTTCTCGATCTCATGCTCGACCCGTCGGCCGACGGACGCAGCGGCGCCGGCGGCGCTGCGCTCGGCTTTGCGCCCGAGCAACAGGCGAGCTTGCCGTCCGACGTCACGCAGGCTTATGCGTCGGTGTTCAAGGCCCCGGCCAATCCGGCATTCGAGCAGCGCTGGCGCACCTGGGGCGCGGGCTTTGGCGGTTACAGCAAGGCCAATGGCGACGCAGCGGCCGGCACCCATGACGTCACCGCGCGCACCTATGGCGTAACAGGTGGCATCGACTATCGCGTCAACCCGGACACCGTCATCGGCTTCGCGGTCGCGGGCGCAGGCGGCAACTGGAGCCTGCCGCAGAGCCTCGGCGGCGGGCACGACGACGCTTTCCAGGCCGGCATCTACGCGATGACGCATTCAGGCCCGGCCTATCTCTCGGCCGCGCTCGCCTTCGCCAATCACTGGATGTCGACCGACCGCAACGCATTCGGCGGCGATCACCTGACCGCAAGTTTCAACGCGCAAAGCTATGGCGGCCGCGTCGAGACCGGATACCGCTTCCCGACGCTGCCCGTGAGCGTGACGCCTTACGCGGCCTTGCAGGCGCAGGCGTTCCACACGCCAGCCTACAGCGAAGCCGACGTGACCGCCGGCGGCTTCGGGCTCAATTTCGGCTCGCGCAATGCCACCGATACGCGCGGCGAACTTGGCGCGCGCTTCGACACCACGATGCCGCTGCGCGACGGCATGAGCCTGACGCTGCGCGCCCGCGCGGCCTGGGCGCATGACTGGGTGGATAATCCATCGCTGGCGGCAACGTTCCAGACGCTGCCGGGCGCGAGCTTCACCGTCAACGGCGCGGCACCGGCGAAGGATTCCGCCCTCACCTCGCTCGGCGCCGAGCTGCGGATAAACCGCGCCTGGTCGATCGCGGCGAAATTCGACGGCGAATTCGCCAGCGGCGTCCAGACCTATTCCGGCACCGGCACGATCCGCTACGTCTGGTAAGCGCCGGTATTTGACGAGGCATGGACAAGCTGGACGGCCGGGGGTTTACCTACCCGCGGCCGTTCGCTTTTATAATGTCCTCGATGCATAGAACCCGGTAATCCAGCCGGCGGAACGCGCCGGAGAAAATCGCAGAGAAAATCGCCATGTCACAACGCACTTTATCCGGCGTCATCGCCGCCATTGCGACCCCGATCCGCGAGGACGGCGCGCCCGATCACGAGCGGGCAACGAAGCTTGCGCGTTTCCTGCTCGACAACGGCTGCGACGCGCTCAACGTGCTCGGCACGACCGGCGAGGCGACCTCGTTCTCGCTCGACGAGCGCAAGGGCGTGATGAATGCCTACAAGGCCGCCGGGCTGCCGATGAACCGCCTGATGGTGGGAACCGGGGCTGCGGCCGTCTCCGACGCGGTCGCGCTCACGCGCCACGCCGCCGAGCTCGGCTTTGCCGGCGCGCTGGTGCTGCCGCCGTTCTATTACAAAGGCGTCCCGGATGACGGGTTGGTGGCCTACATCGAGCGGCTGGTGACGGCGAGCGCCGAGCGGCCGATCCCGATCTATCTCTATCATTTCCCGGCGATGTCCGGCCTGCCGTGGCACGTGGCGCTGATCAAGCGCCTGCTCGAGAAATTTTCCCCGCGCATCGTCGGCCTGAAGGATTCCTCCGGCGACATGGCTTATGCGCGCTCGGCCGCCGCAATCTCGAAAGAATTTTCCGTGTTCCCCTCGACCGAGGCCGCGCTGATCGAAGCCAAAGGCGGCGCGTTCGCGGGTTGCATCTCCGCGACCGCCAATCTCAACGCCGATCTCTGCGCCCGCGCCTGGCGCAACGGCGACACCGCCGCGCTCGACGCTGCGGTCACGATCCGCAAGCTGTTCGACGGCAAGCCGCTGGTCAGCGGCGTGAAGGCGCTGCTCGCCCACATCCACGGCGATCCAGCGCTGGCCCGCGTGAAACCGCCGCTCGCCCCGTTCTCGGCCGCCGATCGCGCCGCCGTCGTCGCCGGCAATGACGCGGTTCGCGCCAAACGGGTCGCCTGAAGGGAATTTGACCGGGCGTTGACGCCCGGACGGAGCCTTACTATAAGCCTCGGCCGTGGCGGCGAAACTTCTCGCCGCCGCACTTTTCTGCAAAGTTCGATTGTCCGGCCTGGTCATACCCACGACGACCGCTGGTATTAAAGAGAGTTAGAGAGTTAAAGAGAGTTACATGGCCAATACGAAATCCGCCCGCAAAGCTACGCGCCAGATCGCGCGCAAGACCGAGGTCAACAAGGCGCGACGCTCGCTCCTGCGCAGCTCGGTCCGCAAGGTCGAGGAAGCGATCGCGAGCGGAGACCGCAAGGCTGCGATGGCGGCGCTGAAAGAGGCCGAACCGGTCATTATGCGTGCGGCGCAACGCAACGTCGTGCACAGGAACAATGCCAGCCGCAAGGTTTCGCGTTTCTCGCGCCGCATTGCCAAGCTCGGCAAGTAAAACGGCGGCGTTCGACGCAATCTCCGGCACTCGCGCCGGAATTCTTGTCTGAATTCAAATCAATTTCGGCTTATTGCCGGCGCAACGGTCGTCATAACGTTCCGTTTGCTCGCCGCTATGCGGCACTGTCTCAAATTCGTCACGCCGCTGTAAAAAGTTTTTGCTTCGCTGAATTGGTTTGACGGACTTTGCGCGCACGCCTGCCGCGGCATTACTGCATTGTAATCCGCGCGAGGGTTACCTTGCTGTTCTGCACAGGAATCCATTTGTGGCGATAAAGGTTTATCGGGATAGCGCAAGCGAGGACCCGAAAATCCATATATTGCGGGCTTTTCTGGAATCGCCGCGGCGATCACGATTTTCGTAACTTTGATTTAACAGCGCGGCGTTCTCCACCGAAAATCTGCGCGGTGATTCAACACGTTAAAAAATCCAACGCGTGATTTCTTTGCTGCATCGGCGCGCGCGCGATGTTTCTCGCATTGACGGCTGCGGCGATTGTCATTGCAGGGCGTCATTGCTCGTGTATTTTTAAAGCCACTCGGAACTTCCCGCGCGTCACCGGAAATGGACACGCCCTACGCCCATCAAGCATGGGAACGGCTGTCTGTTGCCTGCGCGGGAAATAAGAAGCGGCCGTCGGGCTAAACGCCCGGCAAAGACGGGGGGTACTGCGATGAGGGCTGGGAAACGACTGTCGATGGCGGGTGGCAAAGCCACCGGATGTTTAAAGAGCGAACAAAAACCGGACCGCGCACCCCGTAAGCGTGCGAATTGTCCGCCAAATTCAGTTTTCACCCCGATTGATTTCATTCCGTCAACATTCGCGGGCAAGAAAGGGGCCATGCCGCCACCCGGCGGCTGATGCGCCGCGTCCTCGGCCCCGTGCCGATGTCGCGCCGCCGGCAATCCTTCCGGACCACAGGCCCACGACATCGTCTTCGAACGAGTGATGTTGCGTCCAGTTTCGGCGCTTAGGCGGCCCTCGGACCGCCCTGCCGAGCAACCGAGTCCGCGAAACAACGAACCCAAACAGAAAAGACAATGACAATATCGGACGACGAACGCTGGTCACGGGTCAAAGGGCGCTTGCGCGCGGAGCTCGGTGAGGACGTCTACTCAAGCTGGTTTGCCCGCATGGACCTGGAGGCGATCGACAAGGAAGCCGTCCGTCTGTCGGTGCCCACCCGGTTTCTCAAGAGCTGGATCCAGTCGCACTATGCCGAGCGTGTGCTCGCCTGCTGGCAGGCCGAAGAGCAGCAGGTGTCCCGGATCGAGGTGACCGTGCGGTCGGCCGTCCTGCGCTCGGCGATATTGAAGCCGAAAGAGCCCGCGCTCGAGGCCAATGGCGGCTCCCGCTACGGCAACGTCGATGGCCGGGCCATGATGGCCGGCGATCCCGGCGTGCATGAGGCGCTCGGCGGCTCGCCGCTCGACCCGCGCCTGTCGTTCGACAGCTTCGTCGTCGGGCGCTCCAACACGCTCGCCCACGCGGCCGCCAAGCAGGTCACCGCCGCCAAGCGCGGCGATCCGGTGATGTTCAATCCGCTCTATATCCATGCCGGCGTCGGACTGGGAAAGACACATTTGCTGCAGGCGATCACTTGGTCCGGCAACGCGCTGGCCGAGCGCAAGGTGCTCTATCTGACGGCCGAGAAATTCATGTACGGCTTCGTCTCTTCGCTGCGCACCCAGACCACCATCGCCTTCAAGGAGGCGCTGCGCGGCATCGGCGTGCTGGTGATCGACGACATGCAATTCCTGCAAGGCAAGTCGACCCAGGCCGAGTTCTGCCACACGCTCAACGCGCTGATCGATTCCGGCCGCCAGGTCGTGATCGCCTCCGACCGGCCGCCCTCAGACCTCGAAAGCCTCGACGACCGCGTGCGCTCGCGGCTCGCCGGCGGGCTGGTGGTCGAGATGGGCTCGCTCGGCGAGGAACTGCGCTTCGAGATCCTCAAAGCGCGCGTGATGGCGGCGCGGTCGCATCACCCCGGCTTCGACGTGCCGCTGCCGGTGCTCTCCTATATTGCCAAGACCGTGACCCATAACGGACGCGATCTGGAAGGCGCGCTCAATCGCCTGCTTGCCCATAACAAGCTCACCGGCCACCCGGTTACGCTGGAAATGGCCGAACGCGAGGTGCGCGACCTGATCCGCCCGCAGGAGCCCAAGCGGGTCAAGATCGAGGACATCCAGCGGGTGGTGGCGCGGCAATATAACGTCAGCCGGTCCGACCTGTTGTCGTCGCGGCGCACCGCCAACGTGGTGCGCCCGCGGCAGGTGGCGATGTATCTCGCCAAGACCCTGACGCTGCGCTCGCTGCCCGAGATCGGCCGGCGCTTCGGCGGCCGCGACCACACCACCGTCCTGCACGCGGTGCGCAAGATCGAGGGGCTGGTCGGCAACGACATGACGCTGGCCGAGGAGATCGAAATCCTCAAGCGTCAGTTGCAGGAATAGCTGCCCACGCGGGCGCCTGATTCACCGCTGTCATGCCCGGCCTAAGCCAGGCATCGACGTCTCAAGGCTGCCCCATCGCCCTGCCCGGTCCTGTGGACCGGCTTGGGGGAAAGAGGCCGGGAAAGGCCCCTCAGGCTTGCGATTTCCGCGCCGGCACGTCACTTTTGCTCCCCGGCCTCGCAACACGCCGGAACGGGATTTCCCATGAAGGTGACTGTCGAGCGTGCTGAGCTGCTGAAGTCGCTGGGCCACGTGCATCGCGTGGTCGAACGGCGCAACACGATTCCGATCCTCGCCAACGTGTTGATCAAGGCCGACCGCTCCAAGCTCAGCCTCAAGGCCACCGACCTCGATCTCGAGGTGACCGACTCGATTGCAGCCGAAGTTTCGCCGGGCGGCACCACCACCGTGCCGGCGCACATGTTCTATGAGATCGTGCGCAAGCTGCCCGAAGGCGCGCAGATCGTGATCGAGGGCTCCGGCGACCGCGCGGTGCTGACGCTGCGCGCGGGAAAATCGCGCTTCACGTTGCAGACGCTGCCGGAAAGCGACTTCCCCGATCTCGCCGCCGGCGAGATGAGCCACTCGTTCAAGCTCGGAGCCGCCGACCTCAAGCGCCTGATCGACAAGACCCAGTTCGCGATCTCGACCGAGGAGACGCGCTACTACCTGAACGGCATCTACCTGCACACGGCCGGCACCGCGCGCGCCGGCACGC
>JBAUHH010000317.1:0-6622 GCA_049680165.1 Pseudolabrys sp.
TCGAAATCCGCATGGGCAAAGGCGGCGGTGCGCGCATCGCGCAGGGCAATCCGCGCCTGTTCGCCGAGGCGCTCGCGGTGCAGCTCGATCTCACCGGCGTCACCGCATCGGAAATCATGGACGCGCAGCGCGCCATCGAAACGCTCGGCGCCGAGCTCGCGGCGGAGAACGCGACAGCCGACGACATCGCCAGCTTGCGCCGGCTGCTGCGCGAGGCCGAGGCGGAAATCGGCAATCTCGACGCCTTCACGCGGCTCTCGCGCGACTTCCATCTCGCGGTGGCGGAGGCCTCGCACAACCGAGTCATCGTGGTGCAGCTCATCTCGCTCGAGCACGTGTCGTGGCCGCGCCGCAACGCCACCGCGACGCCCAAGCTTGCGCGCCACATCCTCGACATTCACACCAGGCTCACCGACCTGATCGAAATGCGCGACGCGTCGGCCACGCGCGCGCTGATGGACGACCACGTGAAGATGATCCGCGCCCGGCGCATCGCCGAGCATGGTGAAACGCACGGTCAAGAAGATTGCTGCTGAAATTCAAAGCCGACAGACAAACCGACGGAGGAAACAATGCCGAAATTCATCATCGAACCGCACTTCCGGCTGCACGAATGGGTGGCCGAGGAAAAGGACTACTTCCGCAAGGAAGGCCTCGACTACGAATTCCGCGAGCTGGTGCGCGCGACCGACGGCAAGATCCACGACAAAGGCGACAAGGTCGGCGCCATGCAGTCGCTCGAGGCCGGCCGCAAGGCAGACGTCTCCTGCGCCTGCCACTGGACCGTCAACGTCGCGGCGTCGAACGGCCACGGCAAGATGTACACCGATGTCTATTCGGTATCGCCCTCGGGCATCTTCGTGCCGGCCGATTCCAAGGTGAAGACGCCGGCCGATCTTGCCGGCGTGCCGATTTCGGTCGGCTTCCAGTCCGGCAGCCATTACTCGACCGTGCAGGCGCTCGAGCAATATATGCCCGCCGACCAGATCAACCTCGTCTACGCCGACGGCATGCTGTTTGCGCGCATGGAACGGTTGATCAACGGCACCGCACCCGCCGTTGCGCTGTTCAGCGGACCCTACTACTTCGCCGAACAGCTCGGCTTCCGCAAGATCATCGACACCACCTTCATGATCAGCACGATGATCCACGGCGATCCGGACCCGGAGGATCTGCGCAAGTTCTTCCGCGCGCTCCGCAAGGCGCAGCGTGACATCGATCTGCGGCCCGAGCTCTACACGCATTATTACAAGAAGGAATTCCCCGACCGCTTCCATTCCATGATGGATACGCGACGCTGGGGACCGGGTGAGCGGCTGGTGTTCGAGCCCTACACCAAGGAAGTCTATGAGCAGTCGTTCGAGTGGATCGCGTCCCACGGCATGATCGAGGACGGCAAGATGGGCAGCGGCAAATACGAGCAGGCCACGGTGTCGCTGGCCTAAAAGCTCCGCCAGATAGCCAAAACTCCAGATGTTGCGCCGCGGACGAAAGTTCGCGGCGCTTTTCTTTGCCGGCGAGCTAAGGCATTCTGGCGCCAATAAAACCAAGACGATTGGGAGGACATCATGAAACGCGCGATTCTGGCAGGCGTCAGCCTGCTCGCGGCAAGCCTTTTGCCGGCCGCCGCCAGCGCCCAAGGCACGCTGAAAATCGGCCTGATCTTGCCCTATTCCGGGCAGTTCGCCGACACCGGCGTGCAGATCGACAACGGCATCAAGCTTTACATGAAGCAGCACGGCGACACCGTCGCCGGCAAGAAGATCGAGATCATCCGCAAGGATACCGGCGGCATCAACCCGCCGGTCGCCAAGCGCCTCGCGCAAGAGCTGATCACGCGCGACAACGTCGACATCCTCGCGGGCTTTGCGCTCACGCCCAATGCATTCGCCGCCGGCGACATCTCGGCCGAAGCCAAAAAATTGATGGTGGTGATGAACGCGGCCACCGCGACTGTGACCACCAAGTCGCCCTACATCGTGCGCACGTCGTTCACCGTGCCGCAGCTCAACGAAACGCTCGGCACCTGGGCGGAGAAGAACGGCGTCAAGAAAGCCTACACGATGGTCACCGACTACGGCCCCGGCATCGACGCGGAAGGCGCCTTCAAGCAGGGCTTCACCGCGGCGGGCGGCGAAGTCGTCGGCTCCGTGCGCATGGCGGTCGCGAGCCCCGACTTCTCGGCCTATGTGCAGAAGGCCAAGGACCTCAATCCGCAAGGCATCTTCGTGATGATCCCGGGCGGCGCGCAGCCCGGCGCACTCGGCAAGGCGTTTGCCGAGCGCGGCATCGATCCGTCGAAGACAAAAGTGATGGGCCAGATGGAAATCACCGACGAGCACGCGCTCGCCAGCATGGGCGACGCGTCGATCGGCATGATCACGTCCGGCCACTACGACTTCAATCACGACTCGAAGATGAACAAGGATTTCGTGAAGGCTTACAACGCCGAGTTCAAGCGCAATCCGGATTTCTTCTCGGTCGGCGGCTATGACGGCATGCACCTCATCTACGCGGCGATGGACAAGACCAAGGGCAAGGCCGACGGCGAGTCACTGGTTGGCGCGTCCAAGGGCATGAAGTGGGAAAGCCCGCGCGGCCCGATGTCGATCGATCCGGAAACCCGCGACGTGATCCAGACCGTCTACATCCGCAAGGTGGAGAAGGTCGGCGGCAAGCTGCTCAACGTCGAGATCGCGAAGGTCGCCAACGTCAAGGATCCGGTGAAGGCGCGCGGGAAATAAGCGACGCATCACGTCCCCGCTCATTCCCGCGCAAGCGGGAAATCCAGCCGCAATCGGCACGTCTTCGGTTGTGATCCTGGGTCCCCGCTTTCGCGGGGACGAGCGGGCAAGAGTAATGGCAGAAGAAACGAAGCCCTGGCACCGCCATGACGCTCCCTCCTATCGCCGGCGTCCTGTTCGACGGCTTTGCCTACGGGATGCTGCTGTTCCTGCTGTCGGTCGGACAGTCGGTGACGCTGGGGATGATGAATTTCATCAACCTGGCGCATTGCAGCTTCGCGATGCTCGGCGGCTACGTCACCGTCACGATGATGAGCCGCTGGGGATTCCCCTTCTTCGCCACGTTGCCGTTTGCGTTCGTGGTGTCGGCGGCGACCAGCGTCGCGTTCGAGCGCACGCTCTTCCGCCGTCTCTACCGCGCCACCGATCTCGACCAGGTGCTACTCACCATCGGACTCGTGTTCATCTCGGTGGCGGTCGCGGCCTACGTGTTCGGCACCGAGCAGCAACCGGTGCAACTGCCGGCCTATCTGCGCAGCCCGCTCCCGTTCATGGGCATCAACTTCGCGACCTACCGGCTGATCCTGATCGGCATGTCGCTCGCGATCACGCTGGCGCTCGTGTTGGGAATTGAATACACGCGCTTCGGCGCGCAGGTGCGCGCCGCGGTCGACAACGAGCGCATGGCGCGCGGGCTTGGCATCAATGTCGACCGCACCTTCGCGGTCACCTTCGCGCTCGGCAGCGGGCTTGCCGGTCTCGGCGGCGCGCTCGCAATCGAGATCGTCGGCCTCGATCCGTCCTTCGCCTTCACTTATCTCGTGTATGTGCTGATCGTCGTATCGGTCGGCGGGCTCGGCTCGATTTCCGGCTCGTTTGCCGCGGCTGCGGTGCTCGGCATCAGCGACGTCGCCGGCAAATATTACGTCCCGCAGCTCGGCGCGTTTCTCATCTATCTCGTGATGATCAGCCTGCTGATGTGGCGGCCGGCCGGCCTGTTCGGGAAGCGGTGAAATGATCCTCTGCACCATCCCGCATTCCGCTCATTCCCGCGCAAGCGGGAATCCAGGCCTGCAATCTCAGATTCAGAAAGTGGCCGCCCTGGGTCCCCGCTTTCGCGGGGACGAGCGGATGACGCCATGCACGCGAGTCCTTAAGTCATGGCGTTGACCGGTACCGCCAATCCACAAGCGTATCTGCAGGCGCAAGGCCGCTGGCGGCCGGTCGAGATCGTATTCTGGCTCGCTTTGCTGCTGCCTTACGTGCTGTTTCCGAATTACCTGTCGCTCGCGAGCCAGATCGCGATCACCGCGCTGTTCGCGCTCTCGCTCGACCTCATCCTCGGCTACGCCGGCATCGTGTCGCTCGGCCATGCCGCGTTCTTCGGCCTCGGCTCGTACACCGCGGGGCTTCTGGCAAAGTACGGCTGGGGCGAGCCCTTCTCCGGATTGCTCGCGGCGGCGATCGTCGCCGGCGTCGTCGGCTACGCCACCAGTTTCATCATCGCGCGCTTCCGTCATCTCGCGCTGATCATGCTCACGCTCGGCTTCGGCCTCTTGCTCGGCGAGCTCGCCAACAGCGCGAGCTGGCTGACCGGCGGCGTCGACGGCCTGCAAGGCGTGCACATGTGGAAGCTGTTCGGCTACTTCCCGTTCGATCTCTACGGCCGCGCCGCCTATACCTATTCCCTCGCCGTGCTGTTCGTGCTCTTTCTCTTTGCGCGCCGGCTGATCAATTCGCCATTCGGCCTTTCGCTGCGCGGCATCCGCGAGAACCGCGTGCGCATGCCGGCGATCGGCGCGCCGACCCGCCGGCATATCCAGACGATCTACACGATCTCGGCAGCCATCGCCGGCATCGCCGGCGCGCTGCTGGCGCAAACCACGGAGACGGTGTCGCTCGAGACGCTGAGCTTCGAGCGCTCGGCCGAACTGCTGGTCATGCTGGTGCTGGGCGGCGCGGGCAGGCTTTACGGTGGGCTGGTCGGGGCCGCGATTTTCATGGTGGCGCGCGATCAGTTCTCCGGCATAGCCCCGCAATACTGGTATTTCTGGATCGGCATTCTGCTGGTGGTCGTCGTTATCTTCCTGCCGAACGGCGTGCTCGGCGGCCTGTCGAAACTCACCGCGCGCTGGAGGCGGACGTGACGGCGCCGGCAATCAATTTTACGAAAGACGCGGGCGCAACAAACGCGCCCGCTTTGGCCACTCGCGGCCTTGCCAAGAGCTTCGGCTCGCTGGTGGTCGCGCGCGATATCGAGATCAAATTGCCGAAGGGCGTGCGCTACGCGCTGATCGGACCGAACGGCGCCGGCAAGACCACGCTCATCAACCTGATGACCGGCATGCTCAAGCCAAATGCCGGGCAGATCCTGCTCGGCGACGAGGACATCACCAGCCTCGAGCCGCAGGACCGCGTGCGGCGCGGGCTTGCCCGCACGTTCCAGATCAACACGCTGTTTCCGGGCTTGAACGCGCTCGAAGCGGTCACGCTCGCGGTGTGCGAGCGGCGCGGCATCTCGCGCGACTTCTGGCGCAACGTGTCGGAGCATCGCGAGGCGATCGAGGAAGCGTACGACATTCTGGTGAAGCTCAGACTCGGCGATTGCTGCTACCAGCAGACGCGCGAATTGCCGTACGGCCGCCAGCGCTTGCTGGAAATCGCGCTGGCGCTCGCGACCAAGCCGAAAGTGCTGCTGCTCGACGAGCCGGCGGCCGGCGTGCCGCAGGAGGAGAGCGGCGACATCTTCGAGGCCGTTGCGGGCCTCTCCAGCGACCTGACGCTGCTGTTCATCGAGCACGACATGCACGTGGTGTTCCGCTTCGCCAGCCACATCATCGTGCTGGTCGGCGGCGCCATCTTCGCCGAAGGCTCGCCGGCGGAAATTTCCGCCGATCCGCGCGTGCGCGAGGTCTATCTCGGGACGCGCAAACATGGCTGAGCCACTGATCACGCTGCGCGACGTGCGCGCCGGCTACGGCGACGCGCTGGTGCTGCACGACATTTCGCTCGAATTGCCGGAGCACGGCAGCCTCGCGCTGCTCGGCCGCAACGGCGTCGGCAAATCGACGCTGCTGCTCACCATCATGGGCTACACCCAGATGCGCTCGGGCAGCATCATGTGGCGCGGCAAGGACATCTCGCGGCTGGCACCGCACAACCGCGCGCGCGCCGGCATCGGCTGGGTGCCGCAGGAACGCGAGATTTTTCCTTCGCTCAGCGTCGAGGAAAACCTCACCACCACGGCGCGGCCGGGAGCGTGGGACCTCGCTGCCATCTACAAGATGTTTCCGCGCCTGAACGAGCGGCGCGGTAACATGGGCAATCAGCTCTCCGGCGGCGAGCAGCAGATGCTGGCGATTGCGCGGGCCTTGATGACCAACCCGTCGCTGCTGCTGCTGGACGAGCCGCTGGAAGGCCTCGCACCCGTGATCGTCGAGGAGTTGACCAAGGCGATGACCGCGATGCTGGCGGACCGGCGCACCGCCATCGTGCTGGTCGAGCAGCACACCGACATTGCGCTTGAGTTGACCCGCGACGCCATCGTGCTGGAGCGCGGCGCCATCGTGCATCGCGGACCCTCGGCCGAGTTGCGCAAAGACCCCGTCACACTCGAACGCCTGGTCGGGTTGCGCGTCGACGCAACGGCGTGACATTCTTCTACTCCCCTCTCCCACGAGCACTTGCGAGTGCGGGGAGGGGTCAGGGGTGGGGGCGCTTTCACCGGCCGCTAATCACCCCCACCCCGGTTTGCATCGCTTGCGCGACGCGAACCGACCCTCCCCGCGCTTCGCGGGGGAGGGACAAGTAAGCGGGAGGTTCTCATGTCCAATCCGATGATTCCGCGCGAGCGCGCCGACTATTCCGCCATCGTCGAC
>JBAUHH010000318.1:0-1715 GCA_049680165.1 Pseudolabrys sp.
CGCGCGGGCTCCTACGGGCTCGAGCGCATTATTGTCGACGGCAACGACGCCGACGCGGTCTATCGCATTGCGCAGAAAGCGTTCGCCAAGGCGCGCGCCGGCCAGGGGCCTTCGCTGATCGAGTGCATGACCTACCGGCACAGCGGCCATTCGCGCGCCGACCCGGCCAAGTATCGCCCGGAAGGCGAACTCGACCGCTGGAAGCTGCGCGACCCGATCAAGATCTACCGCGAGCGGCTGAAGCAATTCGGCGTGAGCGATTCCACGATCGAAAAAATCGAAGCGAGCGTGCGCAAGGAAGTGGACGACGCGACCGAGGCGTGCAAGGCCGCGCCCAATCCGCCGCTCGATATCATCACCACCGATGTCTATGCCGACGGAGGCTGGGCATGGAGAAATTAAAATGCCGGAACTGAGTTATCGCGACGCGGTGATCCGCGGCATCGCGCAAGAGATGACGCGCGATCCCGACGTCGTCTTCCTCGGCGAGGACGTGGCGAAAGCCGGCGGCGTGTTCAAGGCAACGGTCGGCCTGTTCGAGCAGTTCGGCCCGTTGCGCGTGCGCGACACGCCGATCTCCGAGCAGGCGATCCTCGGCGCGGCGATGGGCGCGGCGATGACGGGTCTCAAGCCGATCGCCGAGATCATGTTCTCGGATTTCTTCGCGGTGTGCTTCGACTATATCGCCAACGAATTTCCGAAGAGCCGTTACATGTCCAACGGGCAGACCAAATGCCCGCTGGTCGTGCGCACCGGCAATGGCGCAGGCTCGCGCTTCGGCGCGCAGCACTCACAGAGCGTCGAGAACTGGTGCATGATGATTCCGGGCCTGAAGGTGGTCGCCCCGTCTAATCCGCGCGACGTCATCGGCCTGATGGCGGCGGCGGTGCGCGATCCCGATCCGGTGATCTTCTTCGAGCACAAGTCACTTTACGCGACCAAGGGCGAGGTGCCGGACGGTGAGATCGTCGACACGCTCGGCACCGCCAGGATCGTGCGCCCCGGCAAGGACGCCACTATCCTCGCGCTCGCGCTCATGGTTCCGCGCGCGCTTGCGGCGGCGGAGACGCTCAAATCGGAGCACGGCATCGATTGCGAGGTCGTCGACGTGCGCTCGCTGGTGCCGCTCGACACCCAGACCATCCTCGGCTCGGTGGCGAAAACCCACCGGTTGTTCACCGTGGAAGAGAATCCTCGGCTTTGCGGATGGGGCGCGGAAATCGTGTCGATCGCCGTAGATGAGGGCTTCTACGACCATGACGGCCCGCCCGTACGTATCACAACACCCCACATTCCATTGCCGGCCGCCGACATCCTCGAAGACATCGTTCTCCCCACCCCCGATCGGATCGTGGAGACGGTGAGCCGGTCGTTGAATAGTTGAATGAAGACGTAGTGTTTATCCGTTCGTCCCCGCGAAAGCGGGGACCCAGTTCTTAGTCAAAACACTGGATTCCCGCTTCCGCGGGAATGAACGGAAGCAAAGAGTCAGAGGTAAGTGACATGTACGACAATCTTCTCGCCAATGTTCCGACCGACCTCTGGATCGGCGGCAAGTGGCGCAAATCATCCGACGGCGGCCGCTTCGACGTCATCGATCCGGCGACCGAGCGCAAGATCGCATCGGTCGCGAGCGCGACGGTGGACGACGCCAAGGCGGCACTCGACGCGGCGGAAGCCGCCTTCGAAGGCTGGGCCAGGCGCAAGCCGCGCGA
>JBAUHH010000319.1:0-2222 GCA_049680165.1 Pseudolabrys sp.
GCACCAGGCCGCCGTCCGCGACCACGCCAAGGCGCTGTTTTCCTCGCCGCGCTCGGTCACGCTCGGCAACCCGCAGGGCAACGTCACCTTCGTCGAGTTCTTCGACTACAACTGCGGCTATTGCAAACGCGCGATGGCCGACATGCTCGACCTGTTGAAAAACGACAGCAAGCTCAAGATCGTGCTCAAGGAATTCCCGGTGCTCGGGCCCGGCTCGGTCGAGGCCGCGCAGGTCGCGGTTGCCGTGCGCATGCAGGATCCGACCGGCAAGAAATATCTCGACTTCCATCAGAAACTGCTCGGCGGCCGCGGCCCGGCCGACAAGGCGCATGCGCTCGCCGTCGCCAAGGAAGTCGGCCTCGATATGGCGCGGCTCGACAAGGACATGAAGAGTCCGGAAGTCAAAAGCACGCTTGAGGAAGACTTCAAGCTTGCCGAGGCGCTGGGCCTCAACGGCACGCCGAGCTACGTGATCGGCAATAACGTAGTGGTCGGCGCGGTCGGCCTCGACGCGCTGAAAGAAAAGATCAACACCGCGCGGTGTGGACAGCCGAGTTGCTGACGCGCTTTTTGCTGAAACTATAAAGCTGCCAAAAGATTATTGACCGGCCGCGGGCGTCCATCGCCTTGCGGCCGGTATTGCGTCATATTGCCCGATATTAGCGACGGATTGCGCTTTTCATGTATTCCATCGGCATTGAAGAGGAATATTTCGTCTTTGACGCCGCCTCGCGGCGGGCGGTGACGCACACCAGCAAGGCATTTTTCGCCGAGGCGCAGAAACGTCTGGGCGACCGCGTGATGACCGAGATGCTGCAATCGCAGATCGAGGTCGCAACACCGCCCTGCGCCACGCTCGCCGAAGCGCGCAAGGCGCTCACGCATTACCGCAGCACGCTTGCCGAGGCCGCCCGCAAGCACAAGCTCGGCATCGCGGCCATGGGCACCTTTCCACTCGCGTTCTGGCCGGAGCAGACCATGACGCCGAAGGCGCGCTACGGCGCCATCATGGAAGACCTGCAGATGGTCGGCATGCGCAACATGCTGTGCGGCATGCACGTGCACGTGCAAGTGCCGGACGTCGGCACGCGCATCAATCTGATCATGCGGCTGACGCCGTTTTTGCCGCTGCTGCTCGCGCTCTCGACGTCCTCGCCGTTCTGGCAGGGTCACCTCAGCGGCTTGCGCGGCTATCGCCTCGCCGCTTACGACGAGTTGCCGCGCACCGGCCTGCCGGAGCTGTTTCACAGCGAGGACGAATACCGGCAATACATCGCCGCGCTGACCTGGGCGAAAATCATTCCGGACGCGAGCTACATCTGGTGGGCGCTACGCCCGTCGGTGGCGAACCCGACGATCGAGTTGCGCGTCGCCGACACCTGCACGCGGCTCGACGACGCCGTCGCCATCGCCGCGCTGTTCCGCTGCCTGGTGCGCGCGCTCGACCGTGACCGCGCGCTCAATGCCGGCTTTGACCGCGTCGGCCGTGCGATCACTGTTGAAAACAAATGGCACGCGCAGCGTTACGGCGTGGCGGCCGTATTCGTCGATCCGTTCGCGCGCTCGCCGCTCACGGTCAAAGAATGGCTCGACCAGGTGTTCGATTTCATCGCCGGCGACGTCGCCGCGCTCAAGTGCGAAGGCGAGATGGTCCATCTGCACCGCATCGCGGCGCGCGGGACCAGCGCCGACCGGCAGGTTGCGATCTTCGACAAGGCAAGGTCGGCCGGGCGCAAAAGGTTAACGGCGCTCAAGGACGTGGTGGATTGGGCGGCGCGCGAAACGCAAGGGCTGCCGGCCAAGCGCCCTTAGCAAGCGAAAATGGTTCGGGCTTCCCTCACCCCTTAACTGCACCTATAAAGTGAGAACCGCACCTCGATGCGGCCCGCAAGGCGCCTCGACCGCTCCATGGCCAAAACCATCTACGTTCTCAACGGTCCCAATCTCAATCTGCTCGGCACGCGCGAGCCGGAGAAATACGGCCGCGCCACCCTCGCCGACGTCGAAAAGCTTTGCCGCGCCACGGCGAAGAAGAACGGGATCGATCTGGTGTTTCGTCAGTCGAACCTCGAAGGCGAGATCGTCAACTGGATTCAGGAAGCGCACGCCAAGAAAGCCGCCGGCATCGTGCTCAATCCGGCGGGCTACACCACGACGTCGATCGCGATTCTCGACGCGCTGCTGGCCGTGAAAATCCCGGTGATCGAATGCCACATTACCAA
>JBAUHH010000320.1:0-1858 GCA_049680165.1 Pseudolabrys sp.
GTGCGTCTTTATGCCCGCGCCGGTTTCCGCGAGGTGTCGCGCCGGCCGAATTATTATCCCGACGCCAGCGGCAAAGCGGCAACTGCTTTGGTGCTGCGCCGCGATTTAGCGTGATCGGCGATGGACACATCCGGCGCCGTCTCAATATGATATTGGGGGCCGGATGGGAGTTATGAGTAGTGACCACGCCGGATAAAGACCACAACGAGAAGGGGCATATCGAAGCCCTCTGCGCGGCCAAGGGCATGCGCATGACCGAGCAGCGGCGCGTGATTGCCCGCGTGCTGGCGGCCTCCGACGATCACCCGGACGTCGAGGAGCTCTATCGCCGCTGCGCCAAGGTCGACGACCGCATTTCGATTTCCACCGTCTACCGCACGGTGCGGCTGTTCGAGGACGCCGGCATCATCGAGCGGCACGATTTCCGCGAAGGCCGCGCGCGCTACGAGCAGAGCCCGGAAGCGCACCATGATCACCTGATCAATTTGCGCAGCGGAGAAGTGATCGAGTTCCAGTCGGAAGAAATCGAGCGTTTGCAGGCCGAAGTGGCGCGCAAGCTCGGTTACAGGCTGGTCGACCACCGGCTCGAGCTTTACGCGGTGCCGCTCAAAGACGACAAAGCCAAAGGCTGATCGAGAGCTGATGCTGCGCGGACTTTTCATCGCGGCCTTCTTCTTCACCATCACGCCGTTGCTGATCTCGGTGCAGTGGCTGCTCGACCGTTGCGGGCTGCCGGGCTGGGGCGCCATCGCGTCGAACTATTACCGCGTGTTGTGCAAGATCATGCGCATCCGCGTCCATGTAGTCGGCACGCCGGTGCGCGACCGCGCGGTGCTGTTCGTCTCCAACCATGTATCGTGGTCCGACATTCTGGTAATCGGATCGCTCGCACCGGTCGCCTTCGTCGCCAAGAGCGAGGTGCGCGGCTGGCCTCTGGTCGGCGTCACCGCGCAATTGCAGCGGACGGTGTTCGTCGACCGTACGCACCGGCAAAAGACCGGCGATGCGATTTCGGAAATGTGCAAGCGGCTCGAATCCGGCGTGCCGGTGGTGCTGTTCGCGGAAGGCACGTCGAGCGACGGCAACCGCGTGCTGCCGTTCCGCTCGGCGCTGGTCGGCGCGGTGCGCGATGCCTGCCGACGCAGCAGCGACAAGCACATCACCATCCAGCCGATGGCGATCTGCTACACCGGCGTGCAGGGAATACCGTTGGGACGCCAGCACATGCCGGTCGTGGCGTGGTACGGCGATCTCGACTTCATGCCGCACATCAAGACCTTCATTAAGCGCGGGCCGGTCGATGCGGTGGTTTCGTTCGGCGAGCCGATCACCGCCGACGGCGAGGCCGACCGCAAGGAAATGGCGCGGACGCTGGAAGGGGCCGTACGCCGGATCATGGTGACCGCGTTGCGCGGGCGGCCGATCCCGGCGGTGGCGGCCGAGTAGCCGGGCATTCCCTTTCGGGGGAAAAGCCGCTATCCGTCTTAAAATCGCAATAAATCAACGACGTAGATGATCGGGACAATCCGGCCCTGACCGGCTAAATTGGGCCCTGGTTCGCATTCGAACGGCATGAGCAGACCCCGCAAAGTCCACGTCAAATCGTTCGGCTGCCAGATGAACGTCTACGATTCCAATCGTATGGCGGACACCTTGGCGCCGGCCGGCTTTGCCGAAACCGCGCGTCCCGACGACGCCGACCTCATCATCCTCAACACCTGCCACATCCGTGAGAAGGCGGTGGACAAGGTCTATTCCGAGATCGGCCGCATCCGCGAGATGAAGGAAGCCGCCGCGCGCGACGGCCGCCGCATGATGATCGCGGTCGCCGGATGTGTCGCGCAAGCCGAAGGCAAGG
>JBAUHH010000321.1:0-4193 GCA_049680165.1 Pseudolabrys sp.
TCTCGGTCGTCAACGCGCTGTCGAGCTGGCTCAAGCTCACGATCTGGCGCGACGGCAAGGAGCATTCGATGGAGTTCCGCGACGGTGTCGCGGTCGCTCCGCTCAAGGCCGGGCGCAACTCCGACAAGAAGGGCACGGAAGTCACTTTCCTGCCCTCGACCAAGACCTTCACCATGGTCGAGTTCGATTTCGCGACGCTCGAGCACCGCCTGCGCGAGCTCGCGTTCCTGAATTCGGGCGTCACCATCGTGCTGTCCGACATGCGTCACGCGGTCGAGAAGCGCGAGCAGATGAAATACGAAGGCGGCGTCGAGGCGTTCGTGAAATATCTCGACCGCAACAAGACGCCGCTGATCCCCGCGCCCGTCATGATCAAGTCCGAGCGCGAGGGTATCACGGTCGAATGCGCGCTGTGGTGGAACGACGGCTATCACGAGAGTGTGCTCTGCTTCACCAACAACATTCCGCAGCGCGACGGCGGCACGCATCTAGCCGGCTTCCGCGGTGCGCTCACGCGCCAGATCACGACCTATGCCGAGACCGCGGGCTCCGCGCGCAAGGAGAAGGTTGCGCTGACTGGCGATGACTGCCGCGAAGGCTTGACCGCGGTGCTCTCGGTGAAAGTGCCCGATCCGAAGTTTTCATCGCAGACCAAGGATAAGCTCGTTTCTTCCGAAGTGCGGCCGGTGGTCGAGAACGTGATCAATCAGGCCTTGCAGGACTGGTTCGAGATTCATCCCTCCGAGGCGCGCAACATCGTCGGCAAGGTGGTGGAAGCGGCCGCCGCGCGCGAGGCCGCGCGCAAGGCGCGTGAGTTGACCCGCCGCAAGGGCGCGCTCGACGTGTCCTCGCTGCCGGGCAAGCTCGCCGATTGCCAGGAGCGCGATCCGTCGAAATCCGAACTGTTCATTGTCGAGGGCGATTCAGCTGGCGGCTCCGCCAAGCAGGGCCGCAACCGCGAATTCCAGGCCGTGCTGCCATTGCGCGGCAAGATTCTGAACGTCGAGCGCGCGCGCTTCGACAAGATGCTGGGCAGCCAGGAGATCGGCACGCTGATCACCGCGCTCGGCACCGGCATCGGCCGCGAGGAGTTCAACCCGGACAAGCTGCGCTACCACAAGATCATCATCATGACAGACGCGGACGTGGACGGCGCGCATATCCGCACGCTGCTGCTCACGTTCTTCTTCCGCCAGATGCCGGCCCTGATCGAGCGCGGCTATATCTACATCGCGCAGCCGCCGCTCTACAAAGTCTCGCGCGGCAAGTCCGAGCAATACATCAAGGACGAGCGCGCGCTCGAGGATTATCTGATCGCCACCGGCATCGAGGAAGCGGTGCTGCGGCTTGCTTCCGGCGAGGAACGCGCCGGCGCCGACCTGCGCAAGCTGGTGGAAGATGCCCGTTCGATCCGCAATATCCTGCTCGGGCTGCACAGCCGCTATAACCGCAAGGTCATCGAGCAGGCGGCCATCGCCGGCGTGCTCAACCCGAAGGTCACCGGCGACGAAAAGAACGGCACCGCGGCCGCCGGCTATATCGCCAAGCGTCTTGACGCGCTCGAGGAAGAAACCGACCGCGGTTGGGCCGGCACGTTCGACGAGACTGGCTTTCATTTCGAGCGCGTGGTGCGTGGCGTGAAGGAAAGCGCGATCATCGACCAGGCCCTGCTGGGCTCGGCCGACGCGCGCAAGCTCGACGAATACGCGCTCATGCTACAGCAGGTTTTCCCGCGCCCCACGCCGCCCGCGATGCTTCGCCGCAAGGACGAAACCATCCCGATCCACGGGCCGGTCGGCCTGTTCGAGGCGCTCACCGGCGCCGGCCGCAAGGGCATCACCATGCAGCGCTACAAAGGCCTCGGCGAGATGAATCCCGGACAGCTCTGGGAAACCACGCTCGACACCAACGTGCGCTCACTGCTGCAGGTGAAGGTGAAAGAGGTCGACGAAGCCGACGACATCTTCACCAAACTGATGGGTGAACTGGTCGAGCCGCGCCGCGATTTCATCCAGGACAACGCGCTCACGGCAAGCGTCGACGTGTGAGCGGCTTTGCGCCGCTCACACTGCTGAAAATCCAGCCGTTACGTTCCAGCCGTCGGGCTCGCGCTTAGTAGCAGCGCCGCTTGCCCCAAACCCAGCCGCCGCGGTCGTCGTCGACCCTGGCCCTGCGTGGATAGCTGTAGCAACTGTCGGCATAGCTCGCGTAGCTGCCGTAGCCGGAATCGCTATAGCGGGACGACGAGTAGTACGGCCGCCCATAGTAGCTGCTGCGGTAGCCGTTACCGTAATAGCTGCTGCGATAGCCATCGCCGTAATAGCTGCTGCGGTAGGGCCGGCTGTAATAACTGTCGCTGTACGAGCTGCGGTATGGCCGGTCGTAGTAGCTCGAGCGGTAGGACGGCTCGGAGTAGTAGCTGCGGCGCCCGTAAGAGTAATCGTCGTCGTAGGTTCGCTCGTAGTGCGCGGCGTGGCGCACAACTTTCCGGTAACAACAATTGCTGCTGTACCAGACATCGCCGGAATGGCGGCGATAGTAGCCGTCGCCATTGCCGTAGTAGTCGCCGGCCTTGGCCGGGGTGTTCATGACGCCGAGAGGGAGAAGGAAGATCGAGAGCGCGAGAGCAAATGCAATACGAACCATAATTGGTACTCCCTGTTACGAACTCACTTGTCAGAACCGGCTAAATCTCGATTGGCCAAAATTTTAGTCAAATTGTACCGATCGAGGCCAGCAAGTACGCCCATTGCCGCAGCCGCCATTCTTTGTGCGGCGGCGGATAAGCGAGCGAACGATGAAACGGTCAATCACAAGAAACGCCAAGGACTTGGGTCGGACCCAAGTCTCGTCCCGGCGTGTGCGCAAGGCAGGCAGCCGTCACGTCCGCTTATTGGACTTTGGTCCACCTCCTGCCGCCGCGGCGGCTTACGACATCAGTTTTGAGCCGAGCGCGATGCCGATGACCAGTGCGCCGACAAACAGCACCAGGAAAATGCCGAACAGTATTTTGGCGATGCTGGCGGAGGCCTCTTCAACGCCGGTGAAGCCGAAAATACCGGCGACGATGGCAATGATCAGGAAGACGACAGCCCACTTCAGCATTGGCAGCTCCCGTCGCTGAACCCAGCGACAACCCGCCCATCAACATTCATGGGAGGCTAGAGTTCCATGCCCTCAGTGCCCGGGCGAGATCGAACGGGGGTCGCGCGGCGGCCAGATACCGCCTTCCACCCGGGCGAGGAAATCGCCGAGCGTCAGATTGAACAGCGCCGGCTCCTCCAGATTGACCACGTGGCCGGTCTTCGGAAACACCGAAAGGCCTGAAGCGGCGAGGTTTTTCTTCAAAAAAAGCGCCGGCTCGATGCAGCGGTCGTCCTCGTCGCCGACCACGATCAGCGCCGGCTGCGTGATGCGGCGGATGCCGTCCTCGAAATCGTAGAGCGAGGGGCGTGCGCCCTGAAAGCCGCGCATGGTGTTGGCCGAGCCCTTGGCGTCGTGCTCGGCGAGCATGCGGGCGAAATCGGCAAAGCCGCGCGGATCCTTGATCTGCCACGGCACGCGGCTCGGGCCGGCGCCGTAGGTGCGCGCGACTTCCGCCGAGCCCGACTTATCGAAAACCCCCGCGGTCTCCTGCGACGCTTTGTGAAACTGCCCGGTGTACCAACGCTCGGAGCCGGAGCCCGCGCCGGCGAGCGTGAGCGACAGCGCGCGCGCCGGATAATGCAGACCAACCTGCAACGTGGTGTAGCCGCCCATCGACAGGCCGACGATGTGCGCCTTGTCGATCTTGAGATGATCGAGCACGGCGACTGCGTCGTCGCGGAAATGCTCGTAGCTGTAGACATCCGCCGAAGCCGGCACGTCGGACGGCGTATAGCCGCGCGCGGAATAGACGATGCAGCGGTGCTGGCGCGAGAAGTGCCGCACTTGCGGCTCCCAGCTGCGATGGTCGCCGGCGAATTCGTGCACGAACAGGATCGGCGTGCCGCGGCCTGCTTCCTCGTAATAGAGGCGCACGCGGTCTTTTGTCATGGCATGGGGCATTGCGGCACTCCGGCTCAAAAAACGAGCGCTCGTTATAGCGTTCCGCGCTCGTCAAAACAGATCGAAATATTCCTTTTGCTCCCAGGCCGTCGCTTCCGCCTGGACATCGGCTTCTTTGTGGAAGCGCTCGACCTCGGCGCTTTTTA
>JBAUHH010000322.1:0-6364 GCA_049680165.1 Pseudolabrys sp.
CAATTCTGCCTGGTGAACGCAATCGCGATCCGTTTTTTCCTCTGCTACGAGCTCGACGCCGCCGAGCGCGAGCACGCCGTGAGCGCCATCACCCGCGCGCTCGAGCAAGGCAAGTTGGTGAACCGCACCGACGACCCCTTCCCGCTTGCCGATATCGCCGCGGCCCACGAGGCCGTCGAGCAAGGCCGCGGCGTCGGCAACGTTATCGTCACGATGTGAGGCGTTCAGCCTTGCGGCGGAGCTACCGCCGCGTCGGCAAAACCGGCGCGGTCGAGCGCCTTGCGCACCAGGCCGGATTTCTTGGCCCGCTCCAGAAAATCGGCGGCGATCGCGAGCGCGCCGGGCCGGTTCTTCGGCACCGCGATGGCAATGCCGGTCTGCTGGAAGTTGCCTGCGAGAACGCGCGCGCCCGGCAGCTTCGGCAACAGGCTCGCAAAGGCGTCGTGCGACAGCGCGAAGGCGTCGCCCTTCCCCGTTCGCGCCCGCTCGGTCATCTCGTCGACGGTCGGCACTTCCTCGACCGATGCGTTGGGCGCGGTGCGGCGCGCGCTGCGCATGGTCGTGGTGTTGGAGATGGCGACGATCTTGACGCCGGGGCGATTAACTTCCGCGATGCTTTGGATTGTCGAACCGGCGGGCACGAGGTACGTGCTCTCGATGAAATAATAGGACGGGCCGAAATCGACCTTCTTCGCGCGCTCGGCATCCTGCGGCATGAAGGCGACGTCGCAGGCGCCGCTCGCCACCGCCTCGGTTGCTTCGCCGGAATTGGGAAAGATCTTCAGCTCGAACGGCAGCTTCAGCTCGCCCGCAAGCGCGGTGACGAGGTCAACGGTGACGCCGCGGACATCGCTACCGCTTTTGACCGCAAAGAATACCGACGCGGCCGGCGCGAAGACGATGCCGCCACGCAATTTACCGGTCGGTGCAAATTGCTTGAGATCGGCGGGACTGACCATGCGCCGTCATGTAGCACGCGCGTACTGGACGACGCCACTAGACCAGAAGGTTGACGATGTTCGCCGGTGAGGATGGCGCGCTCGATGTGCCGGGCGCGCTCGCCGCGCTGCTCGAATTCGCCGCGCCCTTGAGCGCGCCGCCGAAGACCACGGCTGGCTGACTGTCGAGGCCACTGGACTTCTTGGAATCGGTACCGGGAAGCTGGCCGGGCTGGGTGTGCGGGTCCTTGCCGTGGCGAGCCTTGGCGGCTTCGCACGACGACGTACAGACATACCCGTTGACGACAATGATCACGCGTTACGCCCCACTACGCACGGAGACGCTACGGGCGGCCGGTAAACGCTTGCTGAATCGGCCGATCACGCCTGTGTGACGGCCAGATTATTGCTTGCGGGGCGAAAAGTCCTGATTGGGAAAGGCCCCTGGCCCCGGCCGCTTGATGACGACAAATCCATTGCCTGTCGCCTGATGGCAGGCATTGCAGGCGTCGGTCAGCTTTCCGTAACCATCGGCGAATTTCTTGGGGTCCTTGGCGTCGATCGCCTTTTCGAGGTCGGCGATCTGGCCGGTGATGACCGCGTCGAGCATGTCGGCGAGCGGAAGATTCTTGAAAGTCGGCACCAGGTCCTGCACGTCCGACATCACTTCCTTGATTTCGCCGAGCTGATATTCGGCAAGCTCCCAATTGCGCGCGCTGCCGGCGTACCAGAGCTTGGCGTGCTCGGTCAGGATCACACCCATGAATTGCTCAAGGCCGGGGATGTAGGTCTTGGGCGTAGCGGACGTCTTCGGAGTCTCGGCAGCCTTCGGCGGCTCTGGCGCTTTTGGCGCGCTTTGCTGCGACAACGCGCCGCCAGGAAGCACCGCCAACATTGCCGCACTCGCCGCGGCGGCGATCATCGTTCTGCGCATGGCGATGCCCTCACAAAAAACACACGATGGCGCCGTCGCGCGCCTTGTGACATCAGTGTCACCGGCGCACGTGCAATGCAAGTATCTGAAATCACGTTGGAATTATTCTAAGAAGAACCCGACGCCGGCTCCAGTCGACTCGGTCTATAAGACAGTGCGCGCGGCCACAGACGCCGCATTTCCCGGAGGCGACCATGCGTTTCATCCTCGGCGTCATCGTCGGCGCGGCGCTCATGCTCGGCGGCGCCTACGTGCACGACATGGGCATGGTACGCGTTGGCCCGCCGCAGCCGTTCGTGCACTGGGACACCGTTCTCGGCTTGCTCCCGAAATAATTTTGCTGTCATGCCCGCGCGGGCAGGCATCCAGCGCTCGGATGGACGTAATTGCGAGGACGGCGATTACTGGATTCCCGCATTCGCGGGAATGACAGGAATGCGCACTAGAACTTCTCCACCCAGGGCCGCACTTCGATTTCCCAGCTCCACGCACTGCGCGGCTGCCGCAGCAGATGCAGGTAGCTTTCGGCGATGGCGTCGGGATCGAGCATCGAGTCCGGTCTGTCCGCCGGCTCCGGGCGGCGCGCGCTTCTGATGCCGCCATCGACGACGACGTGCGCGACGTGGATGCCCTGCGGCGAGAGCTCGCGCGCCATGCTTTGCGCAAGTCCGCGCAGCGCGAACTTGCCCATCGCAAAGGGCGCGGATTGCGCATAGCCTTTCACGCCGGCGGACGCGCCGGTGAAGATGATTGCGCCTTCACGCTTCGGCAGCATGCGGCGCGCCGCCTGCTGCGCCACCAGGAAGGCGCCGAAGGCGGTGATCGCAATCGCCTTCTCCACCTCGGCCGGATCGAGCTCGGTCAGCGGCCCGCGCACGCGGTAGCTCGGATTGTAGATGACGACATCGGGCCCGCCGATTGCGGCATCCAGGTCCTTGAACAATTTCTCGACCTCGTCACGCCTGGCGGCGTCGCAGTTAAAAGTACGCGCGCCGGTCGCCTTGGCGAATTCCGCAAGCTTCTCGGACGAGCGCGCGGCGAGCGCGACCTGCATCCCCTCTTTGGCAAAAGCGCGCGCGAGCGAGGCCGAAAGCCCGGCGCCCGCGCCGACGATGAGAGCGGTTTTGAAATTCACGGCGTTATTTCTTGCACGCGCCGACCCATTTCGAATCGGTCGTGATGTTCGAGGTCATTTTCTGGCCACCGAAATTCATCGTGGATTTCGCGACGCTGGTCGTGTGTTGCGGGCTGAGAATGGTGTAGGCCACGGTGATGTCGATCGATCCTTGCTGCGGATTGCCGCATTTCATTTCGAACGTGATGAGATTGCCGTTTTGCTTGACGTCGGCCTTGCTGCATTCGGCCTGCTGCTCCTTGAGCGCGGCTTGCGCCGACTTGACCGGATCCTTGGCCTCCTCGGGCGTCATGCAATCGGTCGACACCTTTGGTGGCATCGGCTTGCCGTTGACCTCGCCCGTTTCGGTGTCCTGCCAAAGACCCGGCTGCAGATCGATCGCGCGCGCGTCGAAGGCGAACATCACGGCCCATGCGGCGAGCAGGATGCCCACAGCGTAACGATAAAATGGCGACATTATCTCCCCCATCCGGCGCGCGGCCGGCTCAAACGCCAAGATTTATCTCGCGCGCCGGGATGCTAGGTTAAGCGCAAATCGAATGTCTGTCTGCCGGTGCATCGCATGACTAAAAAGCAAAAAGCAATGGCGCAGCCTTCCGTGCACCCGGCGGGCGTGTCCGGTTGGCTGCTGCGGCAGGTCGATACGCTCTACCCCGGCTCATTCGCGCTGGTGATGGCGACGGGCATCGTTTCCAACGCCCTTTATTTCGAGACGCCGCGGCTTTTGTCCGACGTGCTGTTTGCAATCAATCTTGTGGCCTATCCGCTGCTGCTGGCCGCCACCGTCGCGCGTGCGCTGCGTGTGCCACGCGCGGTCTGGGCCGACATCCTCAATCCACGGCTGGTGTTCGGCTTTTTCAGCATGGTCGCGGCGACTGACGTGCTGGGCGTCGGCATTCATCTGCGCGGATACGGTGGCGTGGCGCTGGCGCTATGGCTGTTCGCGCTCGTCCTCTGGCTGGTGCTGATTTATCTCAGCTTCGCGGTGCTCACCTTCCTCAATCAGGCACACCGCGCCAACGTGGTCGACGGCGGCTGGCTGCTCGCGATCGTCGGCACGGAATCGCTGGTCGTGCTCGGTACACTGGTGGCGCAGCCGCTCGGCGCAGCCGGACCGATCGTTTTCGTCGCGATCCACATGCTGTGGGGCATCGGGCTCGCGCTCTACGGCATTTTCATCACGCTGTTCGCCTACCGCGTGTTCTTCTTCGAGGTCGAGCCCGACGACGTCACGCCACTGCTCTGGGTGGTGATGGGCGCGGCCGCGATCAGCACCAACGCCGGCTCGGTGCTCATCGTCAGCAACAGCGCCGTGCCGTTCCTGCATTCCATGCGCGCGTTCATCGACGGCGCGACGCTGGTGATCTGGGCGTGGGCGACGTGGTGGATTCCGCTGCTGGTGCTGCTCGGCGTCTGGAAGCACGGCATCCGCCGCGTGCCGATCCGCTACACGCCGATGCTGTGGAGCCTGGTGTTTCCGCTCGGCATGTACGCGGTGGCGAGCTTGCGGCTCTCCGACGCCGCCGGCGTCCCGCTGCTCACCACGCTGTCGGAAGCGATGGTGTGGATCGCGCTCGCCGCCTGGGCCGCGACGGCGGCCGGTTTCGCACTCACATCGTGGCGGAGCTATCGGGCGTTCGCGCGGGCCTGAACCGCGCCTACCGGGTCTGTACCGACAGGACGGCGCAGATCATCCCGAGCAGGAACATCATCAGCGAGGCGACGAAAACGGCGACCGCCATCCAGCGCATCTTGTCGATCGTGCGCGCCTCAACGCGTTTTTTCAGAAACGTGTCGTGGATACGCAACGACGCAATGAAATAGGTGAAGATGTAGGTAGCGGTCGCGAGAAACACGCCGACGCCGAAAGCGATGAAGGCGTTGCGGATGAGCGCGAACTCGATCTGATACCGCACCCCTTCCGAGGCGCCGGCAACATGGCCCATGAACGCGAGCAGCGCGACCGCCGCGCCGCCGTTGAGCAGCAGCGAGGCATGGACGCCGGCACGCGCCATGTGGGCGCGCTGCTCCATGAACAATTGCTGCCATTCGTCGCTGAGATAAGGATCTTTAGCTCGTGCCGCCATTGTCCGCCCCCGCGGTTACATCCGAAACACCCCAAACTTCGTCTCCGGCACCGGCGCGTTGAGCGCGGCGGAAAAGGCCAGCGCCAGCACCCGGCGCGTCTCCGACGGCGCGATGATGCCGTCGTCCCACAGCCGCGCGGTCGCGTAATACGGATTTCCTTCGCGCTCGAACTGTTCGAGCAATGGCTGCTTGAATTGCTTTTCCTCCTCCGCGCTCCAGCTCTTGCCGTCGGCCTCGATGTTGTCGCGCCGGACGGTCGCGAGCACGGACGCCGCCTGCTCGCCGCCCATCACCGAGATGCGCGCGTTCGGCCAGGAGAATAAAAAGCGCGGCGAATAGGCGCGCCCGCACATGCCGTAGTTGCCGGCGCCGTACGAGCCCCCGACGATCAGGGTGATTTTCGGCACCTGCGCGGTCGCGACCGCCGTCACCATCTTGGCGCCGTCCTTGGCGATGCCGCCCGCCTCGTAGTCGCGTCCGACCATGAAGCCGACAATGTTCTGCAAAAACAAAAGCGGAATGCGGCGCTGGCAGCACAGCTCGATGAAGTGCGCGGCCTTGAGCGCGCTCTCGGAGAACAGGATGCCGTTGTTGCCGAGAATGCCGACCGGCATGCCGTGGATGTGCGCGAAGCCGGTGACGAGCGTCGTGCCGTAAAGCTGCTTGAACTCGTCGAACTCGGACGCATCCACCAGCCGCGCGATCACCTCGCGCACGTCATATTGCTTTTTCAGATCGGCCGGCACGATGCCGTCGAGCTCGGCCGGGTCGAGCGCCGGATCGCGCGGCTTGCGCAGCACGACGTCGTTCGGCTTTTTCGTATTCAGAGTCGCCACGATGCGGCGCGCGACCGAGAGCGCATGGTGATCGTCCTGCGCGTAATGATCGGCGACGCCGGACTTGCGGGCGTGCACGTCCGCGCCGCCCAGATCCTCGGCGCTTACCACCTCGCCGGTCGCCGCTTTCACCAGCGGCGGGCCGCCGAGGAAGATGGTGCCCTGATTTTTCACGATGATGCTTTCATCCGACATCGCCGGCACGTAGGCGCCGCCGGCGGTGCATGAGCCCATCACCACCGCGATCTGTGGGATGCCGCGACTCGAAAGCGTCGCCTGGTTGTAAAAGATGCGGCCGAAATGCTCGCGATCCGGAAACACCTCGGTCTGGTTCGGCAGGTTGGCGCCGCCGGAATCAACCAGGTAGATGCACGGCAACCGGTTCTCACCTGCAATTTCCTGCGCGCGCAGATGCTTCTTCACCGTCATCGGA
>JBAUHH010000323.1:0-6947 GCA_049680165.1 Pseudolabrys sp.
CCATCACGGTTGCCGGCACGCCGGCCTGCGCGAGCCGGCGCAGCGTTTCCAGCCGCCGCATCGGCGTTGCCGCGCGTGGCTCCATCTTGCGCGCGAGCTCGGCGTCGAGCGTCGTCACCGACAGCGCGACCTTCACCAGTTTGCGCTCGGCCATGCGCGCGAGAATGTCGAGGTCGCGCAGCACTAGCGCCGATTTGGTGACGATGCCAACCGGATGGCCGGCGGCGTCGAGCACTTCGAGGATGCGCCGCATCACCTGATAGCGCCGCTCGATCGGCTGATACGGATCGGTGTTGGTGCCGATCGCGATCACCTTCGGCTCGTAATTGGTCGCGGATAATTCTTTTTGGAGAAGCTCGGCCGCGTCCGGCTTCACGAACAGCTTGGATTCGAAATCGAGCCCCGGCGACAGGCCGAGATAGGCGTGCGTCGGCCGCGCGAAGCAATAGACGCAGCCGTGCTCGCAGCCGCGGTAGGGATTGATCGAGCGGTCGAAGCCGATGTCGGGCGACTCGTTGCGGGTAATGATCTTGCGCGTCGCGTCCGTCGTCACCGTGGTCTTGAACGGCGGCAGTTCGTCGAGCGAGCGCCAGCCGTCGTCGAAGGCGATGCGCGCCAGCGGCTCGTAGCGGCCGGTCGCGTTGGTCTGCGCACCGCGCCCGCGCCTGCGCTCGAAATCGACCGCGACGCCGAGCAGGCCGCTGGTGTATTCGCCGAATTTGTCGTCCGCCGGAGCGGAGGGCAGCCCCACTTCCGGCGGACGCTTCAAGGCTGGTGTTGAACGAGCCATGGATGCACCTTATCCCTTCAATAAGAACGAAACAAGAACATATGATTAAGCCCGATTTTTGGGCATTCAATGCCTTGATCTCGTAGCGGCAGGAATGTCTCCCACATGATATGGTGTAAGCCCGTCCGCAAGGCTCCGGTTCCATGTTGAGCGTGATCATTGCGACGCACGAATCGGAGCGCGCGCTGGTGCCGACGCTTGCCGCATTGGTGCCGGGCGCGACCGCCGGCCTCATAAGCGAGGCGATCGTGGCGGACGCCGGCTCGCGAGACGCCACCGCCGAAGCCGCCGATGCGGCGGGCTGCCGCTTCATGGTTTCGACGTTGCCGCTCGGCGAACGGCTGAAAGCCGCCGCCGCAACGGCGCGCGCGCCCTGGCTCCTGTTCCTTCAGGCGGGTGCGGTGCCCGACCCGGCCTGGGTCGATGTCGTGGACCGCTTCATCGCGACCACCGAACGGCTGGGCCAGGCCGAGCGCGCCGCGGTGTTCCGGCCGCGGCGAGCCGGCGACATGCTGCGCCCTGGCTTTGCCGAGATCCTCACCCTCATCCGCGTCGCCATCGGCGGCGGTGCGCGGCCCAGGCAAGGCCTGCTGATTGCGCGGCGCTACTACGACCGGCTCGGCGGGCACCCCGGCGGCGCCGATGCCGAAGCGGGCCTGCTGCACCGGCTCGGGCGCCGGCGCATCGTCATGCTCAACTGCATGCTTGCGCCGGCCCGGCAGAATACTTGACTTAGTCAAGTAGCTGGCCGACGCTCGCCTGGCCATGAAGACGCAGAGCCCGCGCAAGCAGCGCGTCGCCGTCGTGCGGCGCTTCAACCGTTTCTACACGCGGCAGATCGGCCTCCTGCGCAAAAGCTATCTCGACAGCCCCTATTCGCTCGGCGAGACGCGCGTGCTGTACGAGCTGTTCCACAACCGCTCGCTCACCGCGAGCGATCTCGCGCGCAATCTCGACCTCGATGCCGGATATTTGAGCCGCGTGCTGCGCGATTTCGAGAAGCGCGGCCTCGTCAAGCGCACCACCGCGGCCAATGACGCGCGCCAAAGCTACATTTCGCTCTCGCCGCGCGGCCGGCAGACCTTCACGCCGCTGGAGCGGCGCTCGGAGCAGTCGGCGATGGGCCTGCTCGACCGGCTCGACGGCGCCGCGCAGGAGAGACTGGTCGCGGCGATGGATTCGATCGAGGCCCTGCTTGAGCCGAAGGTCGAAGCGAAAAAGAATGCCAAACCGGCCTACATCCTGCGCGCGCCGCGGCCCGGCGACTTCGGCTGGATCGTCAAGCGTCATGCCGAAATCTACGCGCAGGAATACGGCTGGACGGAGCCGTTCGAGGCGCTGTGCGCGCAGATCGTGCTCGACTTCCTCAACAAGAACGACAGCAAGTACGAGCGTTGCTGGATCGCCGGGCTCGACGGCGAGAACGTCGGCACCGTGATGATGGTGAAGGATTCCGAGGAAGTCGCGCGGCTGCGGTTGCTGCTGGTCGATCCGAAAGGGCGCGGGCTCGGGCTCGGCACGCGGCTGGTCGATGAATCGATCAAGTTCGCGCGCGAGGCCGACTACAAGAAAGCGACGCTGTGGACGCACAGCGTGCTCACCGCCGCGCGCAAGATTTACCAGAACGCCGGCTTCACGCTCACCTCGAGCGAAAAGCGCCACACCTGGAGCCAGGACGTGGTCGCGGAGTTCTGGGATATGGAGCTTTAGACCGTCGCGCCCTTCGCCTTCGGCCGCCGCAGATGCTCGTCGAGCCGCGGCATGATCTCCACGAAATTGCACGGCCGGTAGCGGTAATCGAGCTGGTGCACCAGGATGTCATCCCAGGCGTCCTTGCAGGCGCCGGGCGAGCCGGGCAGGCAGAAAATATAGGTCGCGCCGGCGACGCCCGCGGTCGCGCGCGTCTGGATCGCCGAGGTGCCGATCTTCCGCTCGCTCGCCAAAAGAAACATGGCCGCGAAACCGTCCATGCGCTTCTGGAACAGCGGCTCGACCGCTTCCGGCGTCACGTCGCGGCCGGTGAAGCCGGTGCCGCCTGTCGTGATGACGACGTCGATCATCGGATCGGCGATCCACGCCTTCACGCGCTGGCGGATCGCCTCGACGTCGTCGGTGACGATGGAGCGCTCGGCAACGTGATGGCCGGCGGCACGGATGCGTTCGACCAGCGTGGTGCCGGATTTGTCGTCGGCAAGCTTGCGGGTGTCCGACACGGTCAGCACCGCGAACTTCAGCGCCACGAATTGTCTGCTTGCATCGATGCCAGGCATGGGGAGCTTTTACGTCATAGCGTGGTGGCGGCAAAGGTATCGCAGGCCGAAATCTTCCCCTGCTTCAGTCCGTTGTTGAACCAGCGCTGGCGTTGCGCCGACGTGCCGTGCGTGAATGCGTCCGGCACGACGTAGCCCTGTCCCTGTTTCTGCAAACGGTCGTCGCCGATCGCCGCCGCGGTCTGCAACGCCGCTTCCACGTCGCCAGGCTCGATCGTTTTCCAGCGTTGGTTGGAATTGTTCGCCCACACGCCGGCGTAGCAATCGGCCTGCAACTCGATGCGCACCTGAATCCGGTTTGCTTCGGCCTTGTTGCCGGTGGCCTGCTGCATGCCGTGCGCCTTGGTCAGCGTGCCGAGCAAGTTCTGCACGTGATGTCCGACCTCGTGCGCGATCACATAGGCCTCGGCGAACTCGCACGCCTTGCCGCTGCAACCGCGGAAACGCACCTGGATGTCGCGGAAGAAACTGGTGTCGATATAGATGCGCCGGTCGGTCGGGCAATAGAACGGCCCCATCGCGGCGCGCGCGAAGCCGCAGCCGCCCTGCTCCGCGCCCGAGAACATGCGCAGGCGCGGCGCGCGATACTGGCGGCCGCTGGCCTGGAAAATTCCCGTCCAGACGTCCTCCGTGTTGCCGAGGATGGCGGCGACGAAATCGCCGGTAGAGTCGGAAGGCCGGCCCGTGCGCGCCGGCCGCTGCGGCTGCTCGTAGCGCGATTGACTGCCGCCGGTAACGATTTCCGCCCCGCCGATCAGGATGCTGGGATCGATGCCGGTCGCCCAACCTATTAACGCCAGCACGAACACCGCGCCGATGCCGAGGCCGCCGGTGCCGACCGGCACGCCGAACCCGCCTCCGCCGCCGTAGCCGCCACCACCGCCACGGTCGTCCTCGATATTGTCGCTGCGGCGGAAATCTTCCCAGCGCATCTAGAACCTCTCTTGTTGGCGGCGCGCGATCATCGCTGAGAGCGCGTTTTGCGTCCAATTTCGCCGCTGCGCGCGGCCCTGAAAATCAAGCTAAACCACGGTGCCATAGGCAGAATTTGCCGATCAGATTGTGCGCCCGGTTAAGCCGTTTTTTACCTTGAGACGCCATGATGCCCTCACAGTCGGTTGTAGGTCCCGCGTCGCCGACCGCGTCACCTGAGTCAGAGTCCTGAGTCATGGTTGTGTCGCGTCGCGGGGCGCCCTCACGGGCGCCCCGTGGAGTTTCTGAGAACACCCATCCGGCTCGGATTCTCGTCGGCGATTGCGTCGCCGAAATGGCCAAGCTGCCGGCGGATTCCGTCGACCTCGTGTTCGCCGACCCGCCCTACAATCTCCAGCTTCAAGGCGACCTGAAACGTCCCGACGACAGCCGCGTCGATGCTGTCACCGACGACTGGGACAAATTCGCGAATTTCTCCGCCTACGACGAATTCACCGTGCGCTGGCTCAAAGCCTGCAAGCGCGTCTTGAAGCCCGCCGGCACGATCTGGGTGATCGGCTCCTACCACAACATCTTCCGCGTCGGCGCGCTGATGCAGGACCTCGGCTTCTGGATCTTGAACGACGTGATCTGGCGCAAATCGAACCCGATGCCGAATTTCCGCGGCCGCCGTTTCACCAACGCGCACGAGACGCTGATCTGGGCCTCGCGCGATCCGGAGGCCAAGGGCTACACGTTCAACTACGAAATCCTCAAAGCCGGCAACGAAGACATCCAGGTGCGCTCCGACTGGACGATCGCTCTGTGCACCGGCGAGGAACGCCTGAAGGGCCGCGACGGCAAGAAGCTGCATCCGACGCAGAAGCCGGAAGCGCTGCTTGCGCGCGTGTTGTTGTCGAGCTCGCGCGTGGACGATCTGGTGCTCGATCCGTTTTGCGGCACCGGCACCACCGGCGCTGTCGCCAAACGCCTGAGCCGCCGCTTCGTCGGCTGCGAGCGCGATCCCGCTTACGCCAAGGCGGCCGAGAAACGCATCGCTTCCACCAAGCCGCTGGAAGCGCCGACGCTGGCGCCCTTCGTCACTGCGCGCGAAGCGCCGCGCGTGCCGTTCGCCGCATTGGTCGAGCGCGGGCTGGTTTCACCCGGCGCAAAATTGGTCGACGCCAAGAAACGCCACCGCGCTCTGGTGCGCGCCGACGGCGCGGTCTCGCTCGGCGACAATGTCGGTTCGATCCACAAGATCGGCGCGATGGCGCAAGGCCTCGACGCCTGCAACGGCTGGACCTTCTGGCACGTCGAGACGCCGAAGGGGCTGCAACTCATCGACGAGCTGCGCACCAAATTCCGTTCCGAAATGCCGGAAGCGGCCGAATAATCCGAACCGGCTCCGTTACGTCGTCTTCAGCACTTCCTCAAAAAACTCGAGCGCGCGCTTGGCGAACGCGCGCATATTCGCCTGCCGGTCGGCGCTGCCGGTTTCGAGCGTGATCGCGCGCTCCATCGACGGGCCTACGACCGCAATGCAACTGTGGCCGGCGGCATCGCCGTAACGGTTGCCGGTGGGCCCGGTCGCGCCCGTCTCGCCGAGCGCCCATGCCGATTCATTCTTCTCGCGCATACGCCGCGCGCACAGCAGCGCGTAAGCTTCCGTCGAGGCCCGCATGCCCGCCATCTCGGCGTCGGCGATGCCGAGCAGCGCGACGCGTGACGCGCGCGTATAGACGACAACGCCGCCGATGAAATAGGCCGACGCGCCTGGCACCGCGAGCAGGCTCGCGGCGATCAGCCCGCCGGTCGAGGATTCCGCAACCGACAAGGTCTCGCCGCGCTTCTTGAGCAGCGCCGCGATCTTTTCCGCCAGCGGCAGCAGCGATTCCATTCACAAATCTCCCCGTCCGATCTGGCAGAGCACGCTGCCGGCGGCATCGAGCGTGCTTCCAGATTTCTCCGCTAGCCACCACCTCGTCCTGTACCGCGTTTCGAGCTGCGCGCCAAAGTGCGCGCGAGCGGAATTTCATTGGCCGATCAGGCCGGAACACCATTACGCCGGAAACGTTGTCTGAAAAGCACAACGAGGAGGCGACTATGACTTATCCCAACGACCCCAATTTGAATCGCGACCCGAATCTGGACCGCACCAACCGTATGGGCGGCGAAGGCGGTTACACCGGCTGGATTATCGGCGTGATCGTCCTTGTTGCAATCATCATCGCCATCGTGGCGACCACCAATCGCGGCAATAACGCCAACACGGCCTCGAACGCGAATGCGCCGGCGAGCACGAACTCGCCGATGAGCGGTCCCCGTCCGTCGGCGCCGAGCACGACAGGCTTCGGAACCAACGCGCCGGCCCCGAAGCCTTCCAACCCGGCTCCGTCAACTCCATCGCAACCTGCGCACTAGTTATTCGCGCGCAAACACCCGCCGCGCAAACGGGCGGCGGGTGTTTTTATTGTCGGCAGGGGAGCGATCACTCGCCGCCATGTCTCGACTTTGTAGTCGGGTGAGGCGAGCCCGGCCACGCCCCTCTCGCCGAGCGCCCATGCCGATGCATTCTTCTCGCGCATGCGCCGCGCGCACAGCAGCGCGTAAGCCTCTGTCAAGGCGCGCATGTCCGTCATGATTCCGCAACCGACACGGTCCCACCGCGCTTCTTGAGCAGCGCCGCGATCTTCTCCGCCAGTGACAGCAGCGATTGCATTCACAAATCTCCCCGTCCGATCTGGCAGAGCACGCGAAACACGCCGACATCGGCGTTCGGAAACTGCGCGGCTAAGCGCCCGCCGAGATTTTCGGCCTCGCCCTGCCGCAACGTGTCGATCATCAGGCAGCCTCTGATCTTGCGGTCGCCGCCGCGCAATTTTTCCTCCATCGACACCGGCATGGCGGCAGGATCGAGCGCGCTCCAGATTTCCCCGCTGGCCACCGCCTCGTCCTGCACCACCATTTCGAGT
>JBAUHH010000324.1:0-13259 GCA_049680165.1 Pseudolabrys sp.
CCGCCCGGCGCAGCAGCCGCTTGATCCACAGGGACGGCCTGCGCCTGTGCATAACCCCTCGGAGGAGGACCAGCTCGACATCCCGGCTTTCCTGCGCCGGCAAGCGAACTGATCGCTTTCCAGGTTGCCTCGCGAATGGGCGCGGCTATGGGCACAACGTCCGTGGCCGCGCCCCTTGCGTTAGCGGGGTGGTTTACCGGCCGTTAAGTAACACACTGAATTTGCTTTAACTTTTAGCTTTTGCCGCGCCGCGGCCCGATTCATGCGCTAGACCAAGGCGATCATGGCTTAGGACGCCGGGATTAAGGTAAATCCGACTCGGGGTGTTCCGAAATCTCGGCAATTGCGGCGGAAAAAGGTAACACTCGGTAAGAAAGCGTGAGTTGGCGGCAGCACACTCCAGGCCTAAGTTGCCGCGACGAACGGACTTTTCAGGTCACGGGGGCGGCGGCCTGCATCAAAATTTGGTCACAGACTTGAAGGCTGAAATGTGGCTCGACCTTCGAGCCGGATCGGGGACTGCATGGGCCGTGCCGGCACCATGCTCGCGGAACAGGTGAGATGAAAGGCGCAAAGCAAACAACGCTGCGCGATCACGCTGCCTTGTCGGGTATCGGCGTGCATTCCGGGCTTCCGGTAACGCTCACGTTGCATCCGGCCGACGACGACACCGGCATTATTTTCCAGCGCGTTACCGCTGACGGCAGCATCGAGCGCGAAATCCGCGCCGACGTGCGCGCGGTCACCGCCACCGAATTCGCCACCGTGCTCGGCGACTCCAAAGGGCCGCTGTGCTCGACCGCCGAGCATCTGCTCGCGGCGCTGCGCGGGCTGTCCGTCGACAACGTCATCATCGAGCTCGACGGGCCGGAAGTGCCGATCATGGATGGCAGCGCCGCGCCTTTCGTGGAAATCATCGATCAGGCGGGCCTTACCACGCGCGCCACGCCGCGCCGCTACATCGAAGTCATCAAGCCGGTCCGCGTCGCCAAGGATGGCGCGCTCGGCGAGCTTCTTCCGTACGCGAACGGCTTCCGCGTCGAGGCAGAGATCGAATTCGATCATCCGCTGATCGGCAAGCAGGCGCTGTCGCTCGACATCAACGCCGACACGTTCCGCCGTGAGATCGCGCGCGCGCGCACTTTCGGGTTCATGCGCGACGTCTCGAAATTGTGGAGCGCCGGCTATGCGCTCGGCGCATCGTTCGAGAATACGCTCGTCGTCACCGACGAGCGCGTGCTCAATCCCGAAGGCCTTCGCTTCAGCGACGAATTCGTGCGCCACAAGGTTCTCGACGCGATCGGCGATCTGGCGCTGGCCGGTCTGCCGCTGATCGCGGCCTACCGCACCGTGCGCGGCGGCCATAAGCTCAACTACGCGGTGCTGTCGGCGCTGATGGCCGACCGGTCCGCTTGGCGGGTGATCGAGACCGCCGCCGAGCCGGCGCGCCGCCGCAGCCATGCCGGGGCGCCCGCGGGCATGGTGGCCGCCTACAGCCCAGACGTCTCCTAGACGACTTAACCGTCCGCCTTAATCCCGGCAGAATGTCGGCTTAGTTCGATGGCGAACGCGCGCTTTTTCGGTTAAATTGGAATGGTTTAGGGGCCGCTGGGCGAATGAGTGTGGGCGCCGCGCGGGCTTTCTAAAGGGGAACGGATAAAGCTTCATGAGGGCGTCTGTAACCGTGTCCGCTCGCGCCGAGCGGCGCCGCCGGTTGATCGGCCGCGCGCTCGGCATCGTGCTTGCCGGTGCGCTTTTGTCCGGCTGCAGCAGCTTCGAGGATTTTTTCAATAAAAAAGACGACGTGCTCCCGGACCAGCCGGCCGAGCAGCTCTACAACGAGGGCCTCTACCTCCTCAACGACAAGCACGACAACAAGCAGGCCGCCAAGAAATTCGAGGAAGTCGACCGCCAGCATCCCTATTCGGAACTAGCGCGCAAGTCGCTGATCATGTCGTCTTACGCCTATTATCAAGGCGGCCAGTACGACGACTCCATCGCGGCCGCGCAGCGCTACATCACCCTGCATCCGGGCAGCCCGGACGCTGCCTACGCGCAATATCTCATCGGCTCGTCCTATTTCGATGAGATCCCCGACATCACGCGCGACCAAGGCCGCACCCAGAAGGCGCTCGATGCGCTCAATGAGGTGATCCGCAAATACCCCAACACTGAATATGCCAACAGCGCCAAGCAGAAGATCGAGGTCGCGCGCGACCAGCTCGCCGGCAGGGAAATGATGGTCGGCCGCTATTATCTCGAGAAGCGCGACTTTACCGGCGCGATCAACCGCTTCAAGGTCGTGGTCACGCAGTACCAGACCACGCGCCACGTCGAGGAAGCGCTGGAGCGGCTGACGGAAGCCTACATGGCGCTTGGCATCGTCGACGAGGCGCAGACCGCGGCGGCGGTGCTTGGCCACAACTTCCCCGAAAGCGAATGGTACAAGCGCGCCTATCAGCTCGTGCAGTCCGGCGGCAAGGAGCCGCTCGAAAATGAAGGCTCCTGGATCAGCAAGGCGTTCAAGAAGGTCGGGCTGGGCTAGGCCGGCCGCGATCGCCAGTTACCCACATCGTCGTGGCCGGGCTTGTCCCGGCCATTGTCGTCTCTGATTATGCGGAATCGGCCAGAGGACCTGCATGCTCTCCCGACTTTCGATCCGCGACATCGTCCTGATCGACCGGCTCGACATCGATTTTGCCGACGGGCTTGCCGTGCTCACCGGCGAGACCGGCGCCGGCAAGTCGATCCTGCTCGACGCGTTCGCGCTGGCGCTGGGCGCGCGCGGCGACGTGGCGCTGGTGCGCCAGGGGGTGGAGCAGGGGCAGGTGATCGCCGCCTTCGAGGTCGCGCGCAATCATCCGGTGCGCGCCGTGCTCAAGGCCCAAAATCTGGCCAACGACATCGCGGCCGACGACGAATTGATCCTGCGCCGCACGCAATTTTCCGACGGGCGCACGCGCGCCTTCGTCAATGACCAGCCGGTGAGCGTGCAGATCCTGAAGCAACTCGGCGAAGCATTGGTCGAGATTCACGGCCAGCACGACGACCGCGCGCTGGTCGACGCCGGCACGCACCGCCGCCTGCTCGACGCTTACGGCGGCCTCGAAGCCGACGCGGTGAAAGTCGAGCGGCTGTGGGAGGTGCGGCGCGAGACGCTCGCCGCCGCCGACGCGCACCGCGCCGAGGTCGAGCGCGCCAAGCGGGAAAGCGACTGGCTGCGTCATGCTGTCGATGAGCTAAGCAAGCTCGCACCGCAAGCGGGCGAGGAAACCGCACTCGCCGAACGGCGCACCACCATGATGCAGGCGGAAAAGGTCGCCGAGGATCTGCGCGACGCACACGAAACCATTGCCGGCAGCAGTTCGTCTGTGCCGGCGCTGTCCGGCGTCATCCGCCGGCTGGAGCGCCGCAGCGCGCAGGCGCCCGCCTTGGTCGAGCCGGCGGTGAAGGCGCTCGATGTCGCGCTCAATGCGCTCGAGGAAACCCGCGCGCATCTCGAAGCCGCGCTGCGCACCGCGGATTTCGATCCGGCCGAGCTCGAACGCATCGAGGAGCGATTGTTTGCGCTGCGCGCGGCGGGCCGCAAATACAACGTGCCGGTGGACGAGCTCAACGCGCTCGCGCGCAAATACGACGCCGACATCGCGCTGATCGACGCCGGCGAGGAAAAACTCAAAACGCTCGACGCCGTGGCCACACAGGCCGAGGCCGATTATCGTGCCGCGGCCGGCGCGTTGTCGAAGGCGCGCGCCAAGGCCGCGGTCACGCTCGACAAGGCGGTGAATGGCGAGTTGAAGCCGCTCAAGCTCGAGCGCGCGAAGTTCTCGACCTCGCTCGAAAGCGATGCGGCCGCCGCCGGCCCGCACGGGATCGACCGCGTCGAGTTCTGGGTGCAGACCAATCCCGGGACGCGTCCCGGACCGCTGATGAAAGTCGCCTCCGGCGGCGAGTTGGCGCGCTTTCTGCTGGCCTTGAAGGTCGTGCTGGCCGACCGCGGTTCGGCGCCGACGCTCGTGTTCGACGAGATCGACACCGGCGTGGGCGGCGCGGTGGCCGACGCCATCGGCGTGCGGCTGGCGAAGCTTGCGTCCGGCGTGCAAGTGCTGGCGGTCACGCACGCGCCGCAGGTCGCCGCGCGCGCCGACCGGCATTACCTCATCAGCAAGGACGCGCTGGAGAAGGGCAAGCGCGTCGCCACCCGCGTCGCGGAAGTCGCCGCCGACAAGCGGCGCGAGGAGATCGCGCGCATGCTGGCCGGCGCCGAGATCACCAACGAGGCCCGCGCCGCAGCCGAGCGGCTGATCAAGGCGGCTGGCTGACCTTCCCGCGGCCGAGTAGCGTAGACGAATGGCGAAAGTCCGCACCGACAAAACGCCCGTCGATTTCCTCACGCCCAAGCAGGCGAAGGGCGAGCACGCGCGGCTGGCGACGGAAATTTCGCAGCACGACCGCCGCTACTACCAGCAGGACGCGCCGAGCATCTCCGACGCCGAATACGACGAGCTGCGCAAGCGCTATAACGCCATCGAGGCGCGCTTTCCTGATCTGCGCACATTGGAATCGCTGTCGCTGAAGGTCGGCGCCGCGCCCACCGGCAAATTCAAAAAGGTCCGGCATGCGGTGCCGATGCTGTCGCTCGATAATGCGTTTTCCGATGAGGACGTTGCCGACTTCGTCGCGCGCATCCGGCGCTTTCTGAAATTGAGCGACGACGAGAAGATCGCATTTTCCGCCGAGCCGAAGATCGACGGCCTCTCGATGTCGCTGCGCTACGAGGACGGCGAGCTCGTGACCGGTGCAACCCGTGGCGACGGTGCTGAGGGTGAGGACGTCACCGCCAACATCCGCACGCTCGAAGACGTGCCGAAGAAACTCAAAGGCCGCAACCTGCCGAAAATCTGCGAGGTGCGCGGCGAGGTCTACATGACCAAGGGCGCGTTCCTCGAGCTCAACAAGCGGCAGGCGGAAGCGGGCGACACCATCTTCGCCAATCCGCGCAACTCCGCCGCCGGCTCGCTGCGCCAGAAGGACCCGAGCATCACCGCGTCGCGCCCGCTCGGTTTCTTCGCCTATGCGTGGGGCGAGATGAGCGACATGCCGGCCGGCACCCAGTCCGGCATGATCGAATGGTTCGAGAAATGCGGCTTCAAGACCAATCCGCTGACGAAAATCTGTCGCTCGACCGATGACCTGATCGATTTTCACCGCGAGATCGGTGAAAAACGCGCCAAGCTCGACTACGACATCGACGGTGTCGTCTACAAGGTCGACCGCCTCGACTGGCAGGAACGGCTCGGCTTCGTCTCGCGCAGCCCACGCTGGGCGATCGCGCACAAGTTTCCGGCCGAGCGCGCCGTCACCGTGCTCAAGGACATCGAAATCCAGGTCGGCCGCACCGGCGCGTTCACGCCGGTCGGCAAGCTCGAGCCGGTCGGCGTCGGCGGCGTCATCGTGCAGAATGTCACGCTGCACAACGAGGACTACATCAAGGGCGTCGGCGGCGACGGCGAGCAGATCCGCGAAGGCCGCGACATCCGCATCGGCGACACGGTGATCGTCCAGCGCGCCGGTGACGTCATCCCGCAGATCGTCGACGTCGTGCTCGACAAGCGACCGAAGGACGCCAGGCCATATCATTTCCCGAAAAAGTGTCCGTGTTACCTGCACACCGCGGTGGTGCGCGAGGAAACCGCGACCGGCGAGGAGGGCGCGCGCGCCCGCTGCACCGGCGAGTTCGCCTGCCCGTACCAGAAGATTCAGCATTTGATGCTGTTCGTGTCGCGCCGCGCCTTCGACATTGAAGGCCTCGGCGAAAAGCAGATCGAGATGTTTTTCGAGAAGGAATGGATCAAAGAGCCGGCCGATATCTTCACGCTTCCCGAGCGCAACAGGAAGATCAAGCTCGGGGAGGTGGAAGGCTACGGCGAGACCTCGGTACGTAATCTGTTCACGGCAATCGAGCAGCGCCGCGAAATCTCGCTCGACCGTTTCATCTTCGCGCTCGGCATCCGCCATGTCGGCGAGACCACCGCGCTGGCGCTGGCGCGTGGCTATAGCTCGTGGAAGGCGTTCCATGACGCCGCGCTGAAAGTTGCGAAAGGTGACGAGGAAGCCGCCGCCGAAATGGATGCGCTCGACCAGATCGGCGAAACGGTGATCGAGGCGGTGAAGGATTATTTCGGTGAGAGCCACAACCGCGGCATCGTCGAGCGGCTCACCAAGCAGGTGAAAATCTTCGACGCCGAGAAGCCGAAGACGGACAGCGCGATTGCCGGCAAGACCGTGGTGTTTACCGGCTCGCTGGAAAAGATGACGCGCGAGGAGGCGAAGGCGCAGGCCGAGCGGCTCGGTGCCAAGGCGTCGGGCTCGGTGTCGAAGAAGACGGACTATGTGGTGGCCGGCCCCGGCGCCGGCTCCAAGCTCACCGAGGCGCAGAAGCTCGGCGTGAAGGTGCTTACCGAGGATGAGTGGCTGAAGTTGATAAGCAAATGATTGTCGTCACCGGGCTTGTCCCGGTGACCCCGCTTAGAAAGGCATTGCTTTCCCAAGCGGGATTGCCGGGTCAAGCCCGGCAATGACCGCTGAGAGGCTTTGCCACGATGACTAACGTGATTTACGCGGCCGCTTTCGCGGGGATGAACGGCGAGGTTTGACGCGCGGACTAATGCGCCGGCTTTTCGCCGGTTTGCTGGACTCGAGCGGCTGCGTCGCTTCCTTCAGCCACCTGCGCGTCTCGGCATCCACCAGCGGTCCGATCACGTCGCGGACGCGCTCATGGTAGCTGTCCACCCAGGCGCGTTCCTTCGCCGTGAGCATCGCCACATCGATGAGCCGCCGGTCGATTGGCGCCAGCGTCAACGTCTCGAAAGCATTGAGCGGCTTCTCCGCGCCCTTCGGCTCTGGCTCGGCGATCACCAGCACAAGGTTCTCGATGCGGATGCCGTAGGCTGCCGTTTTGTAATAGCCCGGCTCGTTCGACAGGATCATGCCGCGCCGCAGGGGCACGGTGCCGAGCTTGGAAATGCGCGCCGGTCCCTCGTGCACCGACAAATAGCTGCCGACACCGTGGCCGGTGCCGTGGTCGAAATCGAGCCCGGCCTGCCACAGCGCCACGCGCGCCAGCGGGTCGAGCTGTGCGCCGCTGGTGTTTTCCGGGAAGACTGCAGTCGCGATGCCGATGTGTCCCTTGAGCACGCGCGTGAAGCGGTCGCGCATTTCGGCCGAGGGCGTGCCGACCACAACCGTGCGGGTGATGTCGGTGGTGCCGTCCTCATATTGCGCGCCGGAATCGACCAGGAACAGTTCGTTTCTGCCGATGCGGCGGTTGCTTTTGGTCGTGACGCGGTAGTGCACGATGGCGCCGTTCGGCCCGCTGCCGGCGATGGTTGGGAATGAGATGTCCTTGAGCGCCCCGGTGTCGCGGCGAAAGCTTTCCAGCGCCGCTACTGCGTCGATTTCGGTCAGCTTGCCGCCCGGCGCTTGCCTGTCGAGCCAGGCGAGGAAGCGCGTCACGGCGGCGCCGTCACGCTTGTGGGCGGCGTGCGAACCGGTGATCTCGGCGTGGTTCTTCACCGCCTTCATCGGCGCGATCGGATCGGGCCCGCGCGCGACCCTCCCGCCGGCATCCGCGATTAGCCGCGCCAGCGCGTCGGCCGCGCTCGCCTGATCGAGGCAAACCGTCTTGCCTCTCAGGGTCGAGAAGTCGCGCGTCAGTTCATTGGGTTCGCGCACATCGGCGATCTCTTCCAGCACATGGCGCACTTTGTTGTCGAGCTTGCGTCCGTCGACATAGAGCGAAGGACGGCCTTCTTTCGGAATGAGCGCGAAGGCGAGCGGCAGCGGCGTATGCGAGACGTCGCTGCCGCGGATATTGAACGTCTAGGCCACGTCCTGCGGATCCGACACCACCAACGCGTCAGCACGCAATTTCGTGAGCTCGGCGCGAATGCGCTTGAGCTTGTCAGCGCTTTTCTCGCCGGCATAGCGCAGATCGTGCAGCACCACCGCGCCGGAGGGCGGCGCAGGGCGCTTCGTCCAGAGCGCATCGATCGGATTGCTGTCCACCGGCACCAGCGTTGCGCCGGCAGCGGCGCAGGCTTTCGACAATTTCTCAGCGCTGTCGGATGTGTGCAGCCACGGGTCATAACCGAGCCTCGCGCCGGTCGTGAGATTCTCCTCGACCCATCTATTCGGAGGGTTGTCGACCAGGTGCTCGATCTGGAAAACGTTCGCGTCGACCTGCTCGCCGGCCTGCACGGTGTAGCGGCCGTCGACGAAAACAGCGGCGCGGTTCGAAAGCACAATGGCTGCGCCGGCCGATCCGGTGAATCCAGTGAGCCACGCCAGTCTTTCTTCGCTTGCCGGCACGTACTCGTTCTGCTGCCGGTCGGCGCGGGGCACCACGAAGCCGTCGAGTCCGCGCTTCTTCAATTCGGCGCGCAGCGCGGCGACGCGCGCGGGCGTTTCAGCGCGCTCGCTCGAATCATCGAATGTCTGGAAACGGGCTTCGAACATGGCCGGCACTGTAAGAGCGCTCCTCTTGCGCGGCAACGCAAGCATGCGCGCGTGCATGACGGCGGCGCCCTGTCTTCGCCGCGAAAAGATTTGCACGGATGCGGCTCATTTTGCGGCAGGAAACGGTCGTTGCGATGTTATGTGCGGCGCAATATTCATGCGCCTCATGCGACCGATGAAAACAAACGATGGAATAGGTTTATGCCCTATTTGTTTGCCTCCTATGCAATTGTGCGCGTGGTTCGGTAAGCACCGAAAGTGTATGTTGCAACGCAATAGAGGAATGAATGTCACTGCAATTGAACAGGAGACCGAACATGGTTGCCGTCACGTATGGGGCAGCCCGCGCCGATTTGCCGACGTCTGCCACCGCACCGGCCGAAGGCCGCAAAGGCCGCTTCGCGCGTTTCATGGATGCGCTGGTCGAAGCGCGCCTGCAGGCCGCCGAGCGCGAAATTGCGCGCCATGCACACATGCTGCCGGGGTCGTTCAAATTCAGACAACGTCGCGGCGAGCTTCCATTCAGCGGCTGGTAAAACAGCCGCTTCACCGCGAAACCGCCCCGGTGTCTCCCCGAACCGGGGCGGTTTTGTTTTTAATTTCGCCGCATCACCAACGTGATCCAGCCGTCGAGCCGAATCTTGCGCTCGAGCGTCAGGCGTTGCGCGCGATAGATCGCAAGCACGGCATTGGCCTGGCCTGGCAGCAACCCGGACAGCACGATACGTGCGCCGGGCGCGGTGAGGCGAACGACCGGCGTCGCCATGCGCATCAGCGGACCGATCAGGATATTGGCGAACACCAGATCGAAAGGCCCACGCAGACTGATCTTGCGCGCGTTGGCGCCATCGGCGCGGATCGTTTCGATCCATGCACTGGTGCGGTTGAGCCGTGCATTGGCGCGCGCGGCGGTCACCGCGACCGGATCGATGTCGGTCGCGAGAACAGGTGCGCGGAAAATTTTCGCCGCCGCGATCGCGAGTACGCCCGACCCGGTGCCGAGATCGAGAACGCGCTCAAAACGCCGCCGCCTGGCCAGGTCGTCGAGCGCCAGCAAGCAACCGCGCGTAGTGCCGTGGTGGCCGGTGCCGAAGGCAAGCGCGGCCTCGATCTCAATGCCGATTGAATTGGACGGGATACACGCGCGGTCGTGCGCGCCGTGCACGACGAAACGGCCCGCGATCACGGGCTTGAGGCCGGCAAGGCTTGCCGCCACCCAGTCCTCGGCCGCGACCTGATCGAAGATGAGCGCGTCGGCCGCTGCCGCGCCGGCATCCTGCGCGATCATCTTGCGTACGGCTGCTTCATCCGGCGCCACGCGGAAATGGATCTCGACCAGCCAGGCGCCATTATCGCCCTCGAAGGCGGCGCAGACGGTGTCGTCGGGGTCGAGATTTTCGCCCGCGAACGCGGCGAGGCGGTGGGCGGTCGGCTCGACGCAGATCAGGCGGGCGCGGGTGGTGGGCCCCATTCTCGTCATTGCCGGGCTTGACCCGGCAATCCATGCAACGCTGCGGCACGACGAAACGCATCATAAATGCGCGGGTCAAGCCCGCGCATGATGATGTTGGTGATTGCGCGAGCAATCGCTATTTAACGGTCATGACCATCGAGACGCCGGATCGGCGGGATATCGACGCTTTGACCCTGGCCAGCCGCAGCGGCTGGCCAGAGGACCTGCGCGTGCTGATCGCGCGCTACCCGCGCGAGCAGTGGGCTGGCCACGTCAATCTCGGCGGGATGGCGCGTTTCTGGCTGTCGCGCCACGCCATGTTCCGCGATCTCGCCGGCATGCTCACCGGCATCACGAACGATTTCCGCGAGGGCCGCATGCCGGCGGCGGAATTCCCGCGCCAGTTCGCGCCGCGCCTGCAATTCATGCTCCAGCAGCTCGACCTGCATCATTACATTGAGGACCACCACCATTTCCCGGTGTTCCGCGCGGCGGACGAGCGCCTCGCGCGCGGCTTCGATGTGCTGGAAAACGATCACGCCGCGATCCACGCCGACATGGAGCGCACCGCGCATGCGGCCAACGATCTTTTACGCGCGATCGGCAACGACAAGGACGCTTGGCTGCCCGCCGGCGACAAATACGCCGACGCCAGCGCCGCGTTACTGCGCGGGCTGATGCGCCATCTCGATGACGAAGAGGATCTGATCGTGCCGCTGATCCTCGACCGCGGCGAGGACGCGCTCGGCGTCGGGCATTGAGGCCGATTAACGCCGCTTGAAATATTGCACGGCGCGTTCGTGCTTCTCCGCTGCCTTGCGCGAGCCGAAGGTGCCAAGATTGCGCCGCCGGCCGGTGCGCGGATTTTTCTTGCGCGAATAGAGCCGGTACTTGCCGCCCTTGAGCTTGCGGATCATGCGCGCTCTCACCAGTCGGACAGGAAGCCGCCGTAGTTGCGTTGCGGCTGTTGCGACTGATAGGGCCGCACGCGGTAATAGTAGTAACGCGGGCCGTCACGATTTTCGCGCCAATAGCCTTGCTGCACCTGCCGTGTGCGCGGCGCTGGCAGCGCGGAGGTGACGTCGTCGTCGTCATTCTCGTCGGCATAGGCAGGCGCGGGCTGAACGCGGCCCATGTAACCGTTGTCGTCGTCGCGCGGCGCGCGGCCGACGGTGTAAGGGTCGATGCCGAGTGGCGGGCGTGTCACGGCATAGTCGTCGTTGCTGCGCGGAGCAGGATTACGCTTTGCCACTGCGGGCGCGCTTTCCGGAATCTTGCCCGTGAGCACCACGGTGGTGTGCGCCAGGCCCTGCTTCTTTACCAGGCCGTACAAAATTTCCGCGTTCGCCGTCTTCAGCCGCACGCAGCCGTGCGAGGCCGGCCGGCCGATGCTGGCATGCGTGGTGCCGTGGATGGCGTGACCCTGCTTGGTGAAGAAAATGGAGTAGGGCATGGGCGCGTCATCCCACTCCTTGCTGTAGTGGTCGGCCTCCATGCGGAATGGCGTGAACGCGCCGTTCGGCGTGTCGTATTCGGCGATGCCGGTCGACACCGGCCACACATAGCGCGGCTGGCCGTCGACCTCGACGGTCATGCGCTGCGCGGCCTTGTCGACCTTGATCAGCACATCGGCGCGCGCCGGTACGGCGAGCGCGCAGGCGAATAGACCGGCCGTCGCCATCCGCAACACAAACGCACGCATGATACCCAACCCTTTCGCGCCCGGACCGCAATCGCCCGCTCTATAAAGCGGCCAAAAGCGATTCCGTTCCGGCGTTAACCCGCCGCGGATTTGAGCGGCCGATCACGGCGGAAACGGGGCGGGTGGCGTACCGGGGTAGCTCGGCGCCGCAATTGAAACAAAGTCGGCGGGCCACACTCATCCCGCCTAAACCGTGCGCTGCTATCAGGCGCATCCTTCCGCGTGCCTCTCCGCGCGCGGGCGACGGAGGATATATGCGGTTACCGGAATTCGCGGCCGCCTGCGCGGCGGCTTTGCTTTTCACCTTCACGCCGGCCAGCGCCGCCAACATCATCCCGCACACATCGTGTCCCGCTTTCCCCAGCGACAGCTGGTGGCACGCCGACGTCAGCACATTGCCGAAGCACGTGCGCAGCGCCGCCTGGATGTCGCACATGTCGCCGGGCGCGAAGCTTCATCCCGACTTCGGCCCCTCGTTCGGCGCGCAGCCCGCACCCTACGGCATCCCGATCACCGTCGTCGACAACACGCACGCCAAAGTCCCGGTGCGTTTCGACATCGCCGACGAGAGCGATCGCGTGCGCTATCCGCTCGGTGCCGACACCAAGGTCGAAGGCGGGCAATTCAAGTCCGGCGACCGCCACACCATCGTCATCAACAAGGACACCTGCCAGCTCTACGAGACCTGGGCGACGCGCCACACCGGCAACAAATGGGCGGCCGGCAGCGGCGCCACCTGGAATTTGAACAGCGACGCGCTGCGCCCCGCGGGCTTCACCTCCGCCGACGCCGCGGGCCTGCCGATATTGCCCGGGCTGCTGCGCTACGAGGAGACCGAGGCCGGCACCATCGACCACGCCGTCCGCTTCACCACCGACGACACCGACATGCATTACCTGTGGCCGGCGCGGCATCAGGCCGGCTCGGTGCGCAACGCGAATTATCCGCCGATGGGCGCGCGCTTCCGCCTGAAGGCGAACTACCGCATCTCGCCGGCGCTGCGCCCCGACACGCGCGCGGTGCTGCGCGCGATGAAGATCTACGGCCTCGTGCTCGCCGACAACGGCTCGGCCTGGTTCTTCCAGGGCACCGCCGACCCGCGCTGGCCGAACGACATGCTCGATGAGCTCAAGCGCGTCCCCGCAAGCGCCTTCGAGGCGGTTGACACCTCGTCATTGCTGGTGTCGCCCAACAGCATGAAGGTGAAGTAGCGCCGCCGCCTGCGGCGTTGCCGGCATCGACTTTGGCCCGGAATGGGCGCACGCTGGCGGCGACCGAAACGCCAGCGCAAAGCGGCCGGGCCTGCACTCCAACTTAACGGCCGGAACCCATCCGGGTGTCCGTTGTCCTCGCTCCGAACCGCAGTTCGGGCGAAAGGAGAACTCATGCAATTACCTCTCATTCTGCAGGGCGAGTCACGCAAGCGCCTGATGCAAGGCGCCGCCGCCGGCTGCGTCATCACCTTGATCGTCGGCTTCGGCTGGGGCGGCTGGATGCTCGGCAGCAAGGCCACGCGCATGGCCGACGCGAGCGCCGACGCCGCGGTGGTCACCGCGCTGACGCCGATCTGCGTCGACAAATTCCAGC
>JBAUHH010000325.1:0-3558 GCA_049680165.1 Pseudolabrys sp.
GCATGGATTCCTCGATTTCGTCCTTGATCGACCGCGCCGGCCTCGACAAAGCCAAGGTCGAGACGCTGATCGCGCGCGGCCTCGAGGGCGCCGACGACGGCGAACTATTCCTCGAATACAAGCAGTCCGAGGGCCTCGGCTTCGACAACGGCCGGCTCAAGCAGGCGACCTACGACACCGCGCAAGGCTTCGGCCTGCGCGCAGTCAAGGACGAAGCGGTCGGCTATGCGCATGCCTCCGACGTTTCGGAAGCGGCTATCGCCCGCGCCGCCGACGCAGTGCGCGCGGTCAAGGGCGGCTATTCCGGCACCTATGCCGATGCACCGTCTCGCACCAACCGCCGGCTCTATAGCGATGACAATCCGCTCGCCGCGCCTGCGTTCGAGGCCAAGGTCAAATTGCTGGAAGCGATCGACGCCTATGCGCGCGCCAAGGATCCGCGCGTGCGGCAAGTTTCGGCCAGCGTCGGCGCGAGCTGGCAGGTGGTGGAAATCCTGCGCGCGGATGGAGAGAGCTACCGCGACATTCGTCCTTTGGTACGCCTCAGTGTGTCGATCGTGGCCGGTGACGGCACGCGGCAAGAATCCGGCAGCTACGGGTTTGGCGGGCGCGAGGGTTTTGAGCGATTCATTACGCCGGACGCGTGGCGCGGCGCGGTGGATGAAGCGGTGCGCCAGGCGCTGGTCAATCTCGAAGCGGTCCCCGCCCCTGCCGGCGAGATGGACGTCGTGCTTGGCTCCGGCTGGCCGGGCGTCATGCTGCACGAGGCGGTCGGTCACGGCCTCGAAGGCGATTTCAACCGCAAGAAGACATCCGCATTTGCCGGGTTGATGGGCCAGCAGGTCGCGGCCAAAGGTGTGACTGTCGTCGACGACGGCACCATGAACGCGCGGCGCGGTTCGCTCTCGATCGACGATGAAGGCACCCCCACCAATCGCACGGTGCTTATCGAGGATGGAATTCTCGTCGGCTACATGCAGGACCGGCAAAATGCGCGGCTGATGAAAATGCGGCCGACCGGCAATGGCCGCCGCGAAAGCCACGCGCATGTGCCGATGCCGCGCATGACCAATACCTACATGCTGGCCGGCAAACACGACCCGAAAGAGATCATCGCTTCGGTGAAGAACGGCATCTACGCGGTCAGCTTCGGCGGCGGCCAGGTGGACATCACCTCCGGCAAATACGTGTTCCAGTGCACCGAGGCCTACAAGATCGAGAATGGCAAGGTCGGCGCGCCGGTGAAGGGCGCGATGCTGATCGGCAACGGCCCGACCGACCTGCATCGCATCAGCATGGTCGGCAATGATTTCGCGCTCGATCCCGGAATCGGCACCTGCGGCAAGAATGGCCAGGGCGTGCCGGTCGGTGTCGGCCAGCCGAGCCTGCGCATGGACAAGATCACCGTCGGCGGAACGGCCTGAAATGCGCGAGGAGAAAATCATGTCGGTGAAGAAGCCGCGCCTCGACGGCTGGGCCAAGACATTCGTCGATCTGGTCTGCATCTTTGCCGTCGTGATCGCGGCCAAGACCGCGATCGCCGAACCCTATTACGTTCCGTCCGGTTCGATGGAGCCGACGCTGCTGATCGGCGACGAATTGCTGGCGACGAAATTTCCCTACGGTTATGGCTCGGCCTCGCTGCCGAATTTCATCGTGCTGCCCGACACCAAGCGCGTGCTCGGCGCGCTGCCGAAGCGCGGCGACGTGGTCGTATTCCGCTGGCCCGGCGACCGTTCGCAAATCTGGGTCAAGCGCGTGATCGGCCTGCCCGGTGACCGCGTTTCGCTGCGCGACGGGCGCGTGTCGATCAACGGCAACCCGGTCGGCATTCGGCCGGATGGCATCGGCAACGCAGAAACCGAGAGCGGCACCCTCGTCCCAGCGCATCGTTATATTGAAACGCTGCCCGGTGACCGCGATCACACGATCTTCAAGCTGTCGTCGACCGATCCGCTCGACAACGTACCCGAGACGCTCGTTCCGCCCGGACATCTGTTCGTCATGGGCGACAACCGCGACAACTCCGCCGACAGCCGCGTTCCGGTCAGATCCGGCGGCGTCGGCATGCTGCCGGTCGACAATCTGGTCGGGCGCGTGGATGCGATCGTCGGTTCGTGGGACCTTGCGATGGTGGCGCAGCCGGTTTGGACGTGGCCGTCCGGATTGCGGCTGTCGCGGTTTTTCACCGCCGTTCACTGACGCCAGCGCCGTCTATCTCACCACCCCTGAGATGCAGCACGGCTGGCGCCGTGGCGGTTTGATTTTATCCTTGAGATAGCAGCGCGCTGCCGGCCCGGAATAACCCGGTCGCAAGTAAGTCCAGGCCCGGCAACGATTGTCGGCGTCGCAGGCGGCCTTGCATGGCGCACCGGCCGGATCGGGCGCGACTTCGAAGTTGCGATAGTCGCCGCCGTACCGGTCGATGGAATATTCCAGCGCGCCGCGCCGCGGCTCGACCACGCCGGCGCCGCGCACGCCTGACACGCAGCATTTGTCCGCCACGCGCGGCGGCACCTGGTTCTTCAGCCAGCAGTTGGCGATGGCATGCGCCGTGCGCGGGTAGGAAAAGCTCCAGGCCTTGCACTTCTGGTCGCGCTCGCAACGGGTGGCGCAGACGGCCGGATCGCCGGAACGGATCGGGAAGTTGGTGTAGTCGCCGCCGCGGCGGTCGAAGCCGGTCTGTGCCGCCGCCGGGACCAGGGCCGTTACGGCCCACACGAAGAGCACGCCGATCAGTACCGGAAGAGACCGCATTCGCGCCTGACTCCGCACCCGCACCGCCACTCCTGTCGCACGTTAACGCAATCGCCGGCAATTGTGCAGGTGCAGCATGACAGCACGCGTCCGCCGCGCCACTATGGCAGCGGGGTGGAGGGGAGGATCTGCTACCGGCCTTACCAGGCGCGCCAAGCGCCGACGCCGGCAGCACGCACAAGACCATGCGCACCGCGATCGGAAAACTGCGGGCACGCATCGCGTGCGGCGACCGCTATGACATGGCGGCAGCGGCGCTGCTTTTGATTCTCATCGTGCTCGCGCTGACGACGTTCGGCTCTTACGCCATCTCCAACGACGAAGCCGTTCAGCAGCACTACGGCGAGCTGATCGTCGCTTACTACCGCAGCGATTTCAGCAACCAGGCGCTCTTCCACTACATCAATCTGTATCTTTACGGCGGGCTGTTCGACGTCATAGCCGTGGCCGCGCAGCACGCGTTGCCGTTCCTCAACCCTTACGACGTGCGTCATGTCCTGTGCGCGCTGATCGGCATTGCCGGAATTGGCGCCACGTGGGCGACAGCGCGTCTCGTCGCCGGTCCGCGCGCGGGCGTAGTTGCCGCCGCGGCACTCGCCGTTTGCGGCTCGTGGTACGGCGGCATGTTCAACCACACCAAGGATATTCCCTTCGCAGCCGCGATGATGGGCGCGACCTATTTCCTCATTCGCGCGGCGCGCGATTTGCCGAACCCACGCTGGCGCGATGTCTTCTGCTTCGGCCTGCTGCTCGGCGCCGCCCTCGGCATCCGCGTGCTCGGCTTGCTACTCATCGGCTATG
>JBAUHH010000326.1:0-4788 GCA_049680165.1 Pseudolabrys sp.
GTCTCCGGATCGACGCCCGGCCATCCGCTCGCAGACATGCGCGTGCGGGTGGGGCCGGGCCCGAACAGATTGACGCGCACGTTGCTCGACGTGCATTCGGCCGCGTAGGTGCGTGCGAGCGCATCGAGCGCCGCCTTGGTCGCGCCATAGGGCCCGGTATAGGCCTGCGCCATCCAGCTCAGGCCCGAGGTGATGAATACCGCGCGGCCGGCGCTCGATCGCTTGAGCAGCGGGTCCATCGTGCGGATCAGCTGCCAGTTGGCGGTGACATTGACGGCGAAAATATTGTCCCACGCTTGCGGCTCGACGTGGCCGAGCGGGGAGAGCGTGCCGAGGATGCCGGCATTGCCGACCAGTACATCGAGCCGCCGGTAGCGCTCGTTGATCGCGATCGCGAGCCGCGCGATGCCGTCGGAGTCCTTCATGTCGAGCGGCACCAGTGTGGCCGTGCTGCCGGCGGCCTTGATCCTGTCGTCGAGCTCTTCCAGGCCGCCGACGGTGCGCGCGACGGCGACGACATGCGCGCCCGCTTCCGCCAGATGCACGGCGAGCGCCGCGCCGATGCCGCGCGAAGCGCCGGTGACAAGCGCAATGCGGTCGGCGAGGGGTTTACTCATCACACACGTGGATCGGGCGATCAGATCGCTTCCGCCAGCAGCGACAATTGCCGGGGCGAAGCGTCGGCCGTGGTCTGGTCGGTCAGCCCGGTCGGATAGTCGCCGGTGAAGCAGTGGTCGGTGAATTGCGGATGCTCGGAATTGCGGCCCTTCTCGCCCATCGCCCGGTAAATGCCATCGACCGACAGGAAGCTAAGCGAATCCGCGCCGATGAACTGGCGCATGCCTTCGAGATCGTGGGTCGCGGCGAGCAGCTTCTCGCGCTCCGGCGTGTCGATGCCGTAATAGTCGGGATGCGTGATCGGCGGCGAGGCGATGCGGAAGTGCACTTCCTTGGCGCCGGCGTCGCGCATCATTTGCACGATCTTGCGCGAGGTCGTGCCGCGCACGATCGAGTCGTCCACCAGCACAATGCGCTTGCCGGCGACCACCGCGCGATTGGCGGAATGCTTCATGCGCACGCCCTGGTCGCGGATGGTTTGCGTCGGCTGGATGAAGGTGCGCCCGACATAGTGGTTGCGGATAATGCCGAGCTCGTAAGGGATTCCGGATTCCTGCGCATAGCCGATCGCCGCCGGCACGCCGGAATCCGGCACCGGCACGATCACGTCGGCCGCCGCCGGCGCCTCGCGCGCCAGCTCCGCGCCCATGGTCTTGCGCACGTCGTAAACGTGACGGCCGCCGACGATCGAATCCGGCCGAGAGAAATAGATGTATTCGAAGATGCAAGGCCGCGGCCGCATCGTCGGGAACGGCTTGTGCGACTGCGCGCCGTCTTCGTCGAACACGACGATCTCGCCGTTTTCGACGTCGCGCACGTATTGCGCGCCGATCATGTCGAGCGCGCAGGTTTCCGATGCCAGGATCGGGCAGCCGTCGAGTTTGCCGATGACCAGCGGGCGGATGCCGAGCGGATCGCGTGCGCCGATGAGCTTCTTGTTGGTGAGGCCGACGAAGGCGTAGGCGCCTTCGAGCTGGCGCATGCCTTCGATGAAGCGGTCGACGAAACGGTTGCGCCGGGCGCGCGCGACCAGATGCAGGATCACTTCCGTGTCGGTGGTCGACTGCATCATCGCGCCTTCGCGCACCAGATTGCGGCGAAGCGTAATGCCGTTGGTGAGATTGCCGTTGTGGCCGATGGCGAAGCCGCCGCCTTCGAGTTCGGCGAACAGCGGCTGCACGTTGCGCAGGACGGTTTCGCCGGTGGTCGAATAGCGCACATGGCCGATCGCAGCCGTGCCGGGCAGGCGATCGATCACGTCGCGCTTGGCGAAAGCGTCGCCGACGAGGCCGAGGCGGCGCTCGGAATGGAAGCGCTTGCCGTCGAAGGTCACGATGCCGGCGGCTTCCTGACCGCGGTGCTGTAAGGCGTGCAGGCCGAGCGCGGTGATGGCGGCGGCATCGGGATGACCGAATATGCCGAACACCCCGCATTCTTCGCGCAGCCGGTCAGCGTCCGGATCGAACGCCATGTCATCGGGGGCTGCTTCGAAGGTTTCTGCCATCGGGCCTCGCGTTGTCAACGTGTTGCCGGGGTGTTGGTTCTCGGGGCCGCCGGCGCTGCCTGGTCGGGGCCGGTATCCTGCGGCACTTCCTGATCTTCCGGTTTCGGCCGCTTCAGCTTCTTTAAGATGGTGCTCTCTGGGTCTTCCGGCAACATCGACATCAGCCATTGTCCCGTGCTTTGCAGCACGACTTTCGACTTGGCCCCGCGCACCCAGTCCGGCTGGCTGCGGTCGGGTACCAGCCATGCAAAGAACAGGAATGCGATCACGACGATGATCAGCCCGCGCCCCAGCCCGAACAGGAAACCCAGCGTACGGTCGAGCGCGCCGACCCTGCTGTCGAGGATCATGTCGGAAATCTTGACTGTGATGATCGACACCACCAGCAACGTGCAGAGAAACACGCCCACGACGGTGACGCCGGCCGCTACCATGTCGCTGTTGAAATAGGTTTTAACGGTCGGCAACAGTTTGCCGTAGGAATAGAGCGTGACCAGCGCGGCGACGCCCCAGGCGCCGATCGACAGGATCTCGCGCATAAAGCCGCGGATCATCGCGAGCAGCCCGGAGATCAACATGACGACCAGCAAGATGATGTCGAGGAGCGTGATCGGCATCGGGCGCGTCAGCTCTGCGGCCGGTCGTTAACCGGCGTTTGGCGTGGCGAATCCGGCAGGCGCCGGAGGTGACCAGAGGTCAGCGGCATCATCAGTGGCAAGTCTTTAATTTTAAGCCCTTTTTCGTCCGGGCAGGGCCAACGCGACAACGTCTCTGAGCCGTTTTAACGGCCCGTGTATAGCCGCCCTCGGCGGTGCCGTCACCCACCTTGTCCACGGCTTTTCGCGTGTTGCTTAAGGTCAGGCCTGCTTGGCGCGGGGAGCTCGCGAGCCACGCGCGGCGATGTCGGCGACCAGCGTCGAAAGGCTGCCGACCTCGGTGAGGCGGATGCCCGCATCGATGCTTTCGCCGCGCGCGGATTCCGGGACGATGGCGCGCGTGAAACCGAGCTTGGCGGCTTCCTTCAGCCGTGCCGCGCTTTGCGCGACCGGGCGCACCGCGCCGGAGAGCGAGACTTCGCCGAAATAAACGGCATCGGCCGGCAAGGGCGCGTTAGCGAGCGAGGAGACGAGTGCCGCCGCTGCGGCAAGGTCGGCGGCCGGCTCCTGAATGCGCAGGCCGCCTGCCACATTGAGATAGACGTCGTGGCCGCCGAGCTTCACGCCGCAATGGGCTTCCAGCACCGCCAGTACCATCGACAACCGGCTCGGGTCCCAGCCGACCACGGCACGGCGCGGCGTGCCGAGCGTCGTCGGCGCCACCAACGCCTGGATTTCCACCAGCACCGGGCGCGTGCCTTCGATGCCGGCAAAGACGGCGGTGCCGGGCGAGCCAAGCTCGCGCTCGGACAAAAACAGTTCGGACGGATTGGCGACCTCGCGCAGGCCTTCGCCGGTCATCTCGAACACGCCGATCTCGTCGGTCGGGCCGAAACGGTTTTTTACCGCGCGCAGGATGCGGAATTGATGCGAGCCTTCGCCTTCGAACGAGAGCACGGCATCGACCATGTGCTCGACCACGCGTGGGCCGGCTATCTGGCCGTCCTTGGTGACGTGGCCGACCAGAATGATGGCGGCGCCGGAGCGCTTGGCGAAGCGGATCAGCGCCTGCGCGCTGCCGCGCACTTGCGTCACCGTGCCGGGCGCGGATTCGATCGTGTCGGTCCACATCGTCTGGATTGAATCGATGACGACGAGACGCGGCGTCTTGCCTTCGCCGAGCGTGGCGACGATGTCCTCGACGGAAGTTTCCGCGGCAAGCTCGACCGCGGCGCCCGAAAGGCCGAGCCGTTCCGCGCGTAGCCGCACCTGCGCCACCGCTTCCTCGCCGGAAATGTAGACCGCGCGGTGGCCGGCGCGCGCGAGCGCGGCGGTTGCCTGGATCAGCAGCGTGGACTTGCCGATGCCGGGATCGCCGCCGACCAGCAGCACTGAGCCGCGCACGAAGCCGCCGCCGGTGACACGATCGAGTTCGGCGACGCCGGACGGCAGCCGCGGCGCTTCATGCGCTTCGCCGGTGAGCGGTTCGAGCGCGAACAGCCGGCCTTTGCCGGGCTTGCGGCCGGGCCCGCTTGTGGGCGCCGCCGCGCCTTCCTCGACCAGCGTGTTCCACTCGCCGCAGGCCTCGCACTTTCCCTGCCAGCGGCTGAAGGCGGCGCCGCAGTTCTGGCAGACGAAGGAAGGACCGCGCTTGGCCATGATCAGTCCGCGCGATAGAGGCGGTGATAGCGTTTGCCGAGGCCGGTGAGCACTTCGTAGCCGATCGTGCCGGCGGCCGCGGCGAGATCGTCGACGGTGATCTCATCGCCGATCAGTGTCGCCAGGCCGCCGCGATGGAGGACCCCGTCGGGCAAATCGGTGACGTCGATCGCAAGCAGGTCCATCGAGACGCGGCCCGCCAGCGGGCAGCGCCTGCCGGCAACGATCGCATCGCCGCCCGGCGTTTTGTCGGATGCGCTTGCCGCGCGCAAATAGCCGTCGGCATAGCCGACCGCGACGATAGCTAGCCGCGTCGTGCGCTGCGCGGTCCACACCGCGTCGTAACCGACGGTCTCGCCGCGCTGAATAGTGCGCACTTGCAGGATGCGCGCGCGCAAATTGATCACCGGG
>JBAUHH010000327.1:0-2835 GCA_049680165.1 Pseudolabrys sp.
ACGGCGCGGGCGCGCGCGTTCTTCGACAGCGTCACCGCCAGCATCTCGATCAGAATGCGCGCGACGTTGTTCTCCGGCTGCGGCTCGGTGAGGCCAAGGGAATTCACCTGCACGCCATAGCGGAACAGCCGCTGTTTGGCATCGGTGACGCCGTAGCGTTCGCGCGTGATCTCGTCCCACAATTCGGTGAAGGCGCGCATCTTGCAAAGCTCGGTGACGAAGCGCAGCCCGGCATTGACGAAGAACGAAATGCGCCCGACCACCTCGCCGAATTTCTCCGGCGGCACTTCGCTCGACGCCTTCACCGTGTCGAGCACGGCGATGGCCGTCGCCAGCGCGAACGCAAGTTCCTGCACCGGCGTCGCGCCCGCTTCCTGCAAATGATACGAGCACACGTTGATCGGATTCCATTTCGGCACATGCGCGGTGGTAAACAGAATCACGTCCTTGATCAGGCGCATCGACGGGGCCGGCGGAAACACGTAGGTGCCGCGCGAGAGATATTCCTTGATGATGTCGTTCTGGATCGTGCCTTGCAGGGCTGCGCGCGGCACGCCCTGTTCGTCGGCGACCGCGATGTAGAGCGCCATCAGCCACGCCGCGGTGGCGTTGATGGTCATCGAGGTGTTCATCGTCGCGAGCGGGATCTGGTCGAACAGCGCGCGCATGTCGCCGAGATGGGAAATCGGCACGCCTACTTTGCCGACCTCGCCCTTCGCCAGCACGTGGTCGCTGTCGTAGCCGGTCTGCGTCGGCAGATCGAAAGCGACCGAAAGGCCGGTCTGGCCCTTGGCGAGATTCTTGCGATAGAGCGCGTTGGAATCCGCGGCGGTCGAATGGCCCGCATAGGTGCGGAAGATCCAGGGCTTGTCGCGCAAAGATTTGTCGCGCTGAGGCTTGTCGCGCTGAGTTTCGTCGCGCATCGCCGCTCCCACAGTCATTCAAGCGATACAGTGCGGCCGCTTTTTTTGCAATGCAACAACGCACGTCGGCGAGGAAAACCTCATTGTTTCAAAGCCCTGTAGCGGCCCTGCCCAGTTGCGCTAAGGTCGGCGCATGACCGAGCCGATGCAGGCCGAAACCGACGTGCTGGTGATTGGTTCCGGCGCCGCCGGCATGTACGCCGCGATCGAAGCCGCGCGCGCCGGCGCCCAGGTGCTGCTCGCCGACCGCAGCCTGATCGGACGCGGCGGCGCCACCGTGATGGCGCAGATGACGGTCGCGGTCGCGCTCGGCGAAGAAACGCCGGACGACTGGCGGCATCACTACAACGACACGATCACGGCCGGGCGCGGTCTCTGTAACGAGCCGCTGGCGCGTCTGTTGTGCGAGGACGGTCCCGATTGCATTCGCCAGATGGACGCCTGGGGCGTTGGCTGGGCGCGCAAAGGCGGCCACATCGCGCAGGCGATGGCGCCCGGTCATGACCGCCCGCGCTGCGTCTATGTCGATTTCCTCAGCACCGGTCCGGCGGTGTCGAAGACCTTGCGTTCGGTGGTGAGCAAGACGAGCGGTATCCGCAAGATCGGCGACCTTTGCGTGGTCGATCTCATCCGCAACGATGACGGCATCGTTGGCGCGGCCGCGCTGCATCTCGGCACCGGCGCGCCGATCGTGGTGTCGGCTAAAGCGACGATCGTCGCGACCGGCGGGCTCACGCGGCTTTACCGGCGCAACAGCGCGTCGGCCAACATGGGCGGCGACGGTTATGCGCTGGCGCTGCGCGCGGGCGCCTCGCTCACCGACATGGAGTTCGTGCAGTTCTTTCCCATCGGCCATCTCGCGCCGCGCCTGATCGGCATGGACCCGATCATGTGGGATCCGTTCCGCTACAAGCTCGGCGGCAGGCTGCTCAACAATTGCGGCGAGGAATTCACGCAGAATTACGGCGTGGCCGAAGACGGCAAATACGTCATCACGCGCGACCTCGGCAGCTACGCGATCCTGAAGGAAGTCGAAGCTGGACGCGGCTCGCCGCATGGCGGCGTTTTCCTGAGCTTCCAGCACTGTTCGCAAGCGGCGTTGCGCGAAGCGTTCGGGCCGGTCATCGACCGGCTCGCGGCCAACAACATCGACCTTACCAAAATGCCGGTCGAAGTGGCGCCCATCGCGCATTACCACATGGGCGGCATCGTCGCGGACGCGCAGATGCGCACGGACGTGCCCGGCCTGTTCGCGGCGGGTGAAGCCGTCGGCGGCGCCAACGGCGCCAACCGGCTTTCCGGCAATGCCATCACCGAGGCGTTGGTGTTCGGCCGCCGCGCCGGGCGTAGCGCCGCAGCCCATGCCGCGAAAATGAACGCCGTACCGGCGGCAAACGATTATGCCCGTGCCGCGCTCGACCTGATCGCCGCCGATGCGCCGGCGCGCGATCTCAACACGGCGGCGATGGTGCAGACATTGCAGGCCACGATGCAGGACGACGTCGGCGCGCTACGCACCGAAACGAAGCTCACGCGCGCGCTCGGCGCCATTCGTCGCCTGACGCGCGAGCTTGGCGATGCGCCGCCCGGTCAAGGCGGCGCCTTCGACATGCGGCGCTACGAGTGGTTCGATTTGCGCACCATGCTGCTGGTGGCGCGCACCGTCGCCGAAGCCGCGCTGGCGCGCACGGAGACGCGCGGCGCGCAACAGCGCGAGGACTATCCGCGTCTGTCGCCGGAATGGGCGTTCAATCAGGTCGTGCGATTGAACAAGGGGCGCGTCGCGCTTTCCGGCGCGCACGCGGTGGCGGCGCAATGACCGAACACGCCACGCTCAAGATCTGGCGCGGGCTCGACGTGAAAGACGGGCGCTGGGAAAGCTACGAGGTGCCGTTCGAATCCGGCCAGTCGG
>JBAUHH010000328.1:0-3827 GCA_049680165.1 Pseudolabrys sp.
TCGCGGCGACTTCGTCGAATTCCAGCCCGAACACATCGTGCAGCAGAAAGGCCGCCCGCTCGAGCGGAGAAAGACGTTCCAGCGCCAGCATCAGCGGCAAGGTGACGTCTTCCTCTTGCTCATCTTCCACCACGGGCTCGGGGAGCCATTGACCGACATAGGTCTCGCGCTGGCGGCGCGCCGATTTGAGCTGATCGAGGCAGAGACGCGTGACTGAGCGGCGCAGGAATGCCTCGGGCTCGCGCACGTCGTCGCGGTCGGCCTTCATCCAGCGGATGAAAGCCTCCTGCACGGCATCCTCGGCGTCAGCCACCGAGCCGAGCATGCGGTAGGCGACGCGCATGAGCTTTGGACGCAGCGGCTCGAAGCTCGCCGCTGCGTCCTTGTCGTGGCCGACGTCCGTCATCACGCGGCGGCCGCTTTGGCGGTGGCCTTTATCGCCGCCGGATCGGCAAACAAGCCGAAGCCGACCGCGAGGCGGTTCCAGCCGTTGATGATGTTGATCATCAGCGTGAGCTTGACCCGCTCCTCTTCGGTGAAGTGAGCCTTCAGCGCTTCATAAGCGCCTTCCAGCTTGTGCCCCTCCGAGAGCCGCGTCAGCGCATCGGTCCAGCCGAGCGCCGCACGTTCGGCGTCCGTGTAACAAGGCGCCTCGCGCCAGGCCGACAGCAGATAGATGCGCTGCTCGGTTTCGCCTTTCGAGCGCGCGTCGGATGCATGCAGGTTGATGCAGTTGGCGCAGCCATTGAGTTGGGAGGCACGGATCTCCACGAGATGCACGAGATCAGGCTCGAGACTCGACGCAACGGCGAGCGATGTGCCCATCCAGCCCTTCATCAGCGAAGGGGCGGCGGCGAAGGGATCGAGTTTGGCAGTCATGATTGGGTTCCTTTCGTTGGTTTCCGACATCATGACGAGGCAGGACCCGCCAATGTGACATGCCCACTCATAATCTTATGTCGGCAACCGCCGCGGGTAGCGCAACGGTGGGAACACCGGAAATCCACGTGAGGTGTCAGCCAAACGCTTGTTCGCGCGGCTCTTTTGCGTGTCCGCCGCTGACGGAACAGTGGCCCCTGTCCGCGCGTTTCCTTTGGAACACACACGAAGGAGTAAGGGCGATGGACAAGCAGCCGGATCGGCGCGTCAAGGACAAGGCCGACGAGCAGCGCGAGCGGCAGAAGCGGGGCGACGAGGTCGAGATCGCCTCCGACGACAGCTTCCCGGCCAGCGATCCGCCGAGCCACACGCCGGTGCAAGGTGAAAAGCGCAACGACCTCGGCAAGAAGAAGCACTAGCCCTGTCGGGCTGCGCGCCATCATTGCTCGGATTACATAAAGCCGGGATTGCGCGGGAGATATCTCGTCCAGTCTCCGAAGTCGTGCGCCGATACCAGCACCATCGGGAATGTGATCCGCATACCGTGCTGGACCGCGACGCGTAGCGCTGCGTCGTTGACGCCGGGAAGGAATGCCGAGATCTGCGACGTTTCGGCTGCCACAGCGAGATTCAGCGCGGTTCTGAATGCGGCGCTCATGGCATCGGGCCGTGACACCGCAAGCGGCCCGATGTGACCGCTGGAACTGACATAAGCATAACCGACGCAATCGTCTTCCGCGTGCAAAAAGACGCCCCGCGTGGAGCTGTCGTTCAGCAGATATCCGTGATGCTTTGCACGTGACACGCCGAGCGAACTTGCATCGATCTGCACAAGCCTCTCGCGATGCGCGGCGGTGTTCGCGATGTCGGAATGCCGCAATTCGTCGCCTGGGGCACGGCCTACCGGCGTTGCCGTCCGGAAGAAATAAATCGGCAGCCGGGGAAAGAGGCCGTTTCTCATATAGAGACCCTGTGAGGCGGTATTAAAGGTGAAAGTGATCAGCGCCTTGTTCCGTACGCCCGCCTTGCTCGCATGCTCGAATGCGCGCGCCAAAAGCTGATTACCGATCCCCCGGCCCTGGTGCTCCGGGGAGACGAACAGCTCCGCGAGAAACCACAGGTCGCCGCTGACCCAGCTGAATGCGCAGCCGATGATTTCGCCGCCGGCTTCAGCGACCCAAAGCCCATCGGGGTCGTCGTTGAGCGAAAACAACTGAAACTCGGGCGGCCGCAAGCTCGCCATCGGGCCAAAGCCGTGGCGTTCGGTAAGATCGTTGATGCTGCGGACGACGAGTTCTTGCGCCTTCTGCAATTCTTCCGCGCGCGCCTGCCGATAAACAATTTTCATCGCAATGCTCCGCGCGCCGGATCAGGCAAACTTCATCTTCAGCAGTTTTTCAGCATTGCCGCACATGAGCTTGCGCTGGTCTTCCGGCGCAAGCTCCAGCTTTTTGATCTCCGCAATCGTCGGCGCGATGGGACCGAGCGGCGCGTCGGTCGCAAACACCACGCGCTCCGATCCGAAAAATTCCAAGCCGCAACGCAGCGCGTGCACGCCGCCGCCGAACATGGCGGTGTCGGCGTAGTATTCGCGCAAATAATCCATGTGCGGCCGCTTCAGCGATGACAGCACTTTCGAGTAGTCCTCGTCCGACGTGCGCGCGCCCAGCACCTTCAGGCCGGGCCCGACGCGTCCGTCATAGAACGGGATCATGCCGCCGAGATGGTGCGTGATGATGCGCAGGTTCGGATGGCGGTCGAACAGACCGCAGAACACCATGCGGATCATCGCCACCGAGGTGTCATAGGGCCAGCCGAGGCACCACCACATCTCGTAGCGCGACTTCTTCTCGCCGAGATAGTCCGGCAGCGCCGCGGTGCGCTCCGGATGCAGCCAGATGGTCGCGTCGAGCTCGGCGATAGCGGCGAAAAACGGCTCGAACTTCGGCAGGTCGAGCGGCTCGCCGGCGATGCTGGTGTAGATCAGCACGCCGGCCGCGCCGAGCTCCTTCACCGCGCGCCGCGCTTCCGCAATCGAGCCCTCGATGTCGGTGAGGCACAGCGCGGCGGCAAAGGCCGGAAAGCGCTCCGGATGCTTGCGGCACAGCTCCGCCATGTCGTCGTTGGCGATGCGTGCGAGCTGCAAGCCGGTGTCGGGCCTGGCGATGTCCTCGATCGGCGGATTGGGCAGCGAGATGATCTGGCGATAGTCGCCGAACGTATCCATCTCCTTGAAGCGCGCGTCGAGATCGAACAGCTTGGTGATGCTGCGCAGGCGCGGCCCGATGTTGCCGAGCTTCGGCGCCGCTTTCATCATCTCCTGGAAGAATCGCTCCGGATAGATGTGGGTGTAGATGTCGATGATCGTGCTCAAGGCTTTGCCCCCCGTTTCTTCACCCAGCGCCAAACGCCGTTTTCAGCCGGCGGTGTAGCCACCGTCGGCGTAGAGAACATGCCCCGTGTAGAAATCCGACGCGCCTGAAGCGAGGAAGAGCAGCGGACCGGCGAGATCGGCCGGCTCGCCGAGGCGGCCTTTCGGCACGCGCGCGAGAAATCCCTTGCGCACGGTCTGCGCCCGCTCGGTGTCCTCGTACATCCACGCCGTGAGCGGCGAGCGGAAGACGGTCGGCCCGAGCGCGTTCACGGTGATGCCGGTCTCGCCCCACTCGCAGCCGAGCGCTTTCGTGATGCCGTCCACCGCCGACTTCGACGCGCAATAGGCGGTGTAACCGGCCGGATGGCCGAGCAAGCCGCGCGCCGACGATGTGAGAATGACCTTGCCGCCACGCCCCTGCTTCAACATTTGCTTGCCGGCGGCGCGCGCCATCAGCCACGCCTGCGTGACGTTGGCGTCCATCACGTCGAGGAAATCGTCCGGCTTCTGATCGACGATCTTGGAAACCTTGTTGAGCCCGGATGCGACCACGAGAATGTCGACGCCGCCGAAT
>JBAUHH010000329.1:0-2292 GCA_049680165.1 Pseudolabrys sp.
CAGCGTCGCTGTGGATCGTGCATCCGCTGCGCCATGTGCGCGTCGCGGCGGTGCAGGCGCGCTGGTACGATCTCGTCATGCGCGCAGTCATGGTCGCGCTGCTGGTCGGCGTGGTGGTGACCTTGAGTTACACCATCGGACCGACCGCGAGCGGAAGCCTCGCGGTGTTTCCGATCGTGCTCACCAGCATCATCATCATCCTGCACCGGCGCATCGGCGGGCCGGCCACCGCGGCGATCCTGGCGAACGCGGTGGTCGGGCTCGGCGGCTTCGCCGTTGCCGTCATCACGCTCTACCTGACGGCGGAGCGGTTCGGCTCGGCGCTCGCGCTCAGCCTCGCGCTCGCGGTCTCGATCGGCTGCAACATGCTCATCTACTTCGTGCGTCAGCGCGCGGCGGCGGCATGAGCGCGGCCGCACCTTTGCTCGCGCCGATGTTCTGGTACGGCCTCGCGCTGAAGATCGCGATGACCGCGAGCATCGTCGTCATCGCTTCGGTTATCGTCGAACGCAGCGGCCCGCTCGTCGGCGCGCTGATTGCCTCGCTGCCGACGGCGGGCGGCGCCGCCATGATCATTCTCGCCGTCGAGCATCCGCCGGAATTCATCGCCGCGAGCGTGGTCGGCAGTATCGTGTCGAACGGGATCTGCGCCGTGTTCGCGCTCACTTATGCCGCGCTCGCGCAACGCAAAAGTCTGTTGGTCAGCATCGGCGGCGCATTTCTGGTGTGGTTCTGCCTTGTTGGCCTGTCGCGGCTTGTGGACTGGAACGTGGCAACGGTCGTGCTGCTGAACGCGATCGTGTTTCCGGTAACGATTTTTCTCGGCACCCGCTTCCGCTCGGAAGGGGTCGTCAGGCGCGTGACGCTGAGCGGGGCCGATCTCGCCTGGCGCGCGGGCGTGGTGACGCTTTGCGTCATCGTCGTCACGGCGGCGAGCGGTTCCATCGGTTCATATTTTTCCGGCATCTTCGCCTTCTTCCCGGTCGCGATGGGATCGTTCTTCGTGATCCTGCATCCGCGCGTCGGCGGCCCCGCGGCGGCGAGTGTGGCGGCGCATGTTCAGGCGCCGCTGATCGGCCTCAGCCTCGGCCTGTTCGTGGTGCATTACCTCGCCGTGCCCGTCGGCGTGTGGTGGTCCTACGCCATCGGGCTTTCAATCGGCATGAGCTGGAACGCATCATTGTGGCTGCTAAGCAGCCGGCGCAAGCGCGCGGCCTAGCTCAGCAGGCCCTCTTCCAACGCCTTGATCTGGATCGCCAGATAACGCGAATAAATCCGGCATTGCGCCAGGCTTCCGGCGGTGAACCACAGGCCGGGCTGCGCGGTGCGCCGCCACATGTTGCGCAATTCGCCGCCTGCGTCGAAACCCCAGACCGGCCCGATCTTGTCGGCAACGGCGTCGCCGAGAGAGGCGCGCACGGTGTCCTGCTGGTTCTTGTAGCCGGTCGCCAGCACCAGCAGGTCGGCCGGCACGATGCGGCCGTCGCGCATGCGCGCGCCGTCCGCGACGAACGAGGCGATGTCGGAAAACTGGATCAGGCTGATTTCTCCGGCCGTGACGAGATCGGAGCAGCCGACGTTGAAGTAATAGCCGCCGCCGCGCCGCAAATACATCATCTGGAAACCGGTGTCGTCCTCGCCGAAGTGCAGGCGGAATCCGCAGGCGGCAAGCTTTTTCAGCAACGTCTTGTCGACTTCGCGGCCTTTCGCGGTCGAGAGCTGATAGGAGCGTTGCAGCACGGGATAGGGGAACGAGGTTGCGAGCAGGTCGCAATCGTCGAATGGAATTCCTTCCGAATAGATCGCGTAAACGCTCTGCGCCTCTTTCAGGCTGACGACGTAGGTCTTGCTGCGCTGGATCATGGTGACGTCGGCGCCGTGCGCGTGCAATTCCTGCGCGACGTCATGGCCGCTGGTGCCGGTGCCGAGCACCAGCACCCGGCGGCCGTTCCATTGCTCGGCATTTTTGAACGCGCCGGAATGCACGACGGCGCCGCCGAATCTGTCGAGGCCGGGCACGTCTTTTGGAAACGACGGAATGCTGCTCACCCCGGTCGCGAAAATAAGATGGCGCGGCCGTATCGTGCGCTCGCCGCCGTCCTTGCGCCGCAGCGTGACGCGCCATTGCTTCTTCGTTTCGTCGTAGCTGCCGGCGACAAGCTCGGCGCCGGTCCAGAAATTCAGCTCCAGATTCTCGACGTAGGATTCGAACCAGTTCGCCAGCTTGTCCTTCGGAATGTAAACCGGGAACGTCGGCGGGAACGGCAGGTAGGGCAGGTGATTGACGTGCAC
>JBAUHH010000330.1:0-8164 GCA_049680165.1 Pseudolabrys sp.
CGGCGTGCTTGGGCGCAAGGTCGGTACGCAGCTTGATGATGACGCGCCCCTGCGTCGTGTCGATCACCAGCATGTTCTGCGGATCGGCGCCGGCAGGCAGTTTCGGCGCCTGCGCGAAAGCGGGCAGCGCGCAGACAAGCGCAATGAGAACGGCGGCGATACGGATCATGGGCGCTCCGATCAGCTTTTGGAGAACTTTTTCTTGAGCCGCGCGGCGACCGGTGCAGGCACAAAGGCCGAGATGTCGCCGCCCATCCCGGCGATCTGCCGCACCAGTGTGGCGGTGATCGGGCGGACGTCCGGCGAGGCGGGCAGGAATATCGTCTGTACTTTCGGCGCCATGGTCGCGTTCATGCCCGCCATCTGCATCTCATAGTCGAAATCGGTGGCATCACGCAGTCCGCGAATGAGCAGCGTCGCGCCTTGCTTGCGCGCCGTCTCGATCACCAGGTTGTCGAACGTTATGCAGACAAGCTTGCACTTTTCCCGGCGCGCGATCGGCCCGCAGGTCCGCTCCAGCATCGCCAGGCGCTCGTCGGCCGAAAACAGCGGCTTTTTTCCCGGGTGCACGCCAATCGCCAGCACCAGCCGGTCGGCCAGCCGGGCGGCCTGGCGCACCACATCGAGATGACCATTGGTGACCGGATCGAAGGATCCGGCATAAAGGGCGGTCCGCAGCATAAGCGCGGGTCTAACCCGGCCTTTTGCGCCCCGCAAGCCTTGGTTCCCTTCCGCATGCGGCTACCGCCAGAAAAATGCACGGCTGCGCGATTGAACCTTTTGGGGCACCCGCGCATTCCAATGCCGAGAGCAAACTGGAAAGTCCCCGTCATGCTGAAGCCGATGTTCATAACCCTCGTTGCAGCGCTGATTGCAGGCGCCGCGACACTGTGGTCGGCATCAGGCGACGTGGTTTCGGTCGCAAGCCCGATTGTCAGCCCGGCGCAAGCGTCGACCGACAGCCCGGCAACACATTGCGAGAAGCGCGCGTGGCCCTACATGCATTGCGTCGGCACGCCCGCGGGCAATCTGCGCGTTCGCCTGGTCACCACCGACCGCCTCACTCACTGATCCCCTCCGGGCTTATCCGACTCGGTATCGCGGTATAGGCTGCCGCCTCCACGGTTTTTTCGTGAGGCACCATGCGCCGCGTATGCTTGGCCGCCGTCATTGCCACTGCTGTTTGCGCGAGCGGCGCCCATGCGCAGCAATTCCCGAACCGTCCCGTAAAGATCATCGTGCCGACGCCGGCCGGCGGACCGGTCGACGTGATGGCGCGCCTGCTTGGCAATGCCTTGCCGGCGCAACTTGGCCAACCCGTTTACGTCGAAAACAAGCCGGGCGCCGGAAACATCATCGGCTCGAAGCTCGCCGCCGACGCCATTCCCGACGGTTACACGCTCACCGTCACCGCGGCGAGCGGCCTGATCATGAGTCCTATGATTCACAAGAACGCGGGCTATAGCGCGTCAAGCTTCGCGCCGATCGCGCTCATTGCCGAAACCCCGCAAGTGCTGGTCGTCGATCCGGCGCTGCCGGTGAAATCCATGGCCGAGCTCGTCGCTTACGCCAAGGCCAATCCTGGCAAACTTAATTATTCAACCGGCGGCATCGGCACGCTGCCGCACCTGACGGCTGAGTTGTTCAAGACGACCACCGCAACGCAGATCGTGCATGTGCCCTACAAGGGCGGCGGGCCGGCGCTGTCCGCGGTGATGACCGGCGAAGTGCAGATGACCTTCGATACGCTGAGCACGTCCTTGCAGCTCGTGCGCGACGGCCGCTTGCGCGCGCTTGCGATCGGCGGTTCGCGGCGCTCTCCCGAACTACCCGATGTGCCGACCATGCAGGAGGCGGGCTTCCCGACGTTGTCGACCGGCGCGTGGACCGCCCTGCTCGCACCGCGCGGCACGCCGCCCGCCGTTATCGCCCGGCTCAACGCCGCCGCCAACGAAGCGCTGCATGCGGAACCGATGGCGGGAATGCTCGCCAGGCTCGGCGCCACACCGCGCGGCGGCTCACCAAAAGAGCTGGCCGATTACATCCAAAGCGAGACGGCGAAGTGGAAGCCAATCGTGCAGTCGCTGAATTTAAAGTCGGACTAGGGTCAGCCCGGCCGCCGCACCAGCGACAGCCAGACGCCGCCGCCCATCAGCACCAGTCCCGAGAGCCGGCCCAGCCATTTCGCACTCGCCCGGCGCAGGAAAAATGTGCGGCCGGCGCCGCCCACCATCGCCCAGCCGCAATCGGTCAGCCCCGCCATCACGACTGCGACCGTGCACATGACGAGAAGCTGGTGTCCGGCCGGCAGGCGTGGATCGATGAACTGCGGCAGGAACGCAGTGAAGAAGGCAATCGTCTTCGGATTTGATATCGCCACCAGAAAGCCGCGGCGGAAATACACATGACCGCCCGGCTCTGAGACCGCTTCGGCGGCGCCCGCATGACGCCATGCCTGGATGCCGAGCCAGACCAGATAGGCGGCACCGAGCCAGCGCAGCCACTCGAAAATCTCGGCTGCATATTGGATGACGATGCTCAGACCGAGCGCAATGCCGGTGATCAGGACCGCATTGCCGGTCGTGCTGCCCGCGACCGTGATCAGCCCGGCGCGTACGCCGCGCGTTGCGGCGGTCGACACCACCAGCGTCACGATCGGACCCGGCACGAGCACCAGGACCAGCGTGATCAGCAGAAACGCCGAGAACAGTTCGAAATTCACTCGCCGTCCTCACTGAGCAGCCGCTCGACCGAAACCACGCGCTCGCCCTCGGCGGTCGAGAACACGATCACGCCTTGCGTCGAGCGTCCGGCGATGCGGATACCGTTGACCGGGCAGCGGATCAATTGCCCGCCGTCGGTCACCAGCATGATCTGGTCGGCTTCTTCGATCGGGAACGAGGCAACCAAGCGACCAGTCTTTTCACGAATCTTCTTCTCGCCCTTCTTCCCTTCCATCACGGCCATTGCGACAATGCCTTTGCCGCCGCGACTTGTGATCCGATACTCGTAGGAAGATGTGCGTTTGCCATAGCCGCGTTCTGAGATCGTCAAAACAAATTGCTCCGCTGCCGACATCTCGACATACCGCTTTTCGCCAAGCTCAATTGCGGCCGCAGCGACTTCAACATCCGCTTCTTCGACGTCTACTTCCTCTTCCTCAGCACCACCCCGACGCACGGCGTTAGCTCGCTTGAGATAGGCAATACGCTCCTCAGGCTTCGCATCGACGTGCCGCAGGATCGACATTGAGATTACCTTGTCGCCCTCAGGTAGTGCGATCCCGCGAACGCCCATTGAAGTGCGACCGGTAAATACGCGCACCCCATGTTCCGTTTCTTTTCCCGTCACCTTGTCAGGACGCCGATCTGATACCGGGAAGCGAATGCACTGGCCGCCCGCCGTCGTCAGCAGCACGTCGTCCTTTTCCGAACAGACTTGCACGTCCAGGATGCCTTCACCCTCGGAAAGCTTCATGGCGATGATGCCGGAGCGGCGCACGTCGACGAAGTCGGATAGCTTGTTACGGCGGACCGTTCCTTTGGTGGTGGCGAACATTACGTCGAGCATACCCCAGGTCTTCTCGTCCTCGGGCAGCGGCATGATGGTGGTGATCAGTTCGCCCGGATCGAGCGGCAAGATATTGATGAGCGCCTTGCCGCGCGCTTGCGGCGCCGCCAGCGGCAGCCGCCAGACCTTCTCCTTGTAGACTTGGCCTCGCGAGGAGAAGAATAGCACCGGCGCGTGAGTGGAGGCCACGAACAGCCGGCTGACGAAATCCTCGTCACGGGTCTGCATGCCGGAGCGGCCTTTGCCGCCGCGCTTTTGCGCGCGGTAGGTCGAGAGCGGCACGCGCTTGACGTAACCGAGATGCGAGACTGTGATGACCATATCCTCGCGCTGGATCAGGTCCTCGTCCTCGACTTCAGCTTCCTGCTCGGCGATCACCGTGCGGCGCGGCGTGGCGAATTCATCCCGGACGGCGGTGAGCTCATCCTTGACGATCTTCTGGATGCGCGCACGCGAGCGCAGAATTTCAAGATAGTCGGCGATCTCGACGGCAAGCTTGTCCAGTTCCTGCTTTATCTCGTCGCGGCCAAGTGCCGTCAGGCGTTGCAGGCGCAGATCGAGAATGGCTTTCGCCTGTTCCGCCGAGAGCCGCGCCGTACCTTTGGCGGTAACTTTGTGGCGCGGATCGTCGATCAGTTCGATCAGCGAGGCCGCTGTGGTGGCCGGCCAATCGCGCGCCATCAAGGCCTCGCGCGCCTCGTTGGCATCTTTCGAGGCGCGGATCAGCTTGATCACGTCGTCGATATTGGCGACCGCGATCGCGAGACCGACGAGGATATGGGCGCGGTCCCGCGCCTTGCCGAGCAGATGCTTGGTCCGCCGCGAGATCACGTCTTCGCGGAAAACAATGAACGCCTGCAGCAGATCCTTGAGCGTCATCACCAGCGGACGGCCGCCGTCGAGCGCCACTATGTTGGCGCCGAACGACGACTGCAGCGGCGTGAAGCGGTAGAGCTGGTTAAGCACAACGTCGCGCTCGGCGTCGCGCTTGAGCTCGATCACCACGCGATAACCATCACGGTCGGACTCGTCGCGCAGGTCGGCAATGCCGTCGATTTTCTTGTCGCGCACCAATTCGGCGATGCGCTCGACCATCGTCGCCTTGTTCACCTGGTAGGGAATTTCGGTGACGACGATCGCTTCGCGTTCCTTGCGGATAGTCTCGAACGAGACTTTGCCGCGCATGATGATCGAGCCGCGGCCCACGGCGTAAGCGCTGCGGATGCCGGCGCGGCCGAGGATAATGCCGCCGGTCGGGAAATCCGGGCCCGGCACGATGGCGTTCAGGTCTTCGACGCTGAGCGCCGGGTCGTCGATCAGCGCGATGGTGGCGTCAATCACCTCGCCAAGATTGTGAGGCGGGATGTTGGTCGCCATGCCGACCGCGATGCCGCCGGCGCCGTTGACCAGCAGATTGGGAAAGCGAGCCGGCAGGACGACCGGCTCGTGTTCGGAATTGTCGTAGTTGTCCTGAAAATCGACGGTGTCCTTGTCGATATCCTCGAGCAGCGCGTTGGCCACTTTGGCGAGCCGCACTTCGGTGTAGCGCATGGCCGCGGGCGGATCGCCGTCGACCGAACCGAAATTGCCCTGCCCGTCCACCAGCGGCAGGCGCATGGAGAAATCCTGCGCCATGCGCACCAGCGCGTCGTAAACAGCCTGGTCGCCGTGCGGATGATATTTACCGATAACGTCGCCGACCACGCGCGCCGATTTGCGATACGGCTTGTTCCACTCGTAGCCGTTCTCGTGCATCGAATAGAGAATGCGGCGATGCACCGGTTTGAGGCCGTCGCGCGCGTCGGGCAACGCACGCGCGACGATTACGCTCATGGCGTAATCGAGGTACGAGCGCTTCATCTCATCGACGATGGAGACGGGACGTACGTCGGAAGGACTTCCGTCCCCCGATTTCGGACTTTCAGTGTCGGACAATGACGTGTTCCAGAACCGATTCTATATCGGTTTTTTCTTAGCTGATTCAGCCCGGCATTGCCACCCGAAAGCACGCCGCGTACAGGCTATTTTATTTAATTATATCATGGCCTTATCGCCCCGCGCCCGTCGGCCGATTTGACCCCGTCGGCAGCCCCCGCTACGTCGGTTTCATGCCGCTCGAATTTCTCATCTCGGCACTGGTCACCCTGATCGTCGTTGTCGATCCGATCGGGCTGGTGCCGAGCTTCCTCGCGCTCACGCACGAACTGCCGGTAACAGCCCGGCGCAGCGTGGCGTGGCGCGCTTGCGTCATCGCGGCGTGCATTCTCGCCGGCAGCGCGCTGATCGGCGAATGGCTGTTGCGCACGCTCGCGATCTCGTTGCCGGCCTTTCGCATTGCCGGAGGTCTTCTGTTGTTCTCGATCGCCTCTGAAATGGCGTTCGGCGTGCGCATCGTGCGGCAATCGAAGGAGGCGGAAGATGCCATCGAGGAGCGCGTGCGCGACATCGCCGCCTTCCCGCTCGCCATTCCGCTGATGGCAGGACCCGGCGCGATCACCGCGACGGTGCTGCTGTCGGGCCGCACCGGCGGCAATCCGATGCTGCTGGCGGAGCTGCTCGGCGTCGTCGCGCTCGTCATCGTCGTATGTTTTGTCGTGTTCCTGCTGGCGCCGCGCGTTGGCGGACTCATCGGCAGGACCGGCAATGTGGTGCTCTCGCGCCTGCTCGGCGTGCTGCTCGCCGCGCTCGCAGTGCAGTTCGTCGTCGACGGCGTGCGCACGCTGCTGGCGACCTAAGCGCGCAGACCGGAACCACACCGGCGCTCGGCGGCTTCCAGAAACCTAGAACGGGATTTCGTCGTCCATGTCGTCGCGCTTGCCGGCTGTTGCCATCGCCGGCTTGCGCTCGCGCGCGCCGGAAGCGCTGCTTGAGCCGAAATCGTCGCCGCTGTCCGCGGCCGCGCCCGCGCCGCCACCGCCGCGCGTATCCAGCATGGTGAGTTGCGAATTGAAGCCCTGCAGCACGACCTCGGTCGAATATTTATCCTGGCCGTCCTTATCCTGCCATTTGCGTGTCTGGAGAGCGCCTTCGAGGTAAACCTTCGAGCCTTTCTTCAAATACTGCTCGACGATCTTGCACAAACCCTCGTTGAAGATCACGACGCGATGCCATTCGGTCTTCTCGCGGCGCTCGCCGGTGTTCTTGTCGCGCCAGCTTTCCGAGGTAGCCACGCGCAAATTCGCAATCGGCCGCCCATCCTGGGTGCGGCGAATTTCCGGATCCGCTCCGAGATTGCCGATCAAGATCACTTTGTTGACGCTACCCGCCATGATGCTCTCCCGCTGCTTTCAGCCACCGTATCGACGCCGACCCGACGAGGCCAAACATTCGCGCACCCCGTCCACAGCTGACAGCTAATGTTCCTCATATGTTCTTGCAAGTAAACGGGCCAAAATACGAATCAGTTATGCGTTTTTAAAAACGCGCATGTGTTTTTTTGGCAACAGCCCGAATCATCCACAACATATAGCGTCCGCCGCCAGTACGCGTTGTTTCGGCCGAAAACCTAGGAGGTCACTCAATGAAGCGTTTCATACTAGCGGCGTGCGCCGGGCTGTTGGCTCTGGCGATGGCAGGACCATCGCTCGCTGCCGATTTGCCACGGCCCGCCTACAAGGCGCCCGCCTACGTGGCGCCGTTCAGTTGGTCCGGATTCTACGTCGGTATCAACGGCGGCTACGGATGGGGCACATCGGGATGGTCCGGACCCGGCACAACCGGCTCCACAAAGCCCAAAGGCGCTCTCGCCGGCGGCACCATCGGCTACAACCTGCAGACCGGCGTGTGGGTCTGGGGCATCGAAGGCGACTTCGATTGGAGCTGGATCAAGGGCAGCACCACCGCCGGCACCGGCGATTGTGGCCCTCCGTTCGGCTGTCAAACCAAGATTCCGTGGTTTGCCACCGCGCGCGGCCGCATCGGCTACGCCTTCGATCGCTGGCTGCCCTACATCACCGGCGGCGCGGCGTTTGCTGACATCAAGGCGACGCCGAATCCGGGCATCGCCTCCGTGTCGAAGACGCAAGTCGGCTGGACTGCCGGCGCCGGCGTCGAATACGCCTTCATGGGCGCCTGGTCGGCGAAGCTCGAATACCTCTATGCCGACCTTGGGCACATCACTTGCGGCGCCGCGACCTGCGGGGCCGCGACGACTGTCAATTACAAGACGAACCTGGTTCGCGCTGGCCTGAACTACCGCTTCTAGGCGCGAAACGGGACTACAATATCTAGAAGGGGCCGGCGGCGACGCCGGCCCCTTTTCGCGTTTCATGGTCGTAGAAGCGCGGTTGCTCGGTCTTCCTCGATCGTTGACGGCCCTTCTCTGTCCAATGTTCGGTGAACTACGGGCGTCACCTCTGGAATTCCCCGGTCGTTCTCACTACGTTCCGAATTTGACGCGCGCCCCGACAATCCGACCGCAGAGTTCCATCGTGCCCGACCGTCCCAGCCGGCCATCCCCGCCCGACACGCGCGCGATCACCATCCGCGGCGCGCGCGAGCACAACCTCAAGAACGTCGACGTCGCCATCCCGCGCGACCAGCTCGTGGTGTTCACCGGCCTGTCCGGCTCCGGCAAGTCGTCGCTGGCGTTCGA
>JBAUHH010000331.1:0-2149 GCA_049680165.1 Pseudolabrys sp.
GTCCCTAAACAAGATGGCCGGGACAAGCCCGGCCATGACGTTCCATTATTTCTGCGAGCGTAATTACTCCGCTGCCTGCTTCGCGGCACTGCCGCGCGCGGAGATGAGGTAATCCATCGCCGCCTGCACGCCGCCTTTCTTGTGCGGCACGTTGGCGAGCGACAACGTCATCTCGGTCGCCGCCAGCGCACCCATCATCATCGTCTCGTTGATGTCCCCGAGATGGCCGATGCGGAAATACCGGCCGGTGAGAGCACCGAAGCTCGAGCCGTAGGAGATATTGAAGGCATCGAGCGCCAATGCGCGGAACGCATCGGCGTTGTGGCCCTCCGGCAGGACGACGGCCGTGAGCGTCGGCGAGTAGTACTTCGGATCGCGGCAGACCGTTTCGAGGCCCCAGTGCTTCACCGCGCGTCGCGTCGCTTCCGCCAGGCGGTCATGACGCGCAAACACGTTGTCGAGCCCTTCCTCGTGCAGCATCTCGATCGACACGCTGAGGCCTTGCAGCATTTGTGTCGCGGGCGTGTACGGGAAGAAGCCGACCTTGTTCATGTTGAGCATGTCGTCCCAGGCCCAGAACGACTTCGGCAACTTCGCGGTCTTCGACGCCTTGAGCGCCTTGTCGCTGATCGCGTTGAACGACATGCCGGGCGGCAGCATCAGGCCCTTCTGCGCACCGCCGACGGTGACGTCCACGCCCCATTCGTCGTGGCGGTAATCGGTCGAGGCGAGCGAGGAAATCGTGTCCACGTAGAGCATCGCCGGATGGCCGGCGCGGTCGATCGCCTTGCGGATCTCGGCGATGTTCGAGAGGCAGCCGGTCGAGGTCTCGTTGTGCAGGACGCAGATCGCCTTGATCTCTTTGTTCTTGTCCTCGCGCAGCTTGGCTTCGACGGCGGCCGGATCGGCGCCGGTGCGCCAGTCGGTCTGGATGAATTCGGCCTTCAGCCCGAGCTTCTCTGCCATGTTCTTCCACAGCGTGGCGAACTGGCCGGTTTCCACCATGACGACGCGGTCGCCGGGCGACAGCGTATTGACCAGCGCGGCTTCCCAGGCGCCGGTACCGGTCGCGGTGTACATGATGACCGGATTGGCGGTCTTGAAGATTGTCTTGATGCCTTCGAGGCACTTCTTGGCGAGCTTGGCAAACTCCGGACCGCGATGGTCGATGATCGGCGTATCCATGGCCCGCAGGACGCGGTCCGGGAGCGGAGTGGGTCCCGGAATGTGGAGGAAATGTCGCCCGACCGAACGCGAGGAATTCTTAGCCATTGCAGTCCGCTCCTACTCGGCAGCTTTTGAAAGGATTTTGGTGGCTTGGCCACGGGCCCGCCCCGGCAAGGCGCGGTGCTTGTTGGGGATGAACTATGAATGTAACAGTCGGGTCAAGCGTTTTTCGGCAGTGCAAACAAGCGCTCTGCCGCACCGGTAAGTGACGGGAAACAGGGGTAAAAATCAGTGGCTCTGTTGATGCCCGGCCTGGAACGGCGGCTTAAGGCCGAGCTGACCGGTGACGTGTGGTTCGACCGTTTCACGCGCGGGCGCTATGCGACCGACGCCTCGCATTACCAGATCATGCCGGTCGGCGTGGTGGCCCCGCGCACGGTCGAGGAGGCCGAGCGCGCCATCGCGCTCGCGCGCAAGGAGGGCGTGAGCGTGCTGCCGCGCGGCGGCGGCACCTCGCAGGCGGGGCAGACGGTCAATTCCTCGCTGGTCATCGACTGCTCGAAATACCTCACCCGCATTCTCGATCTCGATGTGAAGCGCGCGCGCTGCACGGTCGAGCCCGGCATCGTGCTCGACGATCTCAACCGTGCGCTGAAGCCCCACGGACTCTGGTTCCCGGTCGATATCTCCACCTCGTCGCGCGCCACCATCGGCGGCATGGCCGCCAACAATTCCTGCGGCGCGCGCTCGATGCGCTTCGGCACCATGCGCGACAACGTGGTCTCGATCGAGGCGCTGCTCGCGGACGGCACGCTTGCGCATTTTGGCAGCATCGGCGGCAGCGCGTCCGACATTCCGAAACCGCTGCGGCCGCTGGCGAACGATCTTCTCGCCATCGGCGCGCGCGAGAAGGACGAGATCGCGGAGCGCTTCCCTAAAGTGCAGCGCCGCGTCGGCGGCTACAATCTCGATGCGCTGGTGC
>JBAUHH010000332.1:0-2119 GCA_049680165.1 Pseudolabrys sp.
GGGCGGGGCGGGGCGGCCGGACGGGCCGCGCCGGGGCGGCGCGCACGCGGCGCGTCCTCTTCCTCGGCTTCGATCGTCATGCGGCCGGCAGGCTTGCGCTCGTCTTCGCCGAAACGCTTCTTGGCGACTTCGCCGGCCTTGCGCTTGGATTCTTCGTCGTGCTTGCGGCGATCTTCCTCGTCGCGCTTGCGCGCTTCTGCCGCTTGCCGCTCGGTTTGATCCGCGGTTTCACGCGAGGCGCGGCGACGCGCAGCTTCCTCGGCGATCTTGCGTTCTTCCGCTTCGCGCACGCGCGAGTCGGCGAGCGCATGCGCGCGCGCGTGACGCTCTTCTTCCGTCAGCGTGCGCAGCACGACGCCGGATGGTTTCAGCGAGTCACCCGATGCCGGCGCCGGAGCAGGTGCTGCTGGCCTCGCTGTCGATTTCGCGGTGGCCTGGCGCTTCGCCGGCGCGGCGGCGGGCGCCGCTTCAACCTTCGGCTCGGCCGGTCCGCCGACGGTGCGGCGTTTGACCTTCTCGACCACCACCTGCTTGCTGCGGCCGTGACTGAAGCTCTGACGCACCACGCCCGTTTCCGTGCGCGGCTTGAGCGTCAGCTTGCCTGAGACGCTCAGCTTCTTGTCACCTGGGGTCTTCGTTTCACTCATTTACGGTCTCAGTTCCTTCAATGCTGCCGTCGGGCGAATTGGTTTGGGCCTCATCACCCGCAAAACCGGTCCGAAAGCGGTGTAAACGCAAGGCGCGGCCGAGAAAAGTCTGGCTTACGGGCCCGGCAAGTAGCGCTGCATGTACCACATTTGGGCGGTTTAATGCCAAATCCAATTGGCTGCCGCTGAATTCATCGATAATCCGCATCTCTTGCGTTTTTTCGCTGGTTTGGCGGCGCAGCACCCCGCCGATCTTCCGTATTCCGTCCGGCGCCGCATCGGCGGCATGGATCACGGCCAAAACGGTGTCACGGTTGATGGCGGTCTCGACCTTGGAAAATCCGCACACCACGGCGCCCGACTTTCCCGCGATCGCGAGCGCGTCGAGCGCGGAACGTTCCAAAAGCCGCTCGGTCGCCGCGGCAAGATCGTCCGGCACGCGCACCGCGCGCTTGAAGCCGCGGGCAAAAACGTTGCGCTTGACCGCTTCGTCGAGCGCCGACCGGCTGGCGGTGATCCAGATGCCGCGGCCGGGCAGTTTGCGTTTGACGTCGGGAACCGCCTCGCCCTGCGGCCCGACAACGAAGCGGATCATCTCCTCGACCGGTTTCAGCGTCCGGGAAAGCGCGCAGTGACGCTCCGCGCCGGGCGTGACGCTGGCCGTGCCGCGATCGAGTTCGTGGTCTTGTGCCGTTGCGAGCATGCGTTCTCGTTTATCTCCGTCAGGCCGGCGTCGCGGGCGCTTCTTCGGCCGGTTCGGCCGGCGTCTCGGCGGGCGGCGGCGTGAGCTCGGCTTCCGTGACCCAGCCGGCCTTGAGCCGTGCCTGCATGATCAACGCCTCGGCGTCTTCACGCGACACGTTCAGGCCGTCGAGATAACCCGGCTCGCGCTTGGACTCGCCGTCCTTGCGCTCGGTCCAGCCGGTGAGATCGTCGGTGGCGCAGCCGGCAAGATCTTCCACCGTCTTCACGCCGTTCTCGCCGAGCGCGACCAGCATCTTGGTGGTGACGCCGGGCACGTCCTTGACCGCATCCTCCACGCCCAGCTCCTGACGCTTGGCGTCGAGTTCGGCTTCCTGCTTGTCGAGATATTCGCGCGCGCGCTCTTGCAGTTCGCGCGCGGTGTCGTCGTCGAAGCCTTCGATGCCGGCGAGCTCCTTCTGCTCGACCAGCGCGAGCTCCTCGATCGAGCCGAAGCCTTCCGAGGCGAGCAACTGGCCGACCACTTCGTCGAGATTGAGCGCCTCGACGAAAACCTTGGTGCGGCTTTCGAACTCGGCTTGGCGGCGCTCGGATTCTTCCGCTTCGGTCAGGATGTCGATGTCCCAGCCCGTGAGCTGCGAAGCAAGGCGCACGTTCTGCCCGCGCCGGCCGATGGCAAGCGAGAGCTGCTGATCGGGAACGACCACCTCGATGCGCTCCTTGTCTTCGTCGAGCACGACCTTGGCGACTTCCGCCGGCGCCAGCGCGTT
>JBAUHH010000333.1:0-5313 GCA_049680165.1 Pseudolabrys sp.
CCGAACGAAAAATTGCTCGCGCGCTCGCCTCGCACGACACCTGGAGCGGCATCGTCGTGCAATGGCCGGTCAACGGCCAGGACTCGGGCCACGACGAGCGGCTGGCTATCGAACTGTCCGGCCTGCCAGCCTTCGATGAGAACCGCAATTTCATTGGCTATCGCGGCTTCGGCGTCTGCCGCGACATCGAGCGGCTCTCCGCGCTGGAGGCGGCCAAAGCGAAAGCCGCCGAACCGCCGCCGGCGCCGGCCGCGGAAGCGCCGCCCGAGCAGCCGTCCGACAATGTGCTGCAATTCCCTCCGCCGGCGCTCAGTCCGCGCGAACACATCGCGTTCGACCAGATCGCGCGCGAGCTCGGCGATCGCCTGAAAAACGCCGACAGCAAGCCGCCCAAAGACGATTTCGCCCCCGCGGCGCAAGAACCCCCGCCGCCGCCGAAACCGCGCAACAACGAGGTCAGCCGCAACGCGCAGGAAGGCCGCCCGATCCTCGATCGCCTGCCGATCGGCATCCTGGTCTATCGGCTCAACGATCTGATTTATGCCAACCGCGCGTTCCTCGACTGGACCGGTTATCCGACGCTGGAGGCGCTGGCGGAAGCCGGCGGGCTCGACAGCTTGTTCATCGAAAACACCGGCGATGCCGCGGCGAAAAAGGGCGGTAATAACGGCGGCAATAGCGGCGGCAAGACGCTCACCATCAGCACCCAAGCCGGCGAGCAAATGCCGGTCGAAGGCCGCCTGTTCAGCGTGACCTGGAACGGCGAGAACGCGCTGGTGCTGATGCTCAACACCGCAACGGCAACCGCGCCCGCAAGCAGCGAGCGGCAAAAAAGCGCAGAGCTGGCGCTGCGCCGCGCCGAGGCCGAGACGCGAGAGCTTCGGTCTATCCTCGACACCGCGACCGATGGCGTACTGATCATCGACCGTTCGAGCCGCGTGCTGTCAGCGAACCGCAGCGCCGAGGCCCTGTTCGGCTACGACACCGCCGAATTCGGCGCGTTGACCTTCGGCGATTTGTTCGCGGTCGAGAGCCGGCGTCCGGTGCTCGACTATCTCGACGAGCTCGCGCGCGACAGCACGGCGACGCTGCTTGGCGCCGGCAAGGAAGTGATCGGGCGCGTCCGCCAGGGCGGGCTCATTCCGCTGTTCATGACCATGGGCCGGGTCGGGGACGACGGCGAGAAATTCTGCGCAGTGCTGCGCGACATCACGGCCTGGAAGAAGACAGAGGACGAACTCACCAACGCCAGGCAGCAGGCGGAGAAGGCGTCATTCGCCAAGTCGGAATTCCTCGCCAAGATGAGCCACGAGATCCGCACACCACTCAACGCCATCATCGGCTTCTCGGAAGTAATGATGGACGAGCGCTTCGGCCCGGTCGGCAACGAGCGTTACCGGCAATATCTCCGCGACATCCATTCCTCCGGCGGCCATCTGATCTCGCTGCTCAACGATCTGCTCGATCTGTCGAAGATCGAGGCCGGCAAGCTCGACCTGACTTTCGTGAGCGTGAACCTCAACGACGTGATCCAGCAATGCGTCGCCATCATGCAGCAGCAGGCGAACCGCGAGCGCGTCATCATCCGCATTTCGCTGGCGGCCGCGCTGCCGCAGGTGGTGGCCGATCTGCGCTCGGTGCGCCAGATCATGCTCAACCTTTTGTCGAATTCGATCAAATTCACCGGCGCGGGCGGGCAGGTGATCATCTCCACCGCGCTCACCGACGCGCATGAGGTCGTGGTGCGGGTGCGGGATACCGGCGCCGGCATGAGCGAGAAGGAGCTGCAGACGGCGCTCGAGCCGTTCCGTCAGCTTGCCACCTCGGTGCGCTGGGGGTCGAGCGGAACCGGCCTCGGCCTGCCGATCACCAAGGCGCTGACCGAGGCCAATCACGCGCGCTTCACCATCACCAGTGTCGTCAGCGACGGTACCCTGGTCGAGGTAGCGTTCCCGGCGAGTCGTCTGCTCGCGCAATAGTCTCGAAAATCGGCTAGGCTAGGCGCAACCGGAGGAAGTCCGGAATGAGCCGCCTGTTCCGCTGTGCGATCGTGTTGCTGGCGTTGGTTGCGGCGCTGCCCGCGCGTGCCGCCGAGCCGGTCGATCTGCTGCTGGTGCTCGCGGCGGATGTCTCGCGCAGCATCGACAACGAGAAATTCCAGTTGCAGCGCACCGGTTATGCGACCGCCATCTCAAATCCGCGCGTGCTCGAAGCCATCCGCGCAGGCATCAACGGACGTATCGCGATCTGCTTCGTGGAATGGTCGGGCTTTGCCTCGCAAAAGCTTGTCATCGACTGGATGACGATCGATGGGCCGAAAGCAGCGCAGAAATTCGGCGACATGCTGCTGGAAACCCCGCGCTCGTTTTCCGATCGCACCTCGATCAGCGCCGGCATCGATTTCGCGGTAGCGCAATTCGGCGGAGCGCCGTTCTCGGCGCCGCGCCGCACCATCGACGTGTCGGGCGACGGCACCAACAACGCCGGCCGTGACGTGACGCTCGCGCGCGACGAAGCTGCGTCGCTCGGCATCACCATCAACGGGCTCGTGATCCTGAGCGAAAATCCCATGCCGTGGAATCCCGCCCATACCAATCCGCCGGGCGGACTCGACAAATATTACCGCGACAACGTCATCGGTGGGCCGGGCGCCTTCGTCATGGTCGCCAAGGACTTCAATTCATTCGGGCAGGCGATCATCAACAAGCTCGTGGCGGAAATCGCGCAAGGTCCGCCGGGCAAAAGGACGCAGTTCGCGCGCAACCGCGATTAACCGTGACGAGGGCTGTGGACTGCTGGCCTTGAAAGGGTCACAGAGGCCACCCAAGGTTGGCGGGAACGGTGCCGGTGGTATAGTCGCCGGGCGATCAGCATCGAAACAGCTGGAAATTTACCCCTTTGAACGCGGCCGCTGGCTTTAAGCGCGTGGGACTAACACTCGTCGCCATCGTTGCGGTGGGCGCGGGCGCACTGTTCACGGCGAGCCTGCTCATTTCCGCCGACAGCGTGCGCGATCAGGTCAAGGCGGAAGTCCGCGCGGTCACCGGCCTCGATCCGGTGCTGCGGGGCGATGCCACGGTTTCACTGTTCCCGTCGGGGAACGTCAGCTTCGCCGACGTGCTGCTCGGCGACGTCAAGCAGCCGGCGCTCACGGCCGAGCGGCTCACCGCCCATCTGCGGTTTTTCCCGCTGCTTGTCGGCCGCGTCGAGATCGCCGACGTATCGCTGGAACGTCCGACCATCGCCATCAATATGGAGCCGAACGGCAAGTCCAACTGGTCGGGCCTGATCGAAACGCTGGCGCGCAGCCAAAGGCCCGCGCTGATCCCCGTGGCCGCGTTCTCCGAAATCCGCATCGACGGCGGCACCATCGTCATTCGCGAGCCCTCGCATAAGCTCAACGAGAGACTGGACGGCGTCGAGTTCTCGCTGGCCTGGCCGTCGATCTCGAAAAGTTTCGGCGCTACCGGCCACTTCAACTGGCACGGCGAGACCGTCGACGCGAGCCTCACGCTCAGCGATTTTGCCGCCGCGCTGTCGGGTGGAATGACCGGCCTCAAGGTGCGCATCAACGGCGCGCCGCTCAAAGCCGCGTTCGACGGCTCGATCAGCGTGCAACCGACGGTCAAGGTCGAAGGCATGCTGGCGGCCGATGCGCCGTCGCTGCGCAACGCGCTGTTGTGGACCGGCGAGAAGCCGCTTCCCGGCGGTGGCCTCGGCCGCTTCGCGCTCAAGGCGCGCACCAATATAGTCGGGGGCACGATCAATCTTTCCAGCGTCAACGTCGATCTCGACGGCAACAGCGCCGAGGGCGTGCTCACTTTCGCCACCGACGGACGCAAGGCCGTGCAAGGCACGCTCGCCGCCGATGCGCTCGATCTCACGCCTTACGTCTCGACCGTGCGTCTGCTTACGGGCGATCAGCGCGAATGGAGCAGCGGCCCGATCAGCGTCGATGGTCTTTCTGGCGTCGATCTTGACCTGCGGCTGTCGGCGGCGAAAGTCGTGCTGTCCAACGCCAAGCTCGGACGCACCGCGATTGCCGCCAATCTGCGCGGTGGGCACCTGGTCGTGACGGTCGGTGAATCGCAGGCCTATGGCGGCGTCATCACGGGCTCGCTCGCGATCGCCAATTTCAATTCTGGCGTCGACGTCAAAGGACAGATGCAGTTCACCGACGTCGACTTGGAGAGCTGCCTCAACCAGTTGTTCGGGCTGCGCCGTCTCGAAGGCAAGGGCAACATCTCCTTCACGCTGGAAGGCTCCGGCAACAGCGTGCTTGCTGTCACCCGCACGCTCAACGGCAGCGCGAGTCTCGTCGGGCAAAACGGCGCGCTCGCCGGCTTGAATGTCGAGCAATTGCTGCGCCGGCTCGAGCGCCGGCCACTTTCAGGCGGCGCCGAATTCCGCACCGGACGCACGCCCTACGACAAGATCGCGGTCACGTTGAAGATCGCGCACGGCACCGTGGCGGTCGAGGACGTCAAGATCGAAGGCTCCGCGGTGCGGCTTGCGCTCAGCGGCTCGGCTTCAATCCCGACCCGCGAGCTCGATCTCAAGGGCACCGCGAGCCTGATCGCCGCCAAGCAGACGTCGCCCGCGTTCGAATTGCCCTTCATCGTGCAGGGCTCGTGGGACGATCCGATGATGCTGCCGGATGTCGAGGCCCTTATCAGGCGCTCCGACGCCGCGGCACCGCTGCTCAACGCGGTGCGCAGCCGCAATCCGCACGACGCGGTGCGCTCGGCCATCGAGCGGCTGACCGGCACCCCGGCGGCCGCAATCCCGGCGACCGACCAGGCGCAAGGGCCCGCAGCGAAGGAATAAGTTTCAGACCTGCGCGGCAAGCGCGGCGCGTTCGCGCCGCATGGCGCTGCGTTTTGCCAGCAGCGACGCCGCGATCGTTCCCGCCGCCACCAGCGCGATCATGATGCTGCAGGCTGCGTTGATTTCCGGCCGCACGCCGAGGCGAATCTCCGAATAGATGCGGATCGGCAGCGTGGTTGCGCCCGGGCCAGTGGTGAAGCTCGCGATCACCAGATCGTCGAGCGAAAGCGAGAACGCGAGCATCCAGCCGGCGGCAATGGCGGGGGCGATCAGCGGCAACGTAATGGTGAGGAAGGTGCGCCACGGCGGGCAGCCGAGGTCCATCGCCGCTTCCTCCAGGCTGCGGTCGAAACCGATCAGCCGCGACTGCACGATCACGGTGACGAAGCACATGGTCAGCGTGGTGTGCGCGGCCACGATGGTCCAGAAGCCGCGGTCGGCGTTGAGCGCGACAAACATCAGCAGCAGCGACAAGCCCGTGATGAC
>JBAUHH010000334.1:0-26247 GCA_049680165.1 Pseudolabrys sp.
GCTCCGTCGAATGCGGTCCACGCCGCCCCGCCGCCACCGCCGGTACGCGCGCCGGCCACCACGATAACGGCGCCAACCGCGGTCGATTCCCGGCGCTCCGACACCTATTACGAGACCAAAGGCACGATCTTCGGCGCGCTGATCGAGGCAATCGACCTGGCGCAGCTCGCGCGGCTCGATGCCGACAGCGCGCGCGAGGAAATCCGCGACATCGTCAACGAGATCATCGCGATCAAGAACATCGTGATGTCGATCTCCGAGCAGGAAGAGTTGCTCGACGACATCTGCAACGACGTGCTCGGCTTCGGCCCGCTCGAGCCGCTGCTGTCGCGCGACGACATCGCCGATATCATGGTCAACGGCTCTGGCACCGTTTACATCGAAGTCGCAGGCAAAATTCAGAAGACTGGCATCCGTTTCCGCGACAACCAGCAGCTTCTGAATATCTGCCAGCGCATCGTCAGCCAGATCGGCCGCCGCGTCGACGAAGCCTCGCCGATCTGCGACGCGCGCCTGCCCGACGGCTCGCGCGTCAACGCCATCGTGCCGCCGCTGGCGATCGACGGGCCCGCGCTCACCATCCGCAAGTTCAAGAAGGACAAGCTGACGCTCGATCAGCTGGTCAAATTCGGCACCATCACGCAGCAAGGCGCGGAAATCCTGCGCATCATCGGCCGCGCGCGCGTCAACACGCTCGTTTCCGGCGGCACCGGCTCGGGCAAAACCACGCTGCTCAACTGCCTGACGCAATTCATCGACGACGACGAGCGCATCATCACTTGCGAAGACGCCGCCGAGTTGCAACTCCAGCAGCCTCACGTGGTGCGGCTGGAAACGCGTCCACCCAACCTCGAAGGCGAAGGCCAGGTCACAATGCGTGACCTGGTGCGCAACTGTCTGCGCATGCGCCCGGAACGCATCATCGTCGGCGAAGTGCGCGGACCCGAAGCCTTCGACCTGTTGCAGGCGATGAACACCGGCCATGACGGCTCGATGGGCACGCTGCACGCCAACAATCCGCGCGAAGCGCTTTCGCGCCTCGAATCGATGATCACCATGGGCGGCTTCTCACTGCCTTCGCGCACCATCCGCGAAATGGTCGTCGCCTCGGTCGACGTGGTGATCCAGGCCGCGCGCCTGCGCGACGGCTCCCGCCGCATCACCCACATCACCGAAGTGATGGGAATGGAAGGCGACGTGATTATCACCCAGGACCTGTTCATTTACGACATGATGGGCGAGGACGCGAACGGCAACATCATCGGCCGCCACCGCTCCACCGGCATTGGCCGCCCGCGGTTCTGGGATCGCGCCCGCTATTACGGCGAAGACCAGCGCCTGGCCGCAGCGCTCGATGCCGCGGAAGCCGCCAACGAAACGACGCGGCCCTGACCATGGAAGCGATCGCGCTGTTCTTCCTCGCCACCGTCGCCGTCGGCGGCGTCACCTGGGTATTCGTTTATCCGATTCTGTCCGGCGAGCGTCATGCCGAGAAGCGCGTCGCCAGCGTCGCCAAAACAGAACCGGTCGCGCGCGTCAAGCGCGGCCAGCAAAAGTCGCGCCGCGACGAGATCGAAGGCACGCTCAAGCAAATCGACGCGCGCCACAAGAAGGAGCGCGTGTCGCTGGCGGCACGCCTTACGCGCGCCGGGCTGGACTGGTCGAAGCAGCGCTTCATTATCACGTCCGCAGCGCTCGGCCTCACCTTCTTCGCGGGCGTCATGTTCACCGGCGCCGGGTTGTTGCCGGCCTTCGCGATGGGCTTTGCCGGCGCGTTCGGCGCGCCCTATTGGCTGCTGGCGTTCTTGCGCAGGCGCCGCGAATCCCGGTTCATCAACGCTTTTCCGGACGCCGTCGACATCATCGTGCGCGGCATCAAGGCCGGCCTGCCTCTGCTCGATTGCTTGAAGATGATCGCGGTCGAAGCGCAGGAGCCCGTGAAATCCCAATTCCGCGCCATCATCGAAACACAGGCCGTTGGCCTTCCCATCGGCGAAGCCTGCGGCAAGCTCTATGAAATGATGCCGCTGCCCGAGGCCAATTTCTTCGGCATCGTCATCGGCATTCAGCAGAAAGCCGGCGGCAACCTGTCCGAAGCGCTCGGCAATCTTTCGCGCGTGCTGCGCGATCGCAAGAAGATGAAGGCCAAGATCCAGGCGATGTCGCAGGAAGCCAAGGCCTCCGCCGGCATCATCGCCTGCTTGCCGGTCGCCGTGATGATTCTCGTCTACATCACCAGTCCCGCCTACATCTCGATGTTATGGACCGAACCGTTCGGCCGCCTGATGCTCGCCGCTGCGCTCGTCTGGATGTCCATGGGCGTGATGGTGATGAAGAAAATGATCAACTTCGACTTCTAAGCGGACGCAATGCTTCAGATACTGATCGACGCAATCAATACCAAGACGCTGACGATGGTGTTTGCCGCCATCGCCGCGGTCGCGACGGTATTGACGTTGACGATGCCACTGCTGTCGGCCGATACGCTCGGCGAGCGCATGAAGGCGGTCGCGCTCGAGCGCGAAAAGATCCGCCAGCGCGAACGCGAGCGTCTGGCGCAAGGGGCAAAGGTCAATCTGCGGCAATCGCCGAAGCAATACATCCAGAAGATCGTCGACAGCTTCAACCTGAGCAAATGGGTCGGTCAGGAAAAGGCGCGCCTCAAGCTGGTGCAGGCCGGCTACCGCGGCCAGGCGCCGTACGTCACCTATTTGTTTTTCCGCATGGTGACGCCGGCCGTCGCGTTCCTCATGGCGGTGCTCTACCTGTTCGTCATCCTCGACTTCGGCCAGCCCACGCCGGTGAAGCTTGGCATGTGCCTCGGCGCCGCCTACCTTGGCATGCACGCGCCGTGGATGTTCCTGAAGAGCAAGATCCAACGCCGGCAGTTGTCGATCAAGCGCGCCTTTCCCGACACGCTCGATTTGCTGCTGATCTGCGTCGAGTCCGGCATGTCGATCGAGGCGGCGTTCCGCAAGGTCAGCGAGGAAATCGGCGCGCAATCGGTGGCGCTGGCGGAAGAAATCACACTGACAACCGCCGAGCTCTCTTATTTGCCGGATCGGCGGCAGGCTTACGAAAACCTCGCCAAGCGCACCGACCTCGAAGGCGTGAAGTCGGTTTGCATGGCCTTGCAGCAGGCCGAGCGCTACGGCACGCCACTCGCCAGCACCTTGCGCGTGATGGCGCAGGAAAACCGCGACATGCGCATGTCGGAAGCGGAGAAGAAAGCCGCCGGCCTGCCGCCCAAGCTGACCGTGCCGATGATCCTGTTCTTCCTGCCGGTGCTGTTCGTCGTCATTCTGGGCCCGGCCGCGATCAAGGTCATGGCCCTGCAATAGCCGCGGCGCAGGCTGCCGCCTGCGACCACGTCCGTCATTCAATCCGAAAGAAAGATCAGGAGCCGGTGTCGGGCGCCGGCACGCGGGCCTTGCCGTATTTCTTGGCCTGGCTTTGCTCGGCCAGCATCTGCCGCAGATAGCTCACATTGGCCGCGGCCTCGTCCGGCGGCAGATCGGCGCCGGCGATTTTCTCGGCTTCGGCAAAACGGCCTTGCAGGCCGACCACCAGCGCCAGATTCTGGCGCACCTTGGGCTTCACGTTCGGCTGCGCGACGGCGCGCCGCAAGGTAATCTCAGCAGACTTCAAGTCTTTCGAGAGCGCGTAGGAAAGCCCCAGATTGGAAAGGACCGACGGCTCATTCGGAATGATCTTGAGCGCGCTCGAATAGTAGCGTTGCGCCTCCTGATGGCGGCCCATCTGGTCAAGCACCGCGCCTTGCGCGTTGAGGATGCGCCAGTCCGGCTGATCGGGCGTATGCGCGCGGGCGAGAACTTCGAGCGCCTGATTATAGCTGCCGATATCGGCCAACGAGCGGCCGTATTCGCCGAGCAACGCCTTGTTGGACGGATTCTGGATCGACGCCTGTTCCAGCACGGCGGCGGCCTGCGCGCGCTCGCCGGTCGCGCGCAGCGCGTGCGCGTAATTCATGGCGGCCTCGGCGTCCGCGGTGTTGTTGCGGTAACGCTCGCCCCAGGCGGCGGCGTAGCGCCGCCAGTCGGCGTCGGTGCGCGGCTGCTCGGTCGAGCCGAGCGAGCCGGTGATGCTGTCGCCGGTCGTCGTGCATCCGCCGACAGGCGCGGCCAGAACCGCCGCAACGGCGGCTGAGGCAAGCAGGCGGGCGGCGTGAGCACGGGTGAAAGGCATGGACATCCGGCGGCAGGTATCCAGCGGGATTCCCCGAGCAATAAAACGTTAACCCTAACGGCTGGTTAACTTGTAAAATCATGTAGTCTGGGCGTCCGAGAACCGCCGATGGACCTGGGCCTCACCCCCAACGAGCTGGAACTACAGGCGCGCGCCCGCGCCTTTGCCGACCGGGTCGTGCGCCCCCGCGCCGCGGCAATCGACCGCGACGAGCAGTACCCCTGGGACATCGTCAAAGCACTGTCCGAGGCCGGCTTCACCGGCATGACCATTCCGAAGGTGCTGGGCGGACAGGGTCGTTCCTTCCTCGACGCCGTGCTGGTGGCCGAGGAAATGGCGAAGGCCTGCACGGTGACCTCGCGCATCGTGGTCGAAACCAACATGGGCGCGATCTCGACCGTAATGGCGTACGGCAGCGACGAGCAGAAACGTCTCGCTGCCCGGCTGGTACTCGCCGGCGACAAGCCCGCGATCTGCATCACCGAACCGGACGCCGGCTCGGACGCCATGGCCATGACCACGCGCGCCGACAAGCGCGGCGGCAAATTCGTCATCAACGGCCGCAAGCACTGGATCACCGGCGGCGGTGTCTCGAAGCTGCATCTTGTTTTCGCGCGCGTGTTCGACGAACGCGGCGGCGAAATGGGCGTCGGCGGCTTTCTCGCCGTGCGCGACGAGACAAAAGGCCTGCGGGTGGTGCGCCGCGAGCAGACCATGGGTCTGCGCGGCATGCCGGAAGGCGAGCTCGCCTTCGAGAACATGGAAGTGCCGGCTTCGATGGCGGTGATGCCGCCGTCCGGCTTCCGGCGCGGCTTCGCCGAGCTGATGAACGCCTACAACAGCCAGCGTGTTGGCGCAGGCACCGTGGCCATGGGCGTCGCCGCCGGCGCGCTCGAGTTGGCGCTGGATTGGGCCAAGACCCGCGAGCAATTCGGCCGCCCGATCGGCGAATTCCAGGGCCTGCAATGGATGCTCGCCGACATGCAGACGCAGCTCACCGCCTCGCGCCTGATGCTCTACGCGGCGGCGCGCTCGCGCGGGCCTGACGGCAGCCCCTTCCCCGATCCGATGCTGGCGGCGCAGGCGAAAATCCATGCCGCCGAGACCGCGATCAGGATCGTCAACGACGCGCTGCAATTCTTCGGCGCGCGCGGCTATTCGCGCGACCTGCCGCTTGAACGCATGGCACGCGACGTGCGCATGTTCACGATCGGCGGCGGCACCGCGCAAGTGCTGCGCACGCTGGTCGCCTCCAAGATGCTGGGCTGGAAATTGCCGCAAACGCGCGATGGCTACACGCTCAAGCCGTCCATGCGCGACGCCGCGGAGTAATCATGCATCCGATTTTTGCGAGCGGCGGACAGGCCGCCAATGCCGTGCCGATCTGGTTTGTCACCGCGGCGACTCACGACGCGGTGCTGAAGAGGCTCGACAGCCACGAGCGCGCGTTTGCGCGCAATGCCGGCTTCGAGCCGAAAGCCGGCCGCCATCTGCTGCTCTCCGGCGCCGACGGGAAACTCGCCGGCGTGCTGTTCGGCCTCGAAGCCGCCGACGATCCGGCCAGGGATATGTTTCGGCCCGGCATTCTCGCTGGCCTGCTGCCGGCCGGCACCTATCGCTTTGCCAGTGCACCGCACGATGCGCGCCTCGCCGCGCTCGCCATCGCGCTCGGCGCCTACCAATACGGCCGCTACCGCAAAGCGCAGGACCGCGCCATAAAGCTGGTGGTGCCGGACGGCGTCGACGGAAACGAGCTCACCCGCATCGTCGAAGGCATGACGCTGGCGCGCGATCTCATCAACACGCCGTCAAACGACATGGGACCAGCCGAGCTGGAAGCGGCTGCGCGGCAACTGACGAAGACGCATGGCGCGACCATGCGCGTCATCGCCGGCGACGAGCTCGCCAGGAATTTTCCGCTGGTGCAGGCGGTCGGCTCCAGCTCACCCCGCGCGCCGCGCCTGATCGACATCACCTGGGGCAAGACCAGCGATCCGAAGATCACGCTGGTCGGCAAGGGCGTGTGCTTCGATACCGGCGGCCTCGACATGAAAAACGACGCCGGCATGCTCAACATGAAGAAGGACATGGGCGGCGCCGCGACCGCGCTGGCGCTGGCGCACATGCTGATCGCGCGCAAAGCCAAAATCCGGCTGCGCGTTTTGATCCCGGCCGTGGAGAACGCAACGTCGGGCACCAGCTTCCGTCCGCGCGACATCTACCGCTCACGCAAGGGGCTTACCGTGGAGATCGGCAACACTGACGCCGAGGGCCGGCTCATTCTTGCCGACGCGCTGGCGCTCGCCGACGAAGAGAAGCCCGAGCTGATCGTCGATTTCGCCACGCTCACCGGCGCGGCCCGTGTCGCGCTCGGCCCGGACGTGCCGCCGTTCTTCACCGACAGCGACGCGATCGCGGCCGATCTCATGCGGCATGGCGCGGCGGAGAACGATCCGGTGTGGCGGCTGCCGCTGTGGCGGCCTTACGACCAGATGATCGATTCCAAAGTGGCCGACCTCAACAATGTGAGCTTCGGCGGCCAGGGCGGCGCGATCACCGCGGCGCTGTTCCTGCGCCGGTTCGTGGGCAATGCCAAGGCCTGGGTGCATTTCGATATCTTCGCCTGGACGCCGTCCGCCAAGCCGGGCCGGCCGGAAGGCGGCGAATGCCAGACGGCGCGCGCGCTGCATGCGCTGATCGCGGAGAAATACGGCTGACCATGGTCGCGCTCGATCCCCGCATCAATCCGTTCCGGCCTGAGCTCGCGGCCAAGCACCTGCAAGGACAGGTCGAGGCCAGAAAATTCGTCGAAGGCACGTTCCGGCAGGTGGTCGAGCCGCAGATCGGCATGCGCCGACGGCCGGCGCACGATGCACGGCTCGATACCGAAGCGCTGATGGGCGAACGCATCACCGTTTACGAGACGACCGACGAAGGCTGGGCCTGGGGCCAGCTCGAGACCGACGGCTATGTCGGCTGGCTGTCGGCCGGCGCGCTCGATCCGGTCGGCACCGCGCCGACGCACAAGGTGGCGGCGACGCGCACGCTCGGATTTCCCGGGCCCGACATCAAGCTGCCGCCGCTTGCCGCATTGCCGTTCGGCGCACGCGTGGCCATCGTGCGGCAGGACGAGCGCTTCGCGGTCACTGCCGCGGGCCTGCATCTGCCGACGGTGCACCTTGCGCCGCTCAAGGCGAAGGAAGCCGATTTCGTCGCGGTCGCGGAGCGTTTCATCGGCACGCCTTATCTGTGGGGCGGCAAGACCACGTTCGGGCTCGACTGCTCCGGGCTGGTGCAGATCGCGCTGCAAGCGGCCGGCGTCGCCTGCCCGCGCGACAGCGACATGCAGGAGCTGGCGCTTGGACGGCTGTCGCCGATGTCGGATTTGAAGCGCGGCGACCTGTTGTTCTGGAAAGGCCATGTCGCGATTGCGTGCGACGGCAACAAACTCCTGCACGCCAATGCGCATCACATGGCGGTGGCGGTCGAGCCGGCGCGCGAGGCCATCGCCCGCATCCGCACGGCGGGCGGCGAGGTCACCAGCGTGAAGCGTTTGTAGGCCTATTACGCCACCACACCTTCGGGCGCGGTTTCCATCTTGAAGGCGGCAGCGAGCAGCGCGCGGGTGTAGTCGCTCTTCGGCGCCTTGAACAAATCGGCCGCCGCGCCCTCCTCCACCACCTTGCCGTGGCGCAGGACGAGCAAGCGGCTCGCGAGCGCCGCCACCACTCGTAGATCGTGCGAGATGAACATGTACGTCAGGTCTCGGCGCTTCTGAAGGTCCCGTAGAAGGTCGACCATCTGGGCTTGTATGAGCATGTCCAACGCGCTGGTCGGCTCGTCGAGCACCACGAATGTCGGCTCGAGCACGATTGCTCGGGCCAGAGCAATGCGTTGCCGCTGTCCTCCGGAAAATTCGTGCGGATATCTGTCTTTCGTTTCCGGATCCAACCCGACATCCTTGAGCGCTGCCATCACACGGCTTTCGCGTTCGGCCGCTTTCATCTTCGGGTGATGCACCCACAGGCCTTCCTCGATAATGTCGGACACCGACATGCGCGGGGACAGCGAGCCGTACGGATCCTGAAACACGATCTGCATGTCCTGCCGGATCGGCCGCATCTCCTTGAACTTCAAGCCTTGAATCGTCTTGCCGAGGAAAACGATCGGGCCGTTCGATGAAATCAGGCGCAAAATCGCGAGGCCCAATGTGGTCTTGCCCGAACCTGACTCGCCGACCACGCCGAGCGTCTCGCCTTTGCGCAATTGCACGCTGACGCCGTCCACCGCCTTGATGTGGCCGACGACCTTGCGCAGCACGCCGCGCTTGATGGGAAACCAGACTTTCAAATCGTCAGTCTGCACGATCACGGGCGCATCCGGGCGCGGTGGCGCCGGATCTGGCTTCGGCTCGGCGGCGAGCAACTGTTTCGTATAGGGATGCTCGGGCGCGGTGAACACACGCTCGACCGGGCCCTGCTCGACAATGTGGCCCTTGCTCATCACGCACACGCGATCCGCGAGCTTGCGCACGATGCCGAGGTCGTGGGTGATGAACAACAGCGACATGCCCATACGCCGTTGAGTATCCTTCAGCAATTTCAGGATTTGCGCCTGCACGGTGACGTCGAGGGCCGTCGTCGGCTCATCGGCAATGAGAAGGTCGGGCTCGTTGGCGAGCGCCATTGCGATCATCACGCGCTGGCGCTGGCCACCGGAAAGCTGGTGCGGATAGGCGCCAAGCCGGCTGGCGGGATCTGGGATGCCGACCTGGCCGAGCAGATCGACGATCCGCGCGCGCGCCGCGTCGCCGGTAACGCCTTGATGCAGCATAAGGATTTCCGCCAATTGCTTTTCGATCGTGTGCAGCGGATTAAGCGACGTCATCGGCTCCTGAAAAACAATGGTGATGTCGTTGCCGCGCACATGCCGGATTTTCGATTCCGACAGCGTCAGCAACTCCTCGCCTTTGAACACCACCGACCCGGACGGATGATGCGCCGACGGATAGGGCAGCAGCTTCATGATCGAGAGCGCGGTGACGGATTTGCCGGAGCCGGATTCGCCGACCAGCGCCACTGTCTCTCCTTTACCGACATCGAATGACACGCGATCGACCGCCAGCACTTCGCGCGCGCCCTGCCCGAACGCGACGGAGAGGTCGCGGATGGAAAGCAGCTTGTCGGCGGAAGCGGCCATACGGATCACCTGAAGGTCTTGCGCGGATCGAAGGCGTCGCGCACCGCTTCGCCGATGAAGATGAGCAGCGACAACATGATCGCCAGGGAAAAGAAGCCGGTGAGGCCCAGCCACGGCGCCTGCACGTTGGCCTTGCCTTGGCTGAGCAGTTCACCGAGCGACGGCGAGCCCGGCGGCAGACCGAAGCCGAGGAAGTCGAGCGCGGTCAACGTCATTACCGACGACGACAGGATGAACGGCAGGAACGTCATCGTCGCGACCATCGCGTTCGGCAGCAGATGGCGGAATATGATCAGGGCGTTCGAGACGCCGAGCGCGCGCGCTGCCTGGACGTATTCGAAATTGCGCCCGCGCAGGAATTCCGCGCGCACCAGGCCGACCAGCGACACCCAGGAGAACAGCAGCAATATGCCAAGCAGCACGAAGAAGCCCGGCACCAGTACGGATGAAATAATCAGCAGAAGATAAAGCGAGGGGATCGACGTCCAGATTTCGATGAAACGCTGGAACAGGAGATCGGTCCAGCCGCCGAAATAGCCCTGCACCGCGCCGGCAGCGACGCCAAGAAACGACGAAATGATTGTGAGCGTGAGCCCGAACAGCACCGAGATGCGGAAGCCGTAGATCAGCCGCGCCACCACATCGCGGCCGCCGTCGTCGGTGCCGAGCCAATTGTATTCAAGCTCGCCACATTTCGTGAAATTATGCGTGGCGGCGAATTCGCAATCCTTGTCGTTGAGCATCCATGTCGGCTTCGACGGGAACGGCGACGGCGGCTTGCTCACCTGCGTGTTGTAGGAAAAGCGGATCGGCGGCCAGGTCATGGTGCCGCCTTCCTTTGCAATCAGATCGAGCAGGTACGGATCGCGATAGTCGGCCGCGGTCCCGAACAAATTCGGATCCTGCTGCTTGCTGAACGCGGTGTCGGGATAAGTTACGAACACTGGGAAGAACCATTGGCCGTTGACGTGAATGTAGATCGGCTTGTCGTTGGCGATCACTTCGGCGAACAGCGAAAGCACGAACAGGATCATGAAGACCCACAGCGACCAGTAGCCGCGCCGGTTGACCTTGAAGTTTTCCCAGCGCCGCCGATTAAGCGGCGAGATCGCGATCAGGCGCCGCTCCGGCGGCACAGCCAATCCGCCGGGCCCAACCGCGGTCGTCTCGTCAACCTTGATGCCGGTGCGGACGTCCACTCAGACCTCCCGCGTCTCGAAATCGATGCGCGGATCAACGAACGTGTAGGTGAGATCGGAGATCAGGTTCACCACCAGGCCGACAAGCGAGAAGATAAAGAGCGTGGCGAACACCACCGGGTAGTCGCGGTTGAGCACGCTCTCGAAGCCGAGCAATCCCAGGCCGTCGAGCGAGAAGATCGTCTCGATCAGCAGCGAGCCGGTAAAGAACGCATGCACGAAGGCGCCGGGAAAGCCGGCGATCACGATCAGCATCGCGTTGCGGAAGACATGGCCGTACAGCACGCGGTTGCTGGTGCAGCCCTTGGCGCGCGCGGTGAGCACATATTGCTTGCGGATTTCGTCGAGGAACGAATTCTTGGTGAGCAACGTCATGGTCGCGAAGGCCGACAACGCCATCGAAATTATCGGCAGAGTGAGATGCCAGAAATAATCGAAGATCTTCTGCCACCACGGCAGTTGCGACCAGTTCTCCGACACCAGCCCGCGCAAGGGAAACCAGTCGAAGAACGAGCCGCCGGCGAACAGGATGATCAGCAGGATCGCGAACAGAAACCCAGGGATGGCGTAGCCGACGATGATCACGCCGGAAGTCCAGACGTCGAAGCGCGAGCCGTCCTCGACCGCCTTGCGCACGCCGAGCGGGATCGAGATCAGGTAGGTCAGCAGCGTCATCCAGATGCCGAGCGAGATCGACACTGGCAGCTTTTCCTTGATGAGCTGCAAGACGCTGACGTCGCGGAAATAGCTCTTGCCAAAATCGAACCGCGAATAATTCCACAGCATCAGGAGAAAGCGTTCGTAAGCCGGTTTGTCGAAGCCGAACTGCTTTTCCAGACTCTTGATGAATTCCGGATCGAGCCCCTGCGCACCGCGATATTTGGAGCTGACGGCGTCCGCTTGCGAGCCGCCCTGCACCATGCCGCGGGAGCCAAAGTCGCCGCCGGGCGAGCCCGAGATGCGCGAAGTGGCGCCGGTGTCGGAACCGCTAAGCTTCGCGATCACCTGCTCGACCGGGCCCCCAGGCGCGAATTGCACCACGACGAACGCCACCAGCAAGATGCCGAGTATGGTCGGCACCATGAACAGCAAACGACGGATCAGGTAGGCGCTCATGTCAGCCTGTTAGCGTGTTATTTCCGTCCCGTCACCTTGCGGCGTCACTTCCCGATTTTCGCCGCCCTGGCGCCGTCGTACCACCAGGTTTCCGGAATGCCGCGGAAATAGCGCGGCTTCTGTGGCGGGAACCCGAACACATCCCAATAGGCGATCCAGTGCGTCGCTTTGTACCACTGCGGAATCCAGTAACGCCCCGCGCGCACGACGCGGTCGAGCGCGCGGCAGGCGGCCGTAAGTTCGCCGCGAGTCTTTGCCGCGATGATCTTGTCGATCAACGCGTCGATCGCCGGATCGGCGATGCCGGCGAGATTCTGCGAGCCTTTGATCGCCGCGGCCTGCGAGGACAGATACGCCCGCAGCGAGTCGCCCGGCGTCGACGAAAAGCTCATGCGCTCGATGGTGATGTCGAAGTCGAAATCGTCCAGGCGGCGGCGATACTGCACCGGGTCGACGAGACGCATGGTGGCGTCGATGCCCAGAATTCCCAGATTTCGGATATAGGGCAGATGATGCGGCTGGACGACCGGCTCGTCGAGAAGGAATTCGATGATGATCGGCTTGCCGTCCGGCAGCACGCGTTTGCCGTTCTTGATCGAGCAGCCGGCCGCGGTGAGCAACGCTGCCGCCCTATGCAGCGCGGTCCGATCCCGCCCGGTCCCGTCCGTGACGGGCGGCAGGTAGACCTCGCCGAAAACTTCGTCCGGCACCTTGCCGCGAAACGGCTCCAGCAGCGTGAGCTCGTCAGCATCAGGCTTGCCTTTCGCCATCAGCGGCGAATTCTGGAAAATCGACACCGTCCGATCGTACGAGCCGTACATCACGGTCTTGTTCGTCCACTCGAAATCGAAGGCATCGATCAACGCTTCGCGCACGCGAGCATCCTTGAATTGCGGACGGCGCGTGTTGATGAACCAGCCCTGCGCGCCGGACGGCGTGTCGTCCGGAATGACGGCGCGCTTGACGCGGCCATCCTTGAACGCGGGAAAGTCGTAGCGCGTCGCCCATGTCCGGGAGGTGGATTCCTCGCGGAACAGATAGTTGCCGGCCGTAAAGCCTTCGAAGGCGACGTCACGGTCGCGATAATATTCGTAGCGCACGACGTCGAAATTGTTCTGCCCGCGCGTCACCGGCAGATCCGCGCCCCACCAGTCCTTCACGCGCTGGTATTCGATGAAGTGCCCAACTTCGAAATTCCCGACTTTATAGGCGCCGCTGCCGAGCGGAATATCGAGCGTCGACTCGTCGAATTTCTTCTGCGTGTAGTACGCGCGCGAGAAGATCGGCAGGCCGGCGATGAACAACGGCACGTCGCGCGCGCGTTTTTCGGCGAACCGCACGGTCACCGTGTGATCGTCATCCGCCTCGGCGCCTTTGAAATCGCGCAACAGCTGCGTGATAAGTGGGTGGCCCTTCTCCTTCAGGGTCGCGAGCGTGAACGCAACGTCGTGCGCGGTCAGCGGCGTGCCGTCATGGAATTTCGCCTCCGGCCGCAGCAGGAATTGATAGGTCAGACCGTCGGTGGCAACGCGCACCGCGCGCGCGGCGAGACCGTACATGGCGTCCGGCTCGTCCCCCGATCGCGTCATCAGGGTGGCGAACGTATTGTCCATGCCGAACGCGCCATTCCCCTTCAGGATATAGCCGTTGAGCGAGTTGAAGGTGAGAAACGAACCATTGTAGGTGCGGCTCGACACCACTTCCGAATAACGACCGCCTTTCGGCGCATGCGGATCGACGTAACTGAAGTGCTGGAAGTCTGCCGGATATTTCAGGTCGCCGAACGCCGACATGCCGTGGCGCTCGGCATCCTGCGCGCGTGTGAGTGAAATAAAATTAGCGGCGGCGATTGCGCCGGCCGGCAAGATCAGTGCCTGGCGGCGCGTAATCACGATCGCTGCTGCACCTTGGCGGCCCTTTGCGCGTCCCACCACCAGACGGTCGGGAAACCGGACATGCCATATTTCGGCAACGTCTCCGGATGGCTGAACCGGTCCCAGCGGGCGCTGCGCACCTTGCCGTAAGTCCATTGCGGCACGACGTAGAAATTCCACAGCAGCACGCGGTCGAGCGCATGTGTGGCGGCGACGAGATCGTCGCGGTCTTTCGCGAAGATGACGCGGTCGATCAACTTGTCGACCGCCGGATTCTTGATGCCGACCAGGTTGCGCGAGCCGGGCTGATCGGCGGCTGCCGAGCCCCAGAAGCCGCGCTGCTCGTTGCCGGGCGAGAGCGACTCGCCCCATGACGCGATGATGATGTCGAAATCCCACTGCCGCATGCGGTTTTCGTATTGCGCGCTGTCGACCGTGCGCACCGCAACGGTAATGCCCATGCGCTCCAGCGACGGCTTGTAGAACAGCATCACGCGTTCGAAAGCCGGTTCGGAAACCAGGAGCTCGACCGCCATTTGCTCGCCGGTTTTGGTGTTGACGAGCTTGGTGTTCTGCACCTCGTAGCCGGCCTTGCGCAAAAGCCCGAGCCCCTCGCGCAGATTGTTGCGCACGTTCTGCGGATTGCCGCCGACCGGATTGGTGTAGGGTTTGATAAACAGATCGGCCGGCACTTCGCTGCGCACGGCTTCCAGAATTTCCAGCTCCTTGCCCGCAGGAATCCCCGAACAGGCAAGCTCGGTGCCCTCGAAATAGCTGGCGACGCGCTTGTACTGGCCGAAGAAGATCTGCTTGTTCATCTCCTCGAAGTCGAACGCGAAATTGAACGCGCGCCGCACCAGTGGGTCCTTGAACTTGTCGCGCCGGATGTTGAAGGCGAAGGCCTGCATCACGCCGACATTGTTGATCGGAAATTCCTCGAGCAGGACGCGCTTTTCCTTCACCGCCGGAAAATCATAGGCTGTCGCCCAGCTCTTCGCGCTGTTCTCGGTGCGCCAATCGACCTGATCGGCCTTGAACGCTTCCAGCGCGACGGTGGAGTCGCGGAAATACTCGTAGCGGATCTGTTCGAAATTGTTGGTGCCGACGCTGACGTTGAGCTTGTCGCCCCAGTAGTCCTTGACTAGTTCGTAAGCAATCGAACGCCCGGGCGTGAAGTCCTTGATGCGGTACGGTCCGGACCCGAGCGGCGGCTCGAGCGTCGTCTGAGTGACGTCGCGCTTCTTGCCGGACTTGTCGGCGCCCTCCCACCAGTGCTTCGGCAATATCGTGAGCTGGCCGACGATGTGCGGCAGTTCGCGGTTTCCCGGACCGTCGAACGTAAAGGTGATCTCGCGCTCGCCGGTTTTTTCCGCCTTGGTCACGTGCCGGTAGTAGGCGGCGAGTTGCGGACTGTTTTTCTTGGATGTGTCGAACGAGAAGATGACGTCTTCGGGCGTCACCGGCTTGTCATCCTGCCAGCGTGCGGCCGCGCGCAAGCGATACGTGACGGAGGAATGATCGTCGGGATGGCTGACCGATTCCGCCAGCAGACCGTACTCGGTCGAGACCTCGTCGAGCGCCGGCGTCATCAATGTCTCGGTCACCAGGTCGACGCCGTTGGCGATGTTGCCCTTCACGCCGCTGATCACCGAATTGAAATTGTCGTAGGTGCCGAAGGCGATCAGCCGCACCGTGCCGCCCTTGGGCGCCGCGGCGTTGACGTACTTGAAGTTCTTGAAGTCGGCCGGATAGCCCGGCTCGCCGAACAGCGAGAGCCCGTGCTTCCATTTGCGCTCCTGCGCGGCGGCGGGAAGCGGCAGCGGACCGATTGTTCCGAGCGCCGGCACGGCGAGCGCCGCGGCGGCGCTACGAAGAACAGTTCGGCGGGACAGTGTCATGCAGAAAGCTCCGGCGTTACAACGCCATTACCGCCGATTATGTCCGTTTTTCGTCCCGCTTTCACGGCAAGGCGGCCGCATTTAGCGTTTCAGCGGTCACATTCCTGTGGGCGGGATGTCCCAAACGAAACGGCCGGGCGTGTCAGCCCGGCCGCGTTGACTCTGATTTGCGATGCCGCTGCTACTTTTTGGGCGCCTGGCCCGCCGGAGCTGGTTGCGCAGCAGGCTTCTGCTCCGGCGGCTGCGGCGCACCACCTGCCGGTGCGGCCGGCTTGTTCTCGGCCGCCTTCGGCAGCGGCACCGGATTGTCGGCAAGCGTGTGCAGGAAATCGATGACGTCGGCGCGCTGGCTATCGCGCGGCAGGCCGGCGAACGTCATTTTCGTTCCAGGAATATAGCCCTGCGGATGAGCCAGAAATTTGTTGAGCTCATCGAACGTCCACTTGCCGCCTTTTTTCTTCATGGCATCGGAGAACGCGAAGCCGCCGCGATCTTCGCCACGCGGACTGTCAACGATGCCCCACAGATTGGGGCCGATGCGGTTCGGGCCGCCCTTCTCGAAGGTGTGGCAGGCCTGACATTGCCTGGCGGTTTGCTTGCCTTTGTCAACTGACGCGCTGGCGAGCAGCACTTCGATCGGCTGGCTCGGCTTCGGGGCCTCGGCCTTGCCGCCGCCCGCCGCTTCCTTGACGGCGATCTGGTAGCCGGGCTTCGCCGGTTTTTCCGGAGAGAAGATGGCGCCGGCGGTAATGTTGAGCGCGAGCGTGATCAGGCAGCAGCCGAGAATGGCGCCAAGGACCTTGTTGAGTTCGAAGGAATTCATCGAAATGCGGCTCCCGAGACGGGGCGGAGGCGGGGGGACGGAATGCCACCAGCGCGCGGGCGGCGCCGGACAGATACCGGTTTGCCTCCCCTCTGGCAACCCGTATAAGCAGCGCGCCTGTGCGACATTCGTCCATGTCGGCGTCCATGTCGGCCGCGGCCCTGGACGAGCCAAACCGATGCCCGACGCCATCATCCTGATCCCGGCCCGCATGGCCTCGACCCGCTTGCCGGGCAAGCCACTGATCGACATCGCGGGCCAAGCCATGATCGTGCACGTGGTGCGGCGCGCTGCCGCAGCCGGCATTGGCGACGTCGTGGTGGCCGCCGACTCCGAAGCGGTCGTCGCGGCGGTGGAAAAGTCCGGCGGCCGCGCGCTGATGACGCGCAGCGATCACGCATCGGGTTCGGACCGGATTTTCGAAGCGCTACAGGCGCTCGACCCTGAGCGCCGGTTCGACATCGTGGTCAATGTGCAGGGCGATCTGCCGACCATCGAGCCCGCTGACATCGCCGTTGCGCTCTCGCCGCTCTCGGATGGCGCGGTCGATATCGCGACGCTTGCCGCCGAGATCAAAGCGCCCGAGGAGCGCACCAATCCGAACGTGGTGAAGGTCTCAGGCTCCCCGATTTCACCTGGCCGTCTTCGTGCGCTGCGATTCAGTCGCGCCGGCGCGGACGGTCCTGGCCCGCATTATCATCACATCGGGCTTTATGCTTACCGCCGCGCCGCGCTGGAGCGCTTCGTCAAATTGCCGCCGTCCGTTAACGAACAGCGCGAGAAGCTTGAGCAATTGCGCGCGCTCGATGCCGGCATGCGCATCGATGTCGCCATCGTCAAAAGCGTGCCGCTCGGCGTCGATACGCCCGCCGATCTCGTCAAGGCGCGCGCGATGCTCGCCGGTTGACTCGACGCCGCCCGCCCGCGTAACGGATCGGGCGGAGGCAACGGACATGGCCAAAAAGAAGATCATTTTTCAGGGGGAGCCCGGGGCGAATTCGCATATCGCCTGCCACGAAGCCTATCCCGACCACGAGCCGGTGCCTTGCCCGACCTTCGAGGACGCCTTTTCCGCGCTCGCCAATAGCGACGTCGACCTCGGCATGATCCCGATCGAGAATTCGATCGCCGGCCGCGTGGCCGACATTCATCATCTGATGCCGACGTCCGGCTTTCACATCATCGCCGAGTGGTTCCTGCCGATCCGTAATCAGTTGATGGCGCCGAAGGGCGCAACCCTGAAGACGATCAAGACGGTCGAGAGCCACGTCATGGCACTCGGCCAATGCCGCAACGTCATCCGCGAGCTCAAGCTCAAGCCGATCGTCGCCGCCGATACGGCGGGCTCAGCGCGCGAGGTGGCCGAGCGCGGCGACCACAGCCGCGCGGCCATCGCGTCGCGGCTCGCCGCCGAGATCTACGGCTTGCAAATCCTGAAGGAAGACGTCGAGGACGAATCGCATTCGACCACGCGCTTCGTCGTGCTCTCGCGCGAAAAGAAATGGGCCGCGCCCGGAAAAGGCAGGGTGATCACCACCTTCGTCTTCCGTGTGCGCAACGTGCCGGCAGCGCTCTACAAGGCGCTCGGCGGCTTCGCCACCAACGGCGTCAACATGACCAAGCTGGAAAGCTACATGGTCGGCGGCAATTTCTTCGCCACGCAATTCTATGCCGACGTCGAAGGCCACCCCGACGACCGCGCGCTGGTGTTCGCGCTCGAGGAGCTCGCCTTCTTCTCCAAGGAATTGACCGTGCTCGGCGTCTATCCCGCGCACAAGTTCCGCGAGACCTTCAAGGAAGAGAAAGACTGACACCGCTCAATGCGCGGGCTTCGCGCCCGGCTTGGTTTCGGTCTTGGCTTTCTTGATTTCCGCAAGCTCGGTCCGGATTTTTTCTAGCGCGGCTTTCAGCGCCGCGATTTCCGCTTTGGCGGCCGCGAGTTCGCGATTGGCGGCGGCGAATTTCTCCTGCGCCTCGCGCGCGGATTTGGTCAGTGCCTGCTGCAAGAACTCGACGTTGCTTTGCAGGCAACTGGTGCGCCGCTCCATCTGCTTTTCGGTAGTGCAGACTTCGAGGCCGCGGATGTCCTGGGCGGCCGCCGGCACAACAAACGCGGCGGTGAGCGCCATCGCGCCCGCCAGCTCACGCAGCATCAAACGCGCAGGTGAGTCGCCCATGCCCGATGATGCGCTGCATGGGCGACCGCATGCAATGTCCGCGCGGCGCTAACCCGCGACCATCTCTTCGAGTTTGTCGAGGCTCTGGCTCCAGCCCGCCTCCATACCCGCGAGCATTTGCGGCGCTGCCGGCGTAATGCCGATGCCTTTGGCAAGCACGGTCAGCCTGGTCTTGCCACCCTCATTCTCGAAGGTCACCGTCGTGTGCGCTTTGAGCTGCGGGTTTCCGTCCTTGTCCTCGGCCACCGCCGTGAACACGAGCCGCTTGAGCGGAACGATCTCGTGGAACGTTCCCGACATCGGAAAGTCGGCGTCGAAATCGCTGCCCCGCGGACCGTGCATCACGACCCAGATGCGCCCGCCCGGCCGCACGTCGAGCTCGCACTCGGGATTGGTGAAGCCCTTCGGGCCCCACCATTGCGCCATGTGTTTCGGGTCGGTCCACGCCTTCCAGACAAGCGCGACTGGCGCATCATAGAGGCGCGTGAGATGCACGGTGCGCTCGTTCGGTAGCGTCACAGTTTCTGCTTTTGCGGCCATGGTCGAACTCCGGTCTGAATTGCCCGCACTAGACATCGAGAATGATCTTGAACCCGCCATAGATCATGCGCTTGCCGTCGAACGGCGGTTTCCCGGTCATCATCTTGGCGAGTCGCTTGTCCTTCATCACCTTGGCGTTGACCCGGTCGCGATGGGCGCGCGAGCGGTACACGATCCACGAGAAGATCACGGTCTCGTCGCGCCTGAGCTTGACGCTGCGCGGGAAAGACGTGCGCTTCCCGACCTTGACGTCGTCGGCGACGCTCTCGCGGAATTCGAGCGCGCCGTGACTGCGCCAGACGCGCCCCGCCGTCTTCGCCATGCGGCGGTACTCGGCGAGCTTCTTCTTCGGCACCGGGATAATGAATCCATCGACATAGGCCATCACAACCTCCTGAGGCTACGCGTTACTTCGCCTTGGCAAGATAGGCGGCGAGTTGATCCATGGTTCCGCCCCAGCCCTGACGCATGTTGTCGTGCGAGGTGTCGAAGGTCTTCTGCTCTTCCTCGCTCGCCTCGAGCGCCGACCAGCGGACCGTGAACCTGGTCTTGCCGCCCGGCTGTTCCTCGAACGTGAAGACCGAAAGCATTTGCAGCGGCCAGGTCGGGGCCATCGGATGGCGCGTGATGCCGCCGGCCTCGTCCGAAAACGAAGTGACGACAACCATTCGCTCGGGCGCAACGATCTCGCGATAGGTGAACTTGCCCCACATCGGCGTGCCGTCCGGGGCCTTCATTCCGTAGTGGTACGTGCCGCCGACCTGGAAATCCATTTTGGACGCGATCACGGTGAAACCCTTCGGGCCCCACCATTCCTTCATCCGTTCCGGCTCGGTGAACGCCTTCCACACCAGATCGCGCGGCGCATCGAACACGCGCGAGATCACGAAGTCTTTGCTGGTTGTCGCCGTCATCTGATCCTCCGTCCACGATTTCTTTTTTGGGCACTCGAATTGAACGTCAACCTTGCTGCAACGGCACAAGAGCGCGGAGTCGCGGATTGCGCAGCCAAAGGCCGCCCCACACGAACAGCCCGATGACGAGCGCCATCAACACGTGAGGCATTAGCGGATCTGCGCCGTGCAGATGCGTGGCAATGGCACCGCCGAGGAATCCGGTCAGAAGAATTGCGCCGAATACCGACGTCGATGGAACTGCATAGAGCGCGGTGCAAACCAGCGCGACAATCCCGAGTGGCCGCGCAAAGTCGGCTGGGATGCCGAATTCCGCCATGCCCTTCGTCACAAAATCGAGGGCCATCGCCAGGATTCCGCCGTCGAAAATCATGAAGGCGATGACGATTCCGCTGATGATGCGCCCGGCCCAAGTTGCTTTGCCGGAATTGAGACCGGCCTGAATTGTCGTTTGCATTGCACTCGTCTCCGTGACACCGGGTTCCGTGCTATTGCGCGACCAGGATCATCCAGTTGACGCCGAAACGGTCTCTCAGCATGCCAAACTTCGGCGAGAAGAAAGTCTTGGTCAGCGGCATCGTAACCTCGCCGCCTTCTCCGAGCGCCTTGAACATGCGGTCGGCATCCGCTTCGCCATTGGCAGTGATTGCGAGCGAAAACCCGTCGAATTTCGGATTGCCTTTGGCGTGACCGTCCGAGGCCAGAACGCGTGCTTCGCCAATGCGAAGACTTGCGTGCATCACCTTATTTTCATGGCCGGGCGCGATAGGCATACTTTTATCGGGGCTGTCCTTGAAGCGCATCATCATCTCCGTCTTGGCGCCTACCGCTTTGGCGTAGAACCCGATGGCTTCTTCGCAGCGTCCGTCGAAGAACAGATAAGGGTCGATCTGCATGATTATCCTCCTCGGTTTTTCCGTTGCAGGTGTTTGAAAATTAGGCCGCCAATACGGCTACATATTGATCGAGGCGCGATCGGTGAAGACCGCGAACACCAGCGCGCGTGGCGCGTCGAGCACGCGGATGCCTTCGATGACCTTCGGATCGCTCTCGAGGTCGAGGCTATTTCTTGCGGACATTTTTCTTCTCCTTGCGCGCCGGCTTCTCTTCCTTGCCCTGCAATTTGCGCAGGTAAACGTCGAGGCGATCCAGCCGCTCTTCCCAAAACTGGCGGTAGCGCTCAAGCCATTCGTCGACGCTCTTGAGCGCCTGCGGGTCGATCTTGCACGGCCTCATCTGCGCCTCGCGGCTCCGGGTGATCAGGCCGGCCTTCTCCAGCACCTTGAGGTGTTTGGAGATCGCAGGACCGCTGATATCGAAGGGTTTTGATAGTTCGGAGACGGAGGTCTCCCCGAGCGCCAGCCGCGCCAGGATCGCCCGGCGGGTCGGGTCGGCCAGCGCTGCAAAGGTATCGTTCAGGCGATCGGACGGCATCTATTTAGCCCCTCAGTTAAATAACCTATAGGTTAAATACATGCCGGCTGTCAAGCGGCAAAATCGGCCTGGTATGGCTAGGTTTTTTCCGCCTCGTAGCGCGCGACAAACTGCGGCGAAAGCGCGCGCAGGCGCTCGATGTCGACGCGGCCGGAGCGCGTCAGATAGCTCATCGCGAACTCCATCGGCGCAAGCTGCATGTGCTCGGCAAAACGCTCATACCAGGCGGCGCTGGCGGTGGCGCCGGCGACGAGCTTCTCCACGATCGGCCGCCGTGCCGCCTCGAATGCCGCCAGTGCCGCGTTCACGTCGTCGCTGTGCTCGGCCAGCGCACGATCGAGCGCGATGGCGTCCTCCATCGCCAGCCGCGTGCCGGAGCCAATGGAGAAATGCGCGGTATGCAGCGCGTCCCCGATCAGGACATGCTTGCCGTAACGCCAGCGCGCATTGTGAACCTGCGGGAAGCGGCGCCACACCGAATTGTTGGAAATGAGTCGCGCCCCACCGAGCGCATCGGCGAATATCTTCTCGCAGAAAGCCCGCGCGTCGCCCTCCTCCATCCGCTCAAACCCTGCGCGACGGAAGCTTTCCTCATCGGTTTCGACGATGAAAGTGCTGCGCCCCGGCGCGTAGCGATAGTGATGCGCATTGAACTCGCCGATCGGCGTGTGGCGGAACGTCTGCGTCAGCGTGTCGAATTCCCGGGTGGTGCCGAACCAGGCGAAACGGTTGTTCATCGCGACAACGCTGGCGCCGAACTCGTCCGCAAATGTGTTGCGCACCAGCGAATTGACGCCGTCGGCGCCGACGACGAGATCGTGGTCGTCGAGTGCGTCGAGCGACGTCACCGTGCGCTCGTAGGCCGGTGCGACGCCGACCGACCGCAACCGTTCCTGCAAAAGCTGGAGTAGCTTCAGGCGGCCGATGGCGGCAAAGCCGATGCCGTCGATGAAGACCCGCTCGTTCTTGTGCACGAGTGTGATGTCGTCCCACGTCTCCATCTGCGGCGCGATCGCCGCGTACGTCTCCTCATCGTCCGCGCGCAGGAATTCCAGCGCGCGGTCGGAGAACACCACGCCAAAGCCGAAGGTGGCATTGGCCGGATTCTGCTCCACGACGGTAACGTCCGCGTCCGCGCGGCGGCGCTTGATCAGGTAAGCGAGGTAAAGCCCGGCGGGGCCGGCACCGATGATGGCAATGCGCATGAGATCCAATCCGCCTCATCCTGAGGAGGGCGCATTTGCGCCCGTCTCGAAGGATGGGGCGGCCCATGCTTCGAGACGCGCCCTCGCGGGCGCTCCTCAGCATGAGGCCGGGAGAGCCACAAAATCAAATCGTTTGGTTGTACGCGCCGACTTCCGGATGCGTGCGCAGCACCGTGTCCACCGCCTTGAACATCTCGCGCATGCGGGCTTCCGATGCCGGGCTTTCGACCACGACCACCAGCTCGGGCTTGTTGGAGGAAGCGCGCACCAGGCCCCAGGTGCCGTCTTCCACCGTCACGCGCACGCCGTTGACGGTGACCAGGTCTCGGATGGGCTGACCGGCGACTTTCTCGCCCTTCGCCTTCGCGCCCTGGAAATGCTTCACCACCGCATCGACCACGGCGTATTTCTTCTCGTCGTCGCAATGCGGCGACATGGTCGGCGAGCCCCAGGTCTGCGGCAGTGCGCGGCGCAGGTCCGCCATGCTCTTGTCCGGGTTGCGGTCGAGCATGTCGCAGACCGCGAGCGCGAAGATCATGCCGTCGTCATAGCCGCGGCCGAACGGCTTGTTGAAGAAGAAGTGACCGGATTTCTCGAAGCCGGCGAGCGCGCCCAACTCGTTCACGCGGCGCTTGATGTAGGAATGCCCTGTCTTCCAGTAATCGACCTTGACGCCGTTCTGCTTGAGCACCGGATCGGTGAGGAACAGGCCGGTCGATTTCACGTCCACGACGAAGGTCGCATTCTTGTGCAGCGCCGACATGTCGCGCGCCAGCATCACGCCGACCTTGTCGGCGAAGATCTCCTCGCCTTCGTTGTCCACCACGCCGCAGCGGTCGCCGTCGCCGTCGAAGCCGAGCGCGACATCCGCGCGGCCGACCAGCACCGCGTCGCGCATGGCATGCAGCATCTTCATGTCTTCGGTGTTCGGGTTGTAGCGCGGGAAGGTGTGATCGAGCTCGCAATCGAGCGGCAGAACTTCGCAGCCCACCGCCGCCAGAACCTTCGGCGCGAACGCGCCCGCCGTGCCGTTGCCGCAGGCCGCGACCACCTTGAGCTTGCGCTTGAGTTTCGGCCGCTTGGTCAGGTCGGCGATGTAGCGCTCGGGGAAACTTTCCACGAACTCGTAAGCGCCGCCGCCCTTGAGATCGAACTTCGCCTCTAGCACGATTTCCTTTAGCCGGTTGATCTCGACCGGGCCGAATGTCAAAGGCCGGTTGGCGCCCATCTTCACGCCGGTCCAGCCGTTGTCGTTGTGCGAGGCCGTCACCATCGCGACGCACGGCACGTCGAGCTCGAATTGCGCAAAATACGCCATCGGCGTGATCGCGAGCCCGATGTCGTACACCTTGCAGCCCGCTGCCAGCAGGCCGGAGATGAGCGCCATCTTCACCGAGGCCGAATAGCTGCGGAAATCATGGCCGGTGACGATCTCCGGCTTGATGCCCATGTCGCGGATCAGCGTGCCGAGCCCCATGCCGAGCGCCTGCACGCCCATGAGGTTGATTTCTTTCTCCAGCAGCCAGCGCGCGTCGTATTCGCGGAAGCCGGTCGGCTTCACCAGCGGCGTGGATTCGTAGGCATAGGTATTGGGGGAGAGCGCGGGCTTTGGCTTGGGAAACATCGGTCCTCGAAAGGGCTCGGCGGGCAAACTCAATAACCCAACGCAGGATACCGGCAAAGCGGTCCCTTGTCGTTGCACCTTTCGTGCAGAAATTTGCCGGAAACTACTGTTCGAGGACCATACGGCCGTTGGCGTATTCGTAACGCCGCAGCCGCGACAGGAAGGAAACGCCGAGCAGGTTCTGGCCGAGCGCTTCGTCGGGCAGCACCAGGGCGCTGACGTCATAGACGGTGATATCGCCGACCTCGAGCCGATTGAGCTGCGCGCGCGCCGCTTTGATGTGGCCGTTCGCGGTCGCAACGCTCTCTGTGTAGTCGCCGGGCGTCGGCCGGATGCCGAGCGTCGCTGCGTCAGACTCGCGCAACGTCACCAGCGAGGCGCCGGTGTCGACGATGAAGCTGAGACGGCGGCCGTCAACCTCAGCTTCGGTCGCGAAGTGACCGTTGCGGTCACTCGACAGCGTCAGGCTGCGCGATCCCGCGTCGGATTTCGGCGCGTGCGCGGTCTGCTGGACGGACGCCACGTTGCTCGCAGGATGCGATACCGAGCGGTCGGCGTATTTGGCGAGATAGCCGCCGCCCACCATCACCATGACTGCGAGAATGAAAAAATTGCGCATGCACGAATTTCCGGCGAAATGCGCGGCGATCCAAGCAGACCGGCATTCAAGGCCGGATTAATGCGCCGCTTGCGTTTCGGCTGATGGTGAGCGGAACGTTAAGCCGATGCCGACAATTCGAACTATTCGCCCCGGCGCTTGGTGCGGCGCGTGGCCGGCGCAGTGAGTGGGTTGTCCGGCCAGGGGTGCTTCGGATAGCGGCCTTTCATCTCGGCTTTCACATCGGCATAGCTGCCGCGCCAGAAGCCGGGCAGATCGCGCGTCACCTGCACCGGCCGGTGCGCGGGCGACAACAGTTCGACCACCAGCGGCACGCGACCGCCGGCGATGGCCGGATGCTGTGCAAGGCCGAATAATTCCTGCACGCGAATCGAGAGCTTCGGCCCCTCCTCCGCTTCATAGTCGATCGGCACATGCGAGCCGGACGGCGCGGTGAAGTGCGTCGGCGCTTCCGCGTCGAGCCGCTTGCGCAAATTCCACGGCAACAGCGCGTCGAGCGCCGACGCGAGATCGTCGGCGCGAACTTGCGACAGTGCGGTCTTGCCGGTGAGGAACGGCGCCAGCCATTCGGCGGCGTTGCGCGCGAGCGCTTCGTCCGACAGATCCGGCCACTCGTCGCCTTCCGCGCGGCGCAGGAACGACACGCGATTGCGCAATTGCAGTTGTGCCTTGCTCCACGGCAGCCTGCCGATGCCGAGCGCGGCGATGCCCTCAGCAAGAAGTCTGGCCGTATCGAGATCGGGCGCGATCGCGCGCGTCTGCTCACTCAAGACAAGCGCGCCGAGATGACGGCTGCGGCGCGCGCGCAACGAAGCCGATCCGCGGTCGAACGTGATGTGGTCGCGGTCCTCGATCTCTCCGCCAAAGCGCGCATTGATCTCGTCCGGCGTGACCGGCGCCGCCAGCACGATGCGGCTTGCCGCCGCCGCGCCGGTCAGTTCGGCAACCGCGAGGAACGGCTCGCGCGCCAGCGAAGAAGCCGGATCGACGTTGCCGCCGCGCCCGTTGGCGAGCAAGAACGCGCCGTTGCCGCCGCCGCGGTTCTTCGCGATGCGGTCAGGATAGGCGAGCGCCAGCAGCGAACCGGCAGACGATGCTTCTTTGCCCTCTCCCCCTGTGGGAGAGGGCGGCGAGCGGCGAAGCCGCGAGCTGGGTGAGGGGGAGTCTTCGTTACTGTCCCCCTCACCCGCCCTCGCTTTGCTCGGGCGGCCTCTCCCACCAGGGGAGAGGTGAAGAGAAGAAACCCACCGCGTCACCATCGCGCGCGCGTCCTCGGCGCGGCGCGAGCGGTCGCGGCGGAACTGGTCAAGCCGGTGGCGCAGATCGGGATCGTCGCCACCGAGACCGCGTTCGGTCAGCACTGCGGCGATGCTGGCGGCGAGCGCGCCCGCGCCTTCCGCCGCCGCATCGACCACCATG